>NZ_AZNV01000002.1:0-416743 GCF_000510625.1 Rhizobium sp. IBUN
GCTCGGCCGCAAAACCAATCATCTCACGCAATAAATCTGCATCCGCGCTCTTCTCAACGAGGGAGCGCACGTTCATCATGTCATTGGTCATCGGTGGTCTTTCCGTCAGGTTGGTCTTGAACAACCCGACCCTAGCGGAAAACACTGATGGCCGCCCGCAAAGCCGATCACCCGCTACAGCGCAACGAAAAGCGCGCGGGCACTCGGCTTTGCTATCTCCCGCCAGTTACACCATCTGCTGGGACACGATCGTGCCGTCGCGCGTTGCAGATAGCCAGACTAGTCGCTTTTCTTGCAGCTCGGTGGACCCGTTGTACAACGCAGACTATCGAAATTCCTAAACATGGCCGCCGCAGTGAGAGATACGGAAAACCTGATAGCCACCTAATGTTGGTACCGCTACGGGCGCATTTGCTATTTGCGGACCGATTTCCGATCGCGCGGCATGATGCCGGGGCTCAGCTGAAGGACTGAAACCAGCGTTTAAGTAGCACCTTGGGGTTCCTACCGTCTATGTCGACTTGGCGGGTTTCGGGTATCCTGCCAATAAGTGCGGCGGTCACTGAGAAGGTAGACTGACTCGAATGCACCAACCAATCGCATCGGGAGAGGGCCCACATGTCAATCAGGGCATTGCGAGCTTCCCGCAGCGGATCATCGAAACTGTCTGCCGCCACATGCAGAGGACGACCATCAACTGCCAAAGATTTGTCGACTACAAATACCCGGTGGAAAGCTGCCATTACCCTTGCTTGTACTTCGGCATTGTCGGTAGCTAGGAAAATATCAGAGTCTGGAATGCGTTCCCGTATCCGTCGCACCTCGCGCTCGATACGTGGAACGGATACTTTGCGATCTGTAAAGCGAATATGCACCCCGATCACCGGGCAGGCGCGATTGGCAAAGAGCCCTTCAACCGCTTCCAGCACAGGCCCTACTGGGCTGAAATGATGCTTCAGCTTTTCGTGCATAATATCGTTGTGCGGCCGACCTGCGAAACGCAGATCGTGCCTCATCCGTCGGCGAAGACGTGACAGCTTTGGAAGATATGACCAAAACACGCCTACAGACTGCGGCGGATCCAGACCAGCAAGGTCAATAGACAGTTTTCGGTAGATGAATGGATTGCTATGGCTGCGAGGAAACCTTTCTCTCACAATATCAACAGGATGGCTAGATAGCTGGCCAGACCATAGTGCCGGCGCCACGTCACATTCATCGTCAAAACGCCCTGGGTCAATTCCGACTGGATCATTGAAAAGCAGGGGATAAACGTTCACCCCGGCAGGACCATACATGCCATCGCGCCAATCAATTACTGGAACGCGTCCACCCAACTCAGCCAGCACTATGCCAGTAACCGCGGACAGCATGCGATTCCCAAAGCCACCCTTAGCTTTAGTCAAAAGCACTTTGCAGCAAATTGGATCCAACTGAGCGTGACGGCGAGACTTTGGCGGCTCTTTAAGATCGGCGTTTCCGGTCATTGATTGTTACTCGCAAACGATTTTACCTATTAGTGTCGCGACGCATTCACGCCCTTGGGCTCAGGACCAGCTCACCGGGTTCCAAGAGCCTTTGTCATTCCTTACGCGGTCTATACTTGGCTTTCTTTGTATTATACTAACATTATCATCTTTATAATGACAAGTTCGCAATCGCCCATCCGGTGCGTTCACTAGAATTACAGCTATCTCATTTTAATCGTCGAGAGTACATTTTGAATGCATTACCGAAATAGACGTATTCAGGCATTAATAGACGTAAAGCAAGCTTCTGGTTATATTTGTTGTTGTTACAGTTCCCGATGACCGGAGTAAAAAGCAACATGGGCGCCTCGGTATTAAACGGTCACGCCAATAGCCGCCGGACATGGCAAGACGATGCGGCTACACAGAGACCGCTTGCCATAATCACTGTGACCTACAATAGCGCAGGCGTGCTTTCTAATCTTCTCTCCTCTCTGGACGCCGGCTTAAGCGGAATTGCCCGTTTCGAAGTCATCGTTGTTGATAACAATTCGCGCGACGATTCCGTTGCCATAGCCAAAGCGCATCCGATCGGCCCGCGCGTTATCGAAACCGGCAGGAACGGCGGCTACTCCGCCGGTATCAATGCTGGCGCTGCAATCGTACCGCCCGAATGGGATATCCTCATTCTCAATCCGGATCTGCAGCTTGCACATGGGACAGCAGCCATCATGTCAAAGGGGCTGCAAGATCCAAAAGTCGGTGTCGTCGTTTCGCGGATCCTGAATCAGGACGGAAGTCTTTCCCTGTCGTTGCGACGGGAACCATCGATACTAACAGCCTGGAGCGAAGCACTACTTGGAGGCCGTATATCAAGCAGGCTCGGAATCGGAGAAGTTGTCGCGGATTCCAGGAGTTACGAGGTTGCTGGGCCGGTCGATTGGGCAACCGGTGCCATTTTGATGGTTTCTTCGAAAGCAAGACAACTAGTCGGCGACTGGGACGAACGCTTTTTCCTCTACAGCGAGGAGGTCGACTACATGCGCCGCATACGCATGCAAGGATTGACGGTCCTGTATGAGCCGCGCGCCAGAGCAATGCATATTGGTGGAGACACAAAGGGAAATCCATTCCTCTTTGCGGTGCAGACGACCAGTCGACTGCGCGACTTCAATGCGCGCAACGGCTTCGTACGTCGAGCCTTGTTCAGGGTCGGGGTCGCCACGGGAGAGGCCATTCGATCTGTTCGGAGTCAAAGCCATCGGGCAGCGCTTAAAGCCGCATTGAGCCCTGTGCGCCCGATCATTGGCAACTGACAGTCACACGCGAAATGACAAGTCTACTCGAGCTCGGGACTAGCGTGCGGATCGTAACGCGCCTGCCGAGACGCGCCACTCGCAGGATAACCCTTGAGCGATGGTGGTTTCCGCCCCAGGATCTGCCTGAACCCTTTGGAGGAAAAGGGCTGCACGAGTTGCGCCAGGAAACCCTCGGCAACCCGTCCGCTGATGCCGATCTCCACAGGCGGTCTGCGCGCAGGATTGAAATAAGTACGGAATATCTGATCCCACAGTACGAGATTTTCGCCGTAGTTGGTGTTGCCCTCGGCCAACACCCTGGAGTGATGCCATCTATGCAATCGGGGTGTGCTGAAAATCCAGTCGAGCGGACCTGTCCTGACATCGATGTTGCAGTGGGTGAGAAGGCCGATGAAGGCTGTTACGGCACTGGTCCAGAGAAAGACCGGCAAGGGCGCGCCCAAGAGATAGAGTGGGATCTGGCTAAGCGCGATCTTGAAGAGCGAATCGACAACGTGAAAGCGGCCGGTATTGACGACCCAGAGGCGCTCGACGCTGTGATGCAGGGCATGAAACCGCCACAGCGAAAGAAACTCGTGCGCGGCGCGGTGCGCAACGTAGAGGCCGAACTCAGCGATGATCAGTCCGAGCACGACCTGAAAGGCGACAGGCCAGTGATCCGGCCATATTGATGTTGGCGACGTGACCGCCGGCTGTACCACGGTGGCAATCGCCATCGGGGCGGACGCGCCGATCGCCGCGGCAAGCTGCACGCCCCCCTTTGTCAGGAGCGTATGTGCGATGTCGTTGAATGTTTCGCCATCATGCTTCAGCCATTCCTGTTCATAAGGCATCAGCCGCTCGAACCCTGCGATCGCGGCCACGATCGTCAGATAGACGACGTTGAACCACAACAGCGGTGCCTCTGTGTGAAAAGCCCAACCCGCCCCGATCAATCCAGCCGCAAAAAGCGCGGGCCATAATGCCCACGACGCCGCCAAGTAAAGCGCCGACTTGCCTTCATTCATCACACTCACCCTTCTGCCTTGCGTCAGACGGCGCATGATACACCGCAGTTGCGCCCGCGAGGCAAGGCCCGATGCGAGGTTCTTCCCACATCAGGCAGCGCGTCAGTGTATCCAGGAAGGGCCACGACGGCATAGGCCGACGCAGCTTTGCATTATGATTTCTTGCGATTGTCACGAGGCGAGCTTCTTGATAGGCGTCACGCACAAGACGTAACTCCCGCCGCAGGCCAATGCTCCAACGATCCCCTGACCACGCCCCGAGCCCGCTCGTCGGAATTGCGCTCGCATGTTCGGGTTATTCTCTTTTTGCCATCCAGGACGCAGTCGTGAAGTGGCTCGTGGCGGACTACGCCGTTCCGCAGATCCTCTTCATGCGCAGCATCATGATTGTTGTTATCGCCGGCATCATGGTCCGCCGGCTGCGCCATCCGTCAATACTCAAGAGCCCGCACCGGAAATCGCTGCTGTTGCGGGCGGGGCTCATGCTTTCGGCATGGATGGCCTATTATACGGCTGCACGCCATCTCGGTCTCGCCGAGATCACGACAATGTATTTCTCAGCGCCCATCATGGTCGTGGCGCTGTCGATCCTCATTCTCAAGGAAAACGTCGGGCCAATGCGCTGGCTCGCGTGCATCGGCGGGTTCGCCGGCGTGCTGCTTGCCGCCAATCCGGCAGAAGCGCCAAGTCTCGTGCCGGCGGGGATGGTCATCTTCGCGGGCTTCTGCTGGGCGTGGAGCACCGTCCTCGTTCGTCTTGTCAGCCGCACCGAAAGCACGCTGAACCAGATGATGGCAACAAGCTTCCTGTTCGTTGTCGCCTGCGGCGCGATGCTGCCATGGCTGTGGAAGACGCCGGATCTTTTCGGTTGGGCATTGATGATCGGTCTCGGCATTGTCGCTGCAGCCGGCCAGTATCTGCTCTATGAGGGCTTCCGCCATGCCCCGGCATCAACGCTTGCGCCGATGGAATATAGCGGCCTCGTCTGGGCTTTTCTCTACGGTTATCTGATCTGGTCGGAAGTCCCGACCGTCAATGTCGTGGCAGGCGCAGTCCTCATCGTCGCCTCCAGCCTCATGCTTGTATGGTGGGAGCGCCGACAGGTGCTCTCTGCCCGCCGCCTGACGGCATAGATCATAGCCGCGCTGTCATTGTAAGCTTCTGCGCACCTGCCTCGTTCGCCATTCGCGTATCCGGACTGGCAGAGACAAGCTATTTTCGAGCCACTGCGTCAGGACGGTCAATCGCCGGGCGATCCGCCGCAGCAACGGGCGCCGGTCGCAATCACCCTTCTACCCTCAGGCGGGGCTTCCGGAGAACCTTAAGAGGTGCAGCGCCATCATGATTCGAGAGCAATTGCATGACCGGAATAATACCAGTATAGCTCCAGATGGCGATTTCCAAGAATCTTTTTGGCGATCGATCTGTTACGGGGACAAGCATGCCTGATATGAGCTTGATCGAACTTGTAGCCAAGGAACTGAGCCTGACGGCGCCCGATGTACCGCTTTACAAGCGGCTCAAATCGGCCCTTGAAGCTGCCATTCGCTCCAATGCCGTGAAGGCCGGCGCCGTTCTGCCTGGCGAGCGGTTACTTGCCGAGAGCCTGTCACTCTCACGTGTGACGGTTCGCAAAGCCCTGGCATTGCTCGAGGAAGAGGGTCTTCTCAATCGCCGCCACGGCTTCAAGACGGAGGTCGGATCGCGCGTCGAGAAGTCGATGTCGACCTTGACGAGTTTTTCGGAAGATATTCGCGCTCGCGGCATGGTGGCGGGATGTGTGTGGATTTCCAAGCACATAAGCCGACCTTCGCCAACGGAGATGATGGCGCTCGGGCTGTCAGCCAATGCAAATGTGATCCGCATGAAACGCGTCCGCACAGCGGATGGCGCACCTATAGCGGTCGAAACGTCAACCGTGCCGACGCGCTTTCTTCCCTCGCCCGATCTGGTCCGGGATTCACTATACGAAGCGCTTGAGGCGCGTGGCTTCATGCCGCAACGGGCAATCCAGCGCATGCGTTCGAGAGCAGCAACCAGCGAAGACGCGCGCCATCTTCATTGCGAGGTGGGTGCACCACTCCTGATGACCGAAAGACGGTGCTTCCTGCCTGACGAGCAGATCGTGGAATACTGCGAGACACGCTACAAAGGTGACGTCTACGACTTCGTCTTCGAGCTTCAGCGATAAGACCAGATACAAACTGGTTGTAATCTGGTATTTTCCTTTTATCGTGATACCGAAATGGAGTGTCACGAGTGCAACGGGAAGACATCAGGAATAGCCTTATCGTATCCTGCCAGCCGGTTCCCGGCGGGCCGATGGATCGTGCCGATTTCGTCGCTGGCTTTGCGAAAGCGGCACTGAACGCCGGTGCCAAGGCATTGAGGATCGAGTCGGTTGCCTATGTGAAAGCTGTTCGTCCCGTCGTTTCCGCTCCGATTGTCGGCATCGTCAAGAGGGATCTTCCAGACAGTCCGGTCCGCATTACACCTTTCGTCTCCGACGCCGAGGCGCTTGCCGATGCTGGTGCCGACGTCATCGCCTTTGACGCGACGGATCGGCCTCGCCCGGCTTCGGTGGAGGAACTGGTCCGCATCGTCAAGGCGAGGGGCAAGCTGACGATGGCGGACTGCTCCTGTCTCGACGACGCCAGGCGGGCCCTTGCCGCAGGCGTCGATTTCGTTGGCACTACACTCTCAGGATATGTTGGCGGACCGGAACCCGTGGACCCGGACATTGAGCTCATCGCGGCGATGCGACAGCTCACGCCCTATGTCATCGCCGAAGGTCGCATCCGTTCTCCGGAGCAGGCTCTGGCGGCCGCGCAAGCGGGGGCGTTTGCGGTCGTCGTTGGTTCTGCCATTACCCGCACCGAGCATGTGACCTCATGGTTCAATGAGGCGATCGCCAAGGCCTATAATAACGCAAACCGCGAAACCGTCCTCTCCATCGACATTGGCGGCACCAAGACGATGGCAGCACTCGTCAGCGGCAGTACAGTTCTGGAAGAGATCGTCGTTCCGACCGCGCGCGACGCTGGACCGGACGCCTGGCTCTCAAAGGTGGCCGAGAGTACCGCAAATTGGCGGAACCGATACGAACGGATCGGGATTGCAGTGACCGGCTTCATTGAAGGCGGCCGCTGGTCGGCGCTCAATCCGGCAACGCTTTCCATTCCTGATCGCTACCCTCTGGTCGATCGCGTCGCTGCACTGTTTGGCAAGCCCGCTTTTGCCGTCAATGATGCGCAGGCTGCAGCCTGGGGCGAGTACAGGTTCGGGGCGGGATCAGGTGATGATCTGGTCTTTTTGACGATCTCGACCGGTATCGGAGGAGGGATTGTCGTCAACGGCAAGCCGCTGTCGGGGCTTGCCGGCCACTTTGGCCTGATCCGGTCACCATCGCAGGGGCAGGCTCCATTTGAAGATCAGACGTCCGGCAGATGGATTGCGAGCGAGGCCCTGAAGACCGGCCACCCGATCGACGCCGTCGAGGTTTTTGAGCGCGCGCGCAACGGTGAAACGTGGGCAGCCGATATCATGTCCCTTTCGGCCAATCGCGCCGCGACGCTCTGCCGGGATATCCAGCTGATGTTCGATCCCGATGTGATCGTGATCGGCGGCGGCATCGGCCTGGCGGAAGGCTATCTCGACCTGATGCGCAGCCAGCTGTCTGGCATGTCGCCTCGGTTCACTCCGCGTCTGGTGGCTGCAAAGCTCGGCCGCCGCGCCGGTATCATTGGCGCTGCAGATCTTGCTGGTGAGGGCAAGTAGCGGCGAGCGAATGGCATGAAACCCGATAAAAGAAAGGGAACGACGATGAAATCCATAACAAGGTCTCTTCCGGCACTGGCTGCGCTCCTTGCGAGCGTGGCACTGCCGGGTATTGCAAACGCGACTGTAACGGTGCTCGGCTGGCCCGGTGGCTCGGAGGAAACCGCGCTCAGAGCTACGGTCGAAGCCTACAATGCTAAGGCCGGCATCAGCGACGCCGACAAGGTGCAGTTGCTGTTCTTCAACCGCGATGGCTTCTTTGACAAGCTGCAGGCCGACATGGCCGCCGGCTCCGATGCTTTCGACGTCAATCTGGTTGCCACTTATTCGATCGGCCGTTACGCGCCTTACATGGAGCCTGTCGAACTGGGTTCGGACGCCGCAAAGGTGTTTGGTGAATCTGTCCTCAAGACGATGCAGTTCGATGGCAAGCAGTATGGCGTGCCGACAGACCTCTCCCTGCACTTCATGTACTATCGCAAGGATCTCATCGACGCCCTGATGAAGGACGAGGCGGCCAAGAAGACCTACGGGGAAATCGCTGAGAAGTACCTCGGCAAGGAACTCCAGCCGAAGGATCCCGACAGCTGGACCTGGGACGATTGGGCAGCAACCGCGCTCTATTTCAGCAAGCAGGCGAATTCGGCAAGTCCCGTGCGCTACGGCACTGTCCTGCAGATGAAGAACCTGCTTTTCAACATGATGGTCTTCCAATCCCTGCCACGCTCCTACGGCGGCAACTGGATGGACAAGGACGGCAAGATCACGGTCGATTCCGATGCGTACAAAACCGGCCTCGAGCTCTACAAGAAGCTCTATGATGCAGGCGCTTCCCCGAAGGATTCGCTGAGCTACGAGTACGCCGAGACCAATGCCGCCTATGGCTCGGGCCAGGCTGCAACTGCGCTGCAATGGAATGCAGCAGCGGCCGATCTGACCAACGCTGAAAAGTCGCCGGCCGTTGCCGGAGTGACCGGCATCGTCGCGCCGCCCGCTGGCCCCGACGGCCGCGCGGATCACATCCACGGCCTCGGGCTTGGCCTTAACAAGAATGCCAAGAACAAGGAAGGTGCGACCAAGTTCCTGAAATGGCTGGCAAGCGAGGATGCCGCACTTCTCTATGCCAAAAGCGGTGGTTCTCCGGCCCTTTCGCCCGACGTCGTCGCCAAGGTCGCCAGCGAGCGTCCTGATCTCGTCAAACTCGGCGAGTTCGCGAGCAAGTATGGCTATGTGATGAACGGCGCCACCTCCGCCAATGCCTTGTCGGTCTATGAACTTCAGGCAAAGGAATTCACGGGCTACTGGGCGGGCCAACAGGGCCTCGACGACGCGCTTGCCCATGTGAAGACGGGCATGCAGGATCTCCTGAAGAAGTAGGACGAGCCCGGCGTCAGGTTTCACCTGGCGCCGGCACACCCGGCGGACCATAATGGCTATTGTAAAACGTGCCGAAGGCAGAGCTTATCTCGCACCGCTTGTGGCGTTCCTGCTTCTCTTTTTGGGCTTTCCTGCGCTCGTCAACCTCATCTACTCGGTCTCTACCGTCAGCTTCGAGAACCTGCGCAGTCCAAGCCTCAGCGGGCTTAGCAACTACGCATCTGTGCTGGTAGACCGAGAGTTCTGGCAGGCTGTATTTTTCTCGATGCGCTTCGGCATCCTGACCGCGCTTGCCGAATGCCTGATCGGCCTGTTCCTTGCGATCTTCCTTGCGCCACTGCTTGCGAAGCGATCGTTTCTGATGGCGCCGTTGATGCTGCCATTGATGGTGGCTCCCGCCATGATCGGCCTGATGTATCGGCTTGTGCTGCATGAGTTTGCCGGGCCGGTGCCCTATTATCTTTTCCTGTGGTTCGGTGACAGCCCGGCCTTCCTCGACATCAATAATGCCTTTCGCACGCTGATCGTCGTCGAAACGCTGCAGTGGACGCCGTTTGCCTTTCTGCTCTTTCATATGGCCTACGTTGCGATACCGCTCGATGTGCGGGAAGCGGCCGCGCTCGACGGCGCCCCCTGGTTCAAGATCCTGTGGTGGATCGAACTGCCGCTGATGCTTCCCACACTCGTCATCGCCTTCTTCATCCGCTTCATCGATGGCTTTCGCGTATTCGACAACGTTTATGCGCTGACCGGCAGTGGCGCCGGGGGGTCAACGACATCGCTTTCGATCTACATCTACCAGGCGTTTTTCAAGGAGGGCGCCATCGGCAAGGCGGTTGCGGCATCCGTCATGCTGTTCGTCGCCTCGCTTGCGGTGCTCTATGCTCTCAACTGGCTTGCCGGTCGCAGGAGGACATAGCGATGCTGAACACTGCTCGTTGGCTCGTCTTTGCAATTGCTACGCTCGCAATGAACTTTCCGGTCATCGTTACACTCGTCACCTCGTTGAAGAGCGCGAGTGAACTGTCAATCAATCCCGGTCTCTGGATAAGCCAGCCGACACTTGAGAACTACCTTCGGGTTCTGACACACACGGATCGGTTCAATATCTACTCGTATCTTTTCAACAGTACGATTGCCTCGCTCATCGGAACGAGCCTTGCGATCCTTCTGGCCTTCCCGGCGGCCTATGCCATTGCTCGAAGCGAGGCGGGCAAACGCACCCTGTTGCCTGTCATCATCAACCTGCGGGCCGTGCCACTGATCATTTTCGCGATCCCGCTTTATATGATGTATCAATGGCTTGGCCTCCTGGATACGCGGCTTGGGCTGGGCCTGATCTTGACGATTGTCAATACGCCACTTGCGCTCGTCATCATGGTCAATGCCATTTCCGACGTGCCACTGGAACTTGACGAAGCAGCGAAGGTGGATGGTGCCAGCTCCTGGCAAGTGATGCTGATGATCATCCGGCCCGTCGTCAGGCCGGCATTGGTGACCACCTTCATCTTCGGCTTCATCACCGCCTGGAACGAGTTCCTGTTTGGCCTCATGCTGACGACCAGCCAGGCCGTTCCGATGACCGTCGGCGCCTCCTTCTTCTTTGCCGCCAGCGGGGGTGGGGTGCAGTGGGGAACCGCATCGGCCGTCATGATGCTCGGCGCGCTGCCGCCTGCGGTGCTCGGTCTCGTGATGTACAGGCAGATTTCCGGCTCAATGACCGCCGGCGCCGTGAAAGGGTAGGGACACCTGCAAGCCCCCAGGATCTCTTCCGAAACCCGGATGAATCTTGTCGCTCAGCGATTGCTAATATAGCTTTGCAGGGTTGACAACGAAGGAGCCGGACCATGCTGAGACTATCTCTTGTCGCCTCCGCCCTGCTGTCATTATCCGTGCCCAGCGCTTTCGGCGACAGCCCCTGGTATCGGATGATCCCGGTACCAAACGCGCCAGGCTGCAAGGTTCTTGCCGACCCAGGCGGCCGGCCCATTTTGCAGCGCTACGAAAAAGGCGGCACGCGCATGTATGGCATCGGTGGCAAGGCATGCCCGGAAAAATTCCCAGGAATAGACTCCGCCAAGATTTCGATCGCACGGTCAATTACGACGGACGGGAATTTTGCGCGTATCACAACAAGGACACGCAAGCTGGTGGTCACCCGCGCGGGCACCGGTAGCAACTATCAGTTCGCTGTCAACAAGCTGGACGTGCCGAGATAGGCGGGGCCGGCGGGTTGCCCGGCACCAACGACTTGGCTTCCGCTCGGCAAACATGGCGCAGGTCGGCGACGAATTAGGCGCACCTAAAGCCAATCTCACATAACCACAGGCGAAAGTGAGCCGATTGAAAACAACAGATCTGGATTGACCGACTGGCACAAATACAAATTAATAGAAACCCATTCGAAAAATACAATCTGCGCTGCGTATTACGACACTATACTTTCCGTGTTTCGATATATATTCAGGAATTGTCTTAACGTTACGCAATAAGGCGTATCTGAGGATAATTGTTGGACACGTTTAACCCATGCTAACTATACGGCAGGGTTGAGGGTGTGCTTCATGACCATTCCAGTCGAACAGAACTGGGGCCCGCATCTTTCCGTCAAGAGCGACCGGAAATGGTTCGGCTTCCACAGCATAGCGATTACCTGCATCGCAGCGGCGTTCGATTTTGTCGTCCTCCTTGCGGCAAGCGCCGCAGGGCATTTGTTCTATGAGCAGATGACCTACGGCACCCTGGCTGACCCGTTGCGCTACATCGGGATCGGTTTGCTTGTGGCAACGGTTTTCGTACTGGCAATGTTCAGCGTCCACGCCTATCGATCGAGCGAGATGTTCTCCTTCCGCCGCCAGTTGTTACTGATCGTCGCGTTTCTCCCGGCCGCACTATTCTTCCTTCTCGCGGTCATCCTGTTCCTCAAGATCGACATGGCGATATCGCTGGGTTCAATCGTCACAAGTGCGGCCCTCTCTTTGGGCGGACTGGTGGCTTTGCGCTTGCTCTGGTATCGCCACCTTAGCATGGCGATCGCGCGTGCCGCGTTCCGCACCCGCCGGGTCCTGCTTGTTTGCCCAGGCACGATGTCGACGGAACCGGTCGTTGAACGTGCCGCCCTCAGCGGTCTCTCCGTAGAGCACACGATGCGAATTTCCGAAGGTGATCATTCGCTGGCTTCCACGAGCGACGCTTATGTGAAGAGCGGCATAGGCGAAGTCGACGAGGTCTTGGTTGCCTGGAGCGACTACGGCAATTTGCGGGCACTCGAGGAGTGTCTGAACACCCTGCGCCAGTTCTGTGTGCCGGTAAACGTCATGTTCGGCGGAGTGGTCGGTGATGTCGTCGAGGGCTTCGCGCAGACTGTCGGAGAACGGCGCGTATTTCAGACCCACCGCCCACCGCTCGAGCTTTACGAACGCGGGCTGAAGAGAGCGTTCGATATCGCCTTCTCGATCGCGGCGCTGGTGGTCATGTTCCCGATCTGCGCTGCGGTTGCCGTCGCCATCAAGCTCGACAGTCCGGGACCGATTTTCTTCGTGCAGTCTCGAAAAGGATACAACGGCCGGACTTTTCGTATCCTCAAGTTTCGTAGCATGTCTGTCATGGAAAATGCCGCTGACGTGCGCCAGGCGACACGCAATGATCCTCGCGTCACCCGAGTTGGCGGCTTCATTCGATCGACGAGTCTGGATGAACTCCCTCAATTCTGGAACGTACTTCGAGGTGACATGTCGGTGGTTGGCCCGCGTCCGCATGCGTTAGCGCACGATGACCTTTACGGATCGCTTATTGCCCAATACGCGTCCCGCCGTCACGTCAAGCCGGGCCTGACAGGCTGGGCCCAGATCAACGGGTGCCGAGGCGAAACTCCGACCGTGGATCGCATGGCTGACCGCGTTCGTCACGACATCTGGTACATCAATAACTGGTCACTGTGGCTCGATTTGAAAATAGTCTTCATGACGATGGGCACTGTGATTGGCCGCCACAACGCCTACTAGCTCGTCAGCCTTTGCAAGTGTTTGCAAGGTGCGAACGCGATACGTCCGTTCCGCCCACGGCTTTCCCGCACTCTCCGATTCGGAGCAATTCCTCTACAGATGACGGACGTCTACTGGCCTGAGAACGAGCGTGCAGTCATCTGAATGACACCTCGCTGAATATTTGCTGGCGATGGATGTTGATGACTGCCTTTCACGAAAGGACGGTGCTCTTCAAGAGATGCCGAGGGTTTTGCAGATGCACGGTATTCTTGAGGCTTTCACTTTCTTCGCATAGTTGTAGTTTGCACTTTCTTGCAAACCGGCGATGACAGGATGTCCGACGTGTCCGACCAAATTGCCAGCAGGCTGACCTTCGTCGTCGTTGCCCAAGCAATTGCATGGCTACTGCTTGTCTTCATCCTCTTCGTGACGATCGCTCCCATAAGGCTGCGTCCGCGGACGATCACTCACGTCAATCTTGACAGAAGCCTTGCTTTCGCGGCGATGGCCTTCTTCTTTGTGCTTGGCTATTCGCAGTCTCCGGTGCTGATTACGATCAGTTGCATTGTTGGCGCCGGCCTTTCGGAATTACTTCAACTGCTGTCGCCGTCACGACACGCGCGACTGCCAGACGCCATGGCGAAATCCGTCGGAGCCGCCGCCGGCGCTTTGGCAGCGATAGTAACGCTGTCGACCGCTGCCTGAGCAAGAATTGACGCTACGGCTGCGGGTTGCAATCGCGCTTTCCGGAAACGTTTTTGTATGGCAGATAGGGAACTGACGCGTTCAATCCGGGAGGAAGATTGCCGCAAATGAAGGGAATTCGCCAACTCGCCAAGCATCTCGACATTTCGATCGGGACCGTTTCGCGTGCGCTGAACGACAGGCCCGACGTCAACGAGGAGACCCGCAAGCGCGTGCTCGCGGCGGCAGAGGAGCTGGGTTATGTGGCGAACCAGTCCGGCCGGAGCCTCCGACAGGGTACGACCAATGTCATCGGCCTGATGATCGAGTCCAGCAAGGAAACGGTCGAAAACAGCGACAACTTCTTCCTCGGCGTTACTGGCGGCCTGCAGAGTGTGCTGTCCCGTCACAAACTTGATCTGTTGATGTTGCCGTGCCCAAACGACGAGGATCCGCATGAATACCTCAAGCGAATGGTCGCGCGACGCATCGTCGATGCGATGATCATCTCGGCGACGCAGCGGGTCGACAAGCGCATCGATCTTCTGGTGAAGGCCAAGATCCCCTTCGTCGCGCTTGGCCGCAGCACGTCCGGCGGAAGCCACCCCTGGATCGATCTGGACTTCGAGGGCGTTGCAGCCTGCGCTGTCGATCGTCTCGTGTCGAAGGGACATCGCCGTATCGCGATCGCGGCGCCATCCAATGACATCAACCTCGGCTATATATTCGTCGATGCCTATCGCCAATCACTGGAGCGCCACGGAATAGCCTATGATCCGTCGCTGGTAATCCGCGTCAAATCGAGCGAGCAGGGCGGCTATCAGGCCGGTCATGAGATGCTACGGCTCGACAGAAAGCCGACGGCCATCATTCTGATCTACGAGTTGATGGCGATCGGTCTCTACCGGCGCATGAACGAGGCGGGCATCGTTCCTGGTCGAGATCTGGCCGTTATCGGCTTTCGTGAGGAACCTCGCGGAAAATTTCTGCAGCCATCGCTAACCTGCTTCCGCATGTCACTGCGCGATCTCGGCGTCGAGCTCGCCGAGACCTTGCTCGCGACGATGCCGGCTTACGCCGAGCATTATCCCAGGGGTGCCCGCAACACGATCTGGCCCCTTGAGCTCGTCCCGGGCGAGAGCGACGCCTTTTCGCTGGAGGCATAGTCTCCAGCGTGGTCGGAGGGCCCTGCTCATCGCTTTCCAGTGCAGGCGGTATTTGCCACCGCGCATCGGCTTGGTTGGCCCCTAGTGGTTCGAGCCCTGCAAAGCACTTCCGAAAAAATAAAAAAATCTTCACAAACGCTCTTGCGGTTTCGCCACGATCCGCATAAATCACGGCCACCGACGCGGCGGACCAAACGGGACCGATTTCGCGAGGGCGATTAGCTCAGTTGGTAGAGCGCCTCGTTTACACCGAGGATGTCGGGAGTTCGAGTCTCTCATCGCCCACCATTCCTTCTCCTTGAAATGGTTGAACGATCTGATCTTGCTGCACTTTGCGCCATCCCTCTTGGTACACAAAGGTGGTGCACATGGGTCTTGCGATGCCGTGAACGTCGAGTTCCCATCCATCCCGAGTTACTGAAAGAGGGGCTGATAAAGTTGGTTCTCGGTCTGCCCGGACCGGACAACGCCCGCATTTTTCCTCCCCGCTCACAGCCCAACATCTCTGAGTGGCTGCGCGATGAGGTCCAGATCAAGCGGCCCGAGTTGCCCCCCAATCACGGCTGGCGTCATCTATTCGAGTTCCTCTGTCTGGTGGGGGGCGTCCTCGATGCTGCCCGCAACTACATCACTGACAGATCCACAGGGAAGTCCGGCTATGGCAAGAGCCAAGCGATGCTCCCCGGCCTTGCTGCGCAGATGCGGAAGGATCCATGCTTTCTGTGATGAGGCACCAGGGACTGAAACCACCCCTCGTCCTCCACTCCGTGGGTGTATCCGCTCGATTCGAACCTCGCCATTAGGGCGACGGTAAGCCTCTTCGACGTTGCAGCTTGTCGCAGAATTAGACTTTGCCGATACTCTCCTCGGTTGCTGGAGGGTCGCAATGCAATACGTGATGGCTGCTGTTGTTGGCGCAGGTATCGGCTTCTTCGCCTTTTGTTTGCTTGCGCCGCTGCTCCAGAGGGTGCTCCTTGCTACGATACCATTGGATGGCCTGTCAGAGAGCGAGAGGCGCTTCAGAGCGGTCTTTGCGGTCATGGCAGAAGGGCAGCGGCAGTCGCTCCTCGACCACCACATGCAAAGGCTGGGGTGCAGTAGAGAGCAGGCGATGCGATACGCGGTTGAAGACAGAGAGCGCGATATCAATCGATGGTGAGCTCAGGCCGCGCTTACGAGCGCCTACCCGTTGCCAATTATTTTGCCTGCCTGACGCTCACGGCTATCGCTCTCAGGCTCCTTAACCGCCCGCTTGTCATCTGCTGACTTCTCTTCAGCGTGATGCTTGCGCTCTGCCTCTTGGTCTTGGGCCTTGCGCTGATCGTGGTTGTCGGCACTCGGCATAGCGATGTCCTCTCTGGTCGCTCGCATCGGGAACGGGCGGGCCGGACAAGCGCAGGTCCGAAGCCATTTACCCGGGCGAAATCAGTCAGGTTTTTCTCGTGCTGCGGTGCAGCACGTATTTATCTAAAGCCCTAGGTTTGCAGGTGTTTCCCGCAGCATTTCGCACTGTTTGAACCACTATTGACACCAAGAAACGTTTCCGCTTAGTATCGTAAACGTTTACGGGATGCGTTTCGGGAGGAAAACCGGAAACGATCCACCGGAGGAAATCGTGATTTTGAATGCCGTTCTATGCGGGTGCGGAGCCATGTCAAAAGGCTGGTTGCGCGCCATCAAGGAAACCCCGGCTCTTGCAGCCGCGATCGAGGTCAAGGGCCTCGTCGATGTCAATCCGGCAGCCGCTGAAGCACTTGCCGCCGAGTTCGGTCTTGAGGGCGCTGTCATCGGCAGCGATCTTGCCGACGTCATCGCCAGGACCAAGGCCGACATCGTATTCGACGTCGTCATACCGACAGCCCGTTTCAATGTCGTCTCGACGGCGCTGAAGGGAGGTTGCCATGTTCTCAGCGAAAAGCCGATGGCGACCTCGCTTGCAGAAGGAGCCGCGCTGATCGATCTCGCCGCCGAGACCGGCAAGATCCACGCCATCATCCAGAACCGCCGCTTCATCTCCGGTGTCCGCCGCATGCGCCGCTTCGTCGAGAGCGGGGCGATCGGTGACCTGACCGCCATCCATTGCGACTTCTTCCTCGGCCCGCATTTCGGCGGCTTTCGCGAGGAGATGGACAATGTGCTTCTGCTCGACATGGCAATCCATACCTTCGACGCAGCACGCTATGTCGCTGACAAGAAGCCGCTTGCCGTCTATTGCGTCGAACGCAATCCGACCGGATCCTGGTACAAGCACGGCGCATCCGCCAATGCCACCTTCGAATTTTCCGACGACGTGGTCTTCACCTATCGCGGCTCCTGGTGCGCTGAAGGTGAGCGCACGAGCTGGGAAAGCGAATGGCGTCTCGTCGGCTCGAAGGGCATGCTGACCTGGGATGGCGGCGAGGTATTCAATGCAGCTGTCGCCGGCAAGGATCCCGGCCTCCTGCACGGCTTTACGCCCGTAAACGTTCCCGAGCCCGCGCACGAAGAAGAAACGCACGGCCATGCCAGCGTCATTGCAAGCTTCGTCGAGGCGATCAAGACAGGCAAGCGGCCCGAAACCGCAAGCTCCGACAATATCAGAAGCCTCGCCATGGTCTTCGGCGCGATCGAAAGCGCCAAGACCGGCAAGCGCATCGAAATTTCAGCATAAGGAAAAGCGATTGTGAGCAACCCCGCCAAGTCCATTCGTATCGGCACCATGGTCAGCGCCTCTAAGGGCGGCGCCGACAAGCGCATCGGCCAGATTGCCGATATGGGCTTTGAAAGCTTCGAACCCTTCTTCTGGCAGACGACCAACGGCCAGGATCTGGCCGAACTCGGCAAACGCTCACGCGACGCCATCGGTGACCGTGACATCACGATCTCGACGCTTGGCATGTTCGGCAATCCGCTGGAAACGACCGACATCGACCTGCAGACGCTGCAGGGCTGGAAGGATTGCATCGACAATGCTCACCATTTCGGCGCAACCTGCGTTGCCGGCTTTACCGGTCGAATCCGCAACAAGCCGCTGACCGACAGCCTGCCGCGCTATAAGGAAATCTGGAGCGAGCTTTCAAAGCGCGCCGCCGACAAGGGCGTCAAGATCGCGTTCGAAAACTGCGCCATGGACGGCAACTGGGCGACTGGCGACTGGAACATCGCGCACAACCCGGATGCCTGGGAACTGATCTTCAACGAAACGCCGGACGATCATATCGGCCTTGAGTGGGAGCCCTGCCATCAGATGGTCTATCTGATCGAGCCGCTGCCGCAGATCCGCAAGTGGGCCAAGAAGATCTTCCACGTGCACGGCAAGGACGCGACGATCCGCTGGGACGTCATCAAGGAACATGGCATTTTCGGCAAGGAGAAATTCGTCTTCATGCGTACGCCGGGCTTCGGCGACAGCAACTGGACGGACATCATTTCCGAATTGCGGCTTGCCGGCTGGTCCGGTTCGATCGATATCGAAGGCTGGCACGACCCGGTTTATCGCGACGCGCTGGAAATGACCGGTCAGGTCTATGCGCTGAACCATCTCAAGCATGCCCGGGGCGCCGATTTCGTCGTCGATCCGGTTTGATGACATCGCGGCCGGCGAGGAGGAATCGCCGGCTTCCGACAGGATAACCACAAAGGAGGAGAACTATGGGTATCCGCAAGTTTGCAATGATCGGCGCCTTGGCGCTCGCAGGCGTTTCTCTCTTCGGCCTGGCCGCCAAGGCCGAAGACGTCACCTTGACCCTCTGGTCGCTGGACAAGGACATCCAGCCGGCGCCGAACCTCGTCAAGGAATTCAACGCCCAGAACAATGGCATCAAGATCGAATATCGTCTGATCCAGTTCGATGATGTCGTCACCGAGGCCATGCGCGCCTATGCCACCGGCCAGGCCCCTGACATCATCGCCGTCGACAACCCCGAGCACGCGATGTTCTCTTCGCGCGGGGCCTTCCTCGACATTACCGACATGATCAAGGGATCCTCGGTCATCAAGCCGGATAACTACTTCCCAGGTCCGCTGAAGTCGGTCGAATGGGACGGCAAGTACTACGGCGTGCCGAAGGCGACCAACACGATCGCGCTCTACTACAACAAGGACATGTTCAAGGCGAAGGGCCTCGACCCGAACAAGCCGCCGCAGACCTGGGACGAGCTTGTCGAGGATGCCCGCAAGCTGACCGACCCCGCAAAGAACGTCTATGGTCTCGCCTTCTCGGCCAAGGCAAACGAGGAAGGCACCTTCCAGTTCCTTCCCTGGGCCCAGATGGCGGGCGGCGGCTATCAGAACATCAATGCCGAAGGCGCGGTCAAGGCCCTTGAAACCTGGAAGACGATCATGGACGAGAAGCTTGCTTCTCCGGACACCTTGACGCGCGGCCAGTGGGATTCGACCGGCACCTTCAACTCCGGCAATGCCGCGATGGCGATCTCCGGTCCTTGGGAACTCGACCGCATGACCAAGGAGGCGAAGTTCGACTGGGGCGTTGCCCTGCTTCCGGTTCCGAAGGAAGGCGCTGAGCGTTCCTCGGCAATGGGCGACTTCAACTGGGCTATTTTCTCCAGCACGAAGCATCCGGCCGAAGCCTTCAAGGCACTGGAGTTCTTTGCCTCGAAGGACGACAAGATGTTCAAGAACTACGGCCAGCTTCCGGCCCGTTCCGACATCACCATCCCGGAAACCGGCGAGAAGCTCAAGGATGAGGCGCTGAAGGTCTTCATCGAACAGCTGAAATACGCCAAGCCTCGCGGCCCGAATCCGCAATGGCCGAAGATCTCCAAGGCGATCCAGGACGCAATCCAGGCTGCCCTGACCGGCCAGATGAGCCCGAAGGACGCGCTCGATCAGGCTGCCGACAAGATCAAGGCTGTGCTCGGCTAATCCACTCTGCATAACCGGATGGCTTTCGGGCCATCCCTACCATTTCCTCCCGGCAGGGGCTGTCTTGCAGCGCAAGCTTCAGGCAGCCCCGTTCGGAGTATCGGAGGATCGATGAAACGGATTCTTTCAAGCGTCAGAGACGGCCGCGGCTTCGACATCACCCTGGTCGCCTTTCCGCTGGCCTTCCTGTTCCTGATGGCGGGACTGCCGCTCATCTACAATGTGGTGATGAGCTTCCAGGAGGTTGACATGTTCAGCCTCGGAACCTTCTCGCGCCCCTTCGTCGGCTTCAAGAACTATACCGATCTCTTTGCCCAGCCGGAAACCTGGCCGATCCTCGGCAATACGGTGATCTTCGTCGTCGGCTCGATCGCAGGTCAGTTTCTGATCGGATTTGGCCTGGCGCTGTTCTTCTGGGTCAATTTCCCCGGCGCCTCATGGCTGCGCGGCCTGTTTCTCGTCTCCTGGGTCATGCCCGGCCTTGTCGTCGGAGCGATCTGGAACTGGATTCTCTCGGGCGATTTCGGCGTCCTCAACTTCATCCTGAAGGAGAGCGGCATCATTAGTAGCAACATCTTCTGGCGCTCCGATCCGCATTTTTCGCTCTATGCGGTCATCATCGCCAATGTCTGGCTGGGGACTGCCTTCAACATGATCCTGCTGTCGGTCGGCCTGTCCGGCATCCCCGGTGACCTCTATGAAGCCGCCGAACTCGACGGTGCCAATGCCTGGCAACGCTTCTGGACGATCACACTGCCGATGATGCGTTCCACGATCGGCGCCATCATCGCACTTGGGCTGATCTTCACGCTGCAGCAGTTCGATCTCTTTGCCGCCATCACCTCGGGCGGCCCGAACAACTCGTCCAACGTCACGCAGTACTGGGCCTGGGACCTGTCCTTCCGCCAGTATGATTTCGCCAAGGGCGCGACCATCTCCGTCATCATGATCATCTTCGTCATGTTCGCCTCGGTCGTCTATGTCCGCTCCACACGTCATGAGGTGCGCGGATGAGCGATACGACACGCAACCGCCTTATGCTCGTGATCGCCATCCTCATGGCAGCGATCTATCTGTTCCCGCTCTACTGGATGTACATCACGGCCCTCAAGGGCGGGTCCGAGATGTTCGCAACGCCCCCGAGCTTCTGGCCGGGCGACCCGCAATGGGGAACCTTCGGCTATGTCTGGGAAAGCCGCGGCATGGGCCGGTATCTCTGGAACTCGCTGGTCATCGCCGTCGGCGCCGTTACCCTGATCACCGTTCTTGGCGTCGGCTGCGCCTATGTTCTGGCGCGCTACCGCAACGTCTGGGTCGATATCGGTCTGTTCATGATCCTGATGCTGCAGGTCCTGCCGGCATCGTTGATGGTGACCCCGATCTTCGTCGGCTTCTCGCAACTGGGCATGCTCGACTATCCGCGCCTTGCCGTCATCTTCGCGATCGCCGCCAAGAGCATGCCCTTCTTCGTCGTCCTGGTGCGCGCCACCTTCATGGCGGTGCCGATGGAACTCGAGGAGGCCGCGCTGGTCGATGGCAACAGCCGCGTCGGTGCCTTCTTCAGCATCGTGCTGCCGCTTGCCCGCAATGGCATCCTCGTGAGCGCGATCCTCATCTTCATGCAGGCATTCGGTGAGTTCGTCTACTCGAAGTCGATGATCCAGGCTGCCGAGCTTCAGCCGGCGAGTGTCGGTCTCAACTCCTTCATGGGACCGAACACCAACGAGTGGAACAACATCATGGCCTACGCCACGATGTATGTGACGCCGATCCTCGCCATCTTCGTTCTCTTGCAGCGCCGCATCGTATCCGGCCTCACCTCTGGAGCCCTTAAATGACCAATCAGATCGAGCTCAGCGGCGTCAACAAGCACTACGGCGCGTTTCATGCCCTGAAGAACATCAACCTGTCGATCGCAAAGGGTACCTTCGTTGCACTCGTCGGTCCGTCCGGCTGTGGCAAGTCCACACTGCTTCGTTCGCTCGCAGGCCTTGAGAGTATCTCTGAGGGTGAGTTGAAGATCGCCGGCGAGTTGATGAACAACGTGCCGCCGCGCAAGCGCGATGTCGCCATGGTCTTCCAGTCCTACGCGCTCTATCCGCACATGACCGTCGAGGAGAACCTGACCTACAGCCTGCGCATTCGCGGCGTCGCCAAGGCGCAAGCCAAAAAGGCGGCGGAGGAGGTCGCTGCTACAACTGGCTTGTCGCATCTGTTGAAGCGTTACCCGCGCGAGCTTTCCGGCGGCCAGCGCCAACGCGTTGCAATGAGCCGCGCCATCATCCGCCATCCGAAAGCATTCCTGTTCGATGAGCCCCTCTCCAACCTCGATGCCGCACTGCGTGTTCACATGCGCAAGGAAATCCGGGCGTTGCACGACCGTCTGCATGCCACCTCGGTCTATGTCACCCACGACCAGATCGAAGCCATGACAATGGCCGACCATGTGGTCGTCATGCGCGAAGGCGTGATCGAGCAGCAAGGCAAGCCTCTCGATCTCTACGACAAGCCCGCCAACAAGTTCGTTGCAGGTTTCATCGGCTCACCGGCCATGAACTTCATCCCTGCGGTAGCAGGCGAAAACGGCAGGAGCCTGACCATCGATCTCGGCAGCGTGAAGCACAAGATCGCGATCGACCATCAGATCCAGCCGGGTCGCAAGGTGACTGCCGGCATTCGTCCCGAGCACATCGGCGTAACCGCACCGGGGCAGGGCACCTTCGATGTGCCTGTCGCCGTGGTGGAATCCACCGGCTCATCCACCTTCGTCACGGCGGCGACAATCCCCGAGCTGACGATCGTCGAGACGGGCCGGGGAACAGCACGCGCAGGCGAAACGGTCGGCGTGACCGTCGATCCGTCGCAACTGCACCTCTTCGACGACGCGAGCGGCGTGCGCCTCTGAAGAACAAGGCGGCCGGAAAATTCCGGCCGCCCACCAATCCTACCGCCCGCCTTCGATCTTGCGATGGCGCTGGTTTGTGCCGCCAGCCCCATAGGGATAGTCGGCCACATGCGGCTGGCTGACATCGCTAAGCTTCGTCATTTCCTCTTCGGAAAGCAGAAGCTTTGCAGCAGCGAGATTGTCTGCGAGCTGCTCGCTCGTACGGGCTCCGAGAATGACGGATGTTACCGCTGGTCGCGCTGCCGTCCAGGCAAGGGCGACCTGTGCCATGCTGACACCACGGGCCTTGGCGATCGCCTCTACCGTCTCGATGATCGCCCATGTCCTCTCCTGCGCATTCCGCTGGGCGTAGGATTCCATGCCGCGGCTCGGGTTCTCCCCCAAGCGGGTAGCGCCCGTCGGCGTCTGGTCGCGCCGGTACTTGCCCGTCAACCAGCCGCCGCCGAGCGGTGACCACGGCAGTAGACCCATGCCGGCATCCTGGCATGCCGCGACGATTTCCAGTTCGATGTCGCGCACCAGCAGATTATACTGCGGTTGCAGCGTTACCGGACGAGTGTAGCCGCGTGCCTTGGCGATTTCGGTTGCCTTGGCGATCTGCCATCCGACATAGTTGGAGAAGCCGTAATAGCCGATCTTTCCGGCAGAGACAGCGTCGTCGAGGAAGCGCAGCGTTTCCTCGATCGGGGTCAGTGCGTCCCATGCATGCATCTGATAGAGATCGATATGCTCGACGCCGAGGCGCAAAAGAGAGGCGTCAAGCGCCTGGTTCAGGTGGCGGCGCGAAAGGCCGATGTCGTTCGGACCTGACCCCATCGGAAACCGTCCCTTGGTCGCGATCACGGCTTGCTTTGCCTCGCTCGGGCGCGCCTTCAGCCATCGCCCGATGATCTCTTCCGACTTGCCGGCACTGTAGACGTCGGCTGTGTCGATGAAGTTTCCGCCCCAGGCGAAGTAATCGTCGAGCAGTTTGTGCGAGGAAGCTTCGTCGGCCTCCGCACCGAACGTCATGGTGCCGAGGCAGTAGGCGGTTACAATTGCTCCGCTATGGCCAAGCTTGCGGTAATCCATGGAAGATTCTCCTCTTCGAATAGTGACGTTGCTTGGAAGGCTTGATTTTAAGTCGCTGAACCGTTCGCCGTCGTCTCTTCGAGCACGGCATCCGGAATATCGTCAAAGGACGCGTAGTTCAGGTTATAGAGCCGCGAATAGAGCTTGCGGTTTTTCATCAGCTGCTGGTGGTTACCGCTTTCGATCAGCTCGCCATTCTGCAGGACGATGATGCGGTCCGCCTCTCTGATGGTGGCGAGGCGGTGTGCGATGACCAGCCCTGTTCGGTTTTCGAGCAGCTTGACGAGCGCCTTCTGGATCAGCATCTCGGTATAGCTGTCGATATTGGCGGTTGCTTCGTCCAGCACCAGGATTTTAGCATCGGCAACCAGCGCACGGGCAAAGCTCAAAAGCTGGCGCTGGCCGAGCGAGAGATTGCCGCCGCGCTCGCCGAGCATGCTGTCGTAGCCCTGCGGCAGGCGCATGATGAAGTCATGAGCGCCGACCGCCTTGGCCGCCTCGATGACTTGTTCGCGTGTCGCTTCCACCTTGTGATAGCGAATGTTCTCGAACACCGTGCCCGTAAACAGGAACGGCTCCTGGAGAACCATAGCGATCTGGTTGCCGAGCGAATCCTGTGTCAGGTCGCGCACATCATGCCCGCCGACCAGGACTTGTCCCTGCTGAACATCGTAGAAGCGATGGATCAGCGACATGCAGCTCGACTTGCCGGAACCGGTTGGCCCGACAAGCGCAACGGTTTCGCCTGGGTTCACCTTGAAGCTTACATGCTTCAGGACCGGGTGCTTGGGATGATAGCCGAAAACCACATCGCGAAACTCGACGGAGCCATCCATATCGGCGGAAAGCTCCTTTGCGTCAGGCGCATCCCTGATTTCGACGGGAACATCAAGAACCTCGGTCAGTCGTTGTCCGGAGGCCATGGCGCGCTGCATCACCGAATATTGCAGCGTCAACGAGCGAATCGGATCGAAAAAGCGCTGGATGTAAAACAGGAAAGCGACGAGCACGCCGACATCGAGCGCCTGATTGAGAACGCGTGCACCGCCAACGACAATGACAAGCGCCATGGCAACGCCGGTCAGGGAATCCACGATCGGCACCATCACCTGGGCATAGCGCGCTGCCGTCAGGTGTGCCTTCAGGTTTGCCCTGGCCTTGTCGTCATAGAGCGTGAAATTGACGCCCTGGCGATCCATGCTCTGGACGGCGCGCACGCCGTGGATGGCCTCGGCCAGCGCCCCTGCGGCAACGGAATTGGTCTCATGTGCTGCCATGAAGGACTTGCGCGCCAGCGGCAGCCAGAAGAGGCGAACGACAAACAGGATCGGCAGGACCGAGAGCGTCAGAAGACCGAGCTTGAAGTCGAGATAGAGCATGACGAAGACGATGCCGAACAGAAGCGTGATATCGCCGACAGACAGGACCGACGTTTCCAGGAACTCCTGCATCGAATTGACGTCGCCCTGCAGGCGCGACATGAGACGGCCGACCTCGGTCTTGTCCATGAAGGAGAGCGAAACCCGCTGGAGATGCGAAAACATCGCCTTGCGGATGTCGAAGAGCACCTCTTCCGCGACGTTGCCCACCAGCGTCTCTTGCCAGTAACTGGCGCAGTAGTTGATGAGGATCGCGGCGAGAAAGGCGATCATCGCGAAGGTCAGCGCCTGATGACTTCCACCCGGCTGCATGCCGTGATCGATCGCGTAGCGGATGATCAGCGGGATCAGCAGCTGCATGGCCGTGAACGTCAGGACGGCAGCGACCGATAGCAGAACCTGCCTGCGGTATGGGTGCACGAACGCCCAGATGCGCTTGATGATGTTGCCGTCGAAGGCCTTGCCGAACATCTCCTCTTCAATGCGATGCGAGCCAACGACGGCGCGCGGCGGTCGGCGCCCATCCTCGCGAACGTCGGAGCGTTCGGTTTCCAGTTCCTCGGCCATTTCATTCCTCCCTAGGCGCTAAGCGCCTCATCGCCCGGCCGTACCTGCAGATCGTAGAGCGCCTTGTAGCGCCCGCCCGCGGCCAGCAACTCCTCGTGCGTGCCGCGTTCGACGATTTCCCCGTTCTCGAAGAACAGGATCTGGTCGGCATGCATCAGCGAGCTCAGGCGATGCGCAACAATGATGGTCACGCGATCAGCCGCGTACTTGCGCATCGCGGAGCGAATGCGCTGTTCGGTGGCCGCATCGATGGCCGCCGTTGAATCATCGAAGACCATGACGGCGGGTTTCAACATCAGGGCACGGGCGATCGACAGGCGCTGGCGCTGTCCTCCCGAGAGCGACACACCGCGTTCTCCAACGACCGTGCCGTAGCCGGTCGGCAGGCCGAGCACGTAGTTGTGCAGCTGGGCACTTTCACTCGCGCGCTCGATGCGGCTTTCCTTTGCCCAGGGGTCGCCATAGGCGATGTTGTTTTCAATCGAGGTTGTGAACAGGAAGGAGTCCTGCTGGACAACGGCGACCGCACGACGAAGCGACTGCAGCGTCGCCTTGCGGATATCCTGTCCATCAATGGTGATCTTGCCCGTGGTGACGTCGTAGAAGCGCGGGATCAGATGCGCAAGCGTCGACTTCCCGCTGCCGGGCGGCCCGACGATGCCGATCGTCTCGCCGCGCTTTGCCTCGAAGGAGACGTTGTTCAGGACCTCGTGCATCGGTGAGCTCGGATAGGCGAAGCTTACATTCTCGAAGCGAAGCGTCCCATCGGTCAGCGCCAGATCCCTGGCGTCAGGGGCATCCCGCACGGCAATTTCGAGGTCGAGCAGGTTGAACAGCCGGGTGCCGCAGGTGGAGGCGCGGGCGAAAGCGTTGACCATCAGGCCGAGCTGGCGGACAGGCATCTGCAGGATCGTCATGAAGGTCAGGAACGACGTAAGCGTACCGACCGTCATCTCGCCAGCCATCACCTTGCCGCCGCCAACCCAGAGGACGAGGCCCATGGCAGCGAAGAAGGAGAAGGTCATGGCGCTGGTATTGATGACACGGATGCCGACGCGTTGGTGGGCGAGCGCCAAGGCGTTCTTGGAAGCGCCCTCGAACTTCATCATCTCGTGCGCCTGCGCGGCAAAGGCCCTGACCACGCGGATGCCGCCGAGATTTTCCTCCATGATCCGGGTCAGCACCGACAGCCGCTCCTGCAGGTCGAGCCACGTCGCGCGCAACCGCAACTGCGTGACCGAGGAACGCCAGGCAACGAAGGGCACGAAGCTCAAGGCAAGCAAGCCGAGGACGACATCGGTGGAAAGCAGCATGTAGGCGCCGATACCGATCAGCGTGGTCAACAGCACCATACGCACCAGCGCTGTCGAGAAATACATGCGCACGCCTTCGAGGTCGAGCAGACCGACGGTGATCAGATCGCCAGAGTGGACGCTGTCATGAAAACTGAAGGAAAGGCGCTGGATTTTCTCGTAACAGGCAAGACGCAGTTCGTAGCCCATGTGGTGGCCGACGCTCTCGCTGTAGTAGTTCTGGATCATCGTGAAGATGCCACGCAGAACGCTGGCGCCGAGCAGCATCAGCGCCGTGGTCAGCAGCGCATCCTGTGCGATCTGTCCCGCCTGGCCGCCTTCCATCGCAACCTGCGTGTGGTCGACCGCCCGACCGAGCAGACGCGGGATCATCAGCTGGAAGGTCGAGGCGACAAGGGTTGCGCCGATGGCGAAACCGGATTGCCAGGGATGGCGGAACGCCATGACGGTGATGCGGACGAGCGTAAAGAGGCCCTTGCCCCAGCCTGCCGCGGTCGCCTTCGCCATCGAAGCGGATGGCTTCGTCGTGCGTGTTAAAGCATTGCTGCTCACGGTCATATTCCAAAACAGAGGTGTGGTCGGACGCTGGTCCGGAAAGACGTCGAATCCATGAAGGGATTGATTAGCGCCCTTACTTTTGCCGATTCCTTTCGGCCCTTCAAGTCAAGAATTCACCAACTGGTTATTTTATCGTGAGTGCAACAGGGACAAGGACGCACCATTTTGACCGCCCATGGCGTCTTGAAATGTCAAAACGGTTTCAGACACTTATCCGCTCCAGATGCTGGCACTCGGAACAAAGGCTTGCCTAAATCATCTTTTGGCGCTTTGATACACGACCAGTTTGATAGACTATAGGGCGGTTCAAAACCGCGTGAACCAGCGCAACGCGCGAGCGTTTTTTCCCGCGTTGAAACCAATCGAGACACGATGCGCAGACGGTCGCAAGGGAGTTGAGATGACGGTTCAAGGCCTGTTTTCTTCGAAGTCAGCGGCGGCAGCAAAGATCTCCGCCATGCCGCGTTTTGCCATTGTCGGCCGCGGCTTTTCCGGAATGATGATGGCGATCGCGCTGATGAAGACAGTGCGCCTGCCTTTTCATCTGCAACTCTTCGACCCCAACTCTTCGGTGAGCGGAGGACAGGCACTCTCGTCGGCGCGGACCTCGACGATCCTGAATACGCGTGTTCGCGATCTTTCCGTCTCCGTGGGCGATACGGATGATTTCAACGACTGGCTTTGTAGCAACGCGGAATTCCGCGCCGCCGTACCTGCGGCGATCCCGGGATTTCGCCAGATCTTCGTGCCGAAAGACATTTTCAGCGACTACGTCTACCAGCGCTTCTCTGAAGCCTTGTCCACCCGCAAAGACATTACGGTTCAGGTGTGCCATGAACCGGTTGTGGCGATCCGCAAGAGCCACGGCAACCGTTTCCTCCTCGAAAGCGCCAATCCAGCCAATCCCCTGTTCGACACCGTCATACTGGCCACTGGCTATGGCCTGCCGGAAACCGAGGAGACTGAGCAGGAGCCGTCGCAGGTGAGAGCCCAGCGCCTGGTCGCGCGCCCACACACGGTCCTTCTCGGCAGCGGCATCAGGGTTGTCGATCAGCTCCTGCAATTGCGCGACGCCGGCTACGCGGGGCAGGTTACCATCCTTTCCCGACATGGCTTCCTGCCGCAGAGCCATACGCCGAACTCCGCCGACCCGGTTTTTCCGGCCGACGCGCTGCCAACAAACCTCCCTGACATCCTGCGTTTCATCCGCACGGCCTGCCGCGAGGCAGAGCACGAAGGCAGAAGCTGGCAATCAGTCATGAACGGGTTGCGCAAACACGCCCGCTCTCTGTGGCGCGCGCTGCCAGCCCATCAGAAGCATCAGTTCAACCGGCACTTGCGGGCGATCTATGACAGCCACCGCAACCGATTGCCGGAGGCCATCTACGCCCGTCTCCAAAGCGAGCTCGTCAGTGGCAATACCGTACTGCGCCGTGGCATCGTGGGTCGGCAGGGCCTGAGCGGTCTCTTCTTCCGGCCCGCCGGCTCCCACACCGACGAGATCGTTCATGCCGAGCGTATCCTGGATTGTCGCTGCCGCGCGCCGCAACTGACCTCGCCATTGCTGGCAAGCCTTGTGAGCGGAGGTTTGGCCCTGGCAGACGAATTGTCGCTCGGGCTTGCCGTCAATCAGCGGGGCCAGCCCTGCCTTGAGGATGGATCAACGGTCGATGGACTGTTTGCCGTCGGGCCCCTCGGCCTCGGCAGTCTGCCTGACATCGACCTCGTACCCGAGATCGTCAGCCAGGCCTATGCGGTCGGCGAACATATGGCTGAGCGCTTCTATCCCCGGAGCAGGGCCGTCTGATCAGGATCGACGCGCGCGCAACTCGCCGCGGACGACGAAAGCGAGCAGTCCGATGGCCATGACCGCAAGCGCAAACCAGGTGATCGCGTAAACCAGATGGTTGTTGGGGAAGGCGATCTGCGTCAGCCCACCGACCGGCAGGCCGCCTGGGTTTGGCGTCGCATCAGTATCGATAAAGTAGGGGGCGGGATCTGCCACGCCGCGACGATCGGCGATCGCGGCGACATCGCGTGAATACCAGCGATCATTGGCCGGATCATTGGACTTGACCAGCGTGCCTCCAGGCTCGGTAATCCGCAGCAGTCCGGCGATTTTCACCGGGGTTGCAATCTGCCCTTCGCTGCGTGTTGCCGGATCGCGCCTTTCCGTCGGGACGAAACCGCGGTTGATCAGGATCGAGGTGCTGTCGGCCAGCTTGAGCGGGGTGATCACCCAATAGCCGGGCCCGAGCGACGTCGACGCGTAGATCAGCGTTTCCCTGTCGTTTTGCAGGATCCCTTCGGCTGTCACATGGCGATATTCGTCATTGGCGCGGCTGACCTGTCCCCACTGTGCGCGCACTGGCGCGGGAACCGGCTCCGCATCGACGCGCTGATCGACGCGGGCAATCAGATCCTCTTTCCAGGAAAGCCGCTCGACCTGCCAGACACCAAGCGCAAGCAGTGCTGCAATCAGCACCAGCATGAGACCGCAGAATATCGCAAGCCCAGCGGCAGTATGCTGTCTTTGTGCTTTCTCGGAGGGGATGTCGGCCATTGCCAGAAAACCTTGGCGGGCGGCGTCACCGCCGCCCGCTCCTGCCTTTAGGGCATATTCTTCATCATTTCCGGGCTCATCGGCATCATGTTCGTATTCAGATGATGCATGACCCAGAGCGAGCCGGCCAGCGCGATGGCGACGAGCAGAAGCGTGAAGATCAACGCCATCATCGTCCAGCCGCCTTCCGAGCGCGGGTTCATATGAAGGAAGAAAATCATATGAACGACGATCTGGACGGCCGCGAGCCCCATGACCCATGCGGCCGTTACCGATGGATTTTCGAAGACGCCGGCCATGACCAGCCAGAACGGGATCGCTGTCAGGATAACCGACAGCACGAAGCCGATCATATAGCTCTTGAAGGTGCCGTGGGCGGCCACATGACCATGGCTGTGACCATGATGGGCTTCGTGGGCGTCCTCGGTTACTGGTGCGTTAGAGGTCATCCGAGGACTCCCATAAGATAGACGAAGGAGAAGACGCCGATCCAGACGACGTCAAGGAAGTGCCAGAACATCGACAGGCACATCAGGCGGCGGCGGTTTTCCGGGATCAGGCCACGGATCGACACCTGCACCATCAGGGTGATCAGCCAGACGATACCAAAGGTGACGTGCAGACCATGCGTGCCGACCAGCGTGAAGAAGCCGGACAGGAAGGCACTGCGGGTTGGACCTGCGCCCTCGTGGATCAGGTGCGAGAACTCGTAGAGTTCAATCCCAAGGAAGGCCAGGCCGAAGAGGCCGGTAATGGCCAGCCAGAAGAGTGTGGCGCCCTTCTCCTGCCGCTCCATCTGCAGCATCGCAAAGCCGTAGGTGATGGAGGACAGAAGCAGCATCGAGGTGTTGATCGCCACCAGCGGCAGATCAAAGAGATCGGCCGGCGAAGGACCGGCCGCAAAGTTGCGGCCGAGGACGGCGAAGGTTGCAAACAGCACCGCGAAGATGAGGCAGTCGCTCATCAGGTAGAGCCAGAAGCCCAGCATTGTGCTGCCTTCCGGATGGTGCTCCTCGGTGAGGTAGAATTCAGGCTTGTCTGCCTTGTCGATCACAGCATCGCTCATGGTCTTACACCTGCTCGGCAAGCAGCGCGGTACGCTTGCGTTCCGTTTCCGTGACTTCTTCGGCGGGGATATAGAAGTCGCGATTGTAGTTGAAGGTATGGCCGATCGCGACGGCGATCATGGCGACGAACGAAAGCACGACCAGCCACCACATGTACCAGATGAGGGCAAATGCCAGCACGACGCTGATCGCGCCGAGGATGACACCGGTTCCGGTGTTCTTCGGCATGTGGATCGGCTTGAAGCCTTCCAGCGGACGGGCATAGCCGCGCGCCTTCATGTCGTACCAGGAATCATGGTCGTGGACGACGGGCGTGAAGGCGAAGTTGTAGTCCGGCGGCGGCGACGAGGTCGACCATTCCAGCGTGCGGCCATCCCAGGGATCACCGGTCGTATCCCGCAACTCCTCGCGCTTGAAGAAGCTGACGACGAGCTGGATGATGAAGCTGGCGATGCCGATCGCGATCAGGACGGCGCCGAAGGCGGCAAGGATGAACCAGATCTGCAGCGACGGATCTTCGAACTGCGACACGCGGCGCGTGACGCCCATCAGGCCGAGCACGTAGAGCGGCATGAAGGCGAAGTAGAAGCCGATCAGCCAGAACCAGAAGGACATCTTGCCCCAGAACGGATCGAGCTTGTAGCCGAACGCCTTCGGGAACCAATAGGTGACGCCAGCCATCAGGCCGAACACCACGCCGCCGATGATGACGTTGTGGAAGTGGGCGATCAGGAAGAGCGAATTGTGCAGCACGAAGTCGGCGGGCGGAACGGCGAGCAGAACGCCGGTCATGCCGCCGATGACGAAGGTCACCATGAAGCCGAGCGTCCACAGCATCGGCACTTCGTAGCGAATGCGTCCCCTGTACATCGTGAACAGCCAGTTGAACATCTTCGCCCCTGTCGGGATCGAGATGATCATCGTGGTGATGCCGAAGAAGGAGTTGACGCTGGCACCCGAACCCATCGTGAAGAAGTGGTGCAGCCAGACGAGGTAGGACAGGATCATGATCACGCAGGTGGCGTAGACCATCGAGGCGTAGCCGAAGAGACGCTTGCCGCAGAAGGTGGCAACGACTTCCGAGAAGATGCCGAATGCCGGCAGCACGAGGATGTAGACCTCCGGGTGGCCCCAGATCCAGATGAGGTTCACATACATCATCGGATTGCCGCCGAGATCATTCGTGAAGAAGTTCGTGCCGGCGTAACGGTCGAGCGACAGCAGCGCCAGCGTCGCCGTCAGGATCGGGAAGGTCGCGACGATCAGGATGTTGGTGCAGAGCGCGGTCCAGGTGAAGACCGGCATCTTCATGAAGCTCATGCCGGGTGCGCGCATCTTCACGATCGTCGCGATCAGGTTGATGCCCGATAGCGTCGTGCCGACACCGGCCACCTGCAGACCCCAGATGTAATAGTCGACACCGACGCCCGGGCTATAGGCGGCTCCCGACAGCGGCGGATAGGCAAGCCAGCCGGTCTGGGCGAATTCGCCGACGAAGAGCGAGATCATGATGATGATCGCACCGGCGGTCGTCATCCAGAACGAGAAATTGTTCAGGAACGGGAAGGAAACGTCGCGGGCGCCGATCTGCAACGGCACGACGAGGTTCATCAGGCCCGTGACGAACGGCATGGCCATGAAGAAGATCATGATGACGCCATGGGCCGTGAAGACCTGGTCGTAGTGATGCGGCGGCAGGTAGCCGGCGGATCCGTTGAACGCGATTGCCTGTTGCAGACGCATCATGATCGCGTCGGAAAAGCCGCGCAGCAGCATGATGAGCGCCAGGATGACGTACATGATGCCGATCTTCTTGTGATCGACGCTCGTCAGCCAGTCGCGCCAGAGATAACCCCAAAGCTTGAAATAGGTAACAACACCCAGAAGCGCGATGCCGCCAAGTGCGACTGCCGCAAAGGTCACGACCAGGATCGGCTCGTGATAGGGGATCGATTCTAGGGTCAACCGACCGAAGATGAACTTCAGGAGGTCAGGATTGGAAAACATGGATGAACCCGTTCATTGATGTCGTATCGACGCAAAGCGCCAGGTCTAATTGCTGTTTGATTGCGCAGGCGCCGGGTCGCTGCCGGTGCCGTGGTCCATGCCGGGCATTGTGTGCCCGTCATGCTGCATTCCTGGCATCGTCTGCGTGTCGCCAGACTGGCCGGCGCCGTTTTGAGCGTCTGCCGGCTTGATTTCGCTGGCATCGGGGCTTTGGCCCGCAGGCGTCTCGTGACCACCACCGGCCTGATCGGAGTGGCGGTTGTCGTAGAGCAGCTTCTCGCGATTTTCGGCGCTTTCCTTGCCGCCGCCACCCATCCGGTCGATGTGCATCATTTCGTTCATGCACATCTGACCGGGGGCCGCGCACATGTTGAGGATCGCGTTGAAGAGATCCTTGTCGACGATCGAGAAGTAACGCACCGGTTCCCTCTCACTCGGCCGTTCGAGCTTGAGATAGGTATCCCTGTTGAGCGCAGTTCCCTTTTCCCTGACCTGCGCAACCCATTGGTCGAAGCCCTGCTGGTTTACGCCATGGAACTTGAAGCGCATGTGGGAAAAACCCGCGCCGCTATAGTTGGCCGAAAAGCCGTCGAAGATGCCCTCCTGGTTGATGACGGCATGAAGCCTGGTCTCCATGCCGGGCATTGCATAGATCTGGCCCGCAAGCGCAGGCACGTAGAAGGAATTCATGACCGACGAGGAGGTGATCCTGAAGCTGATCGGAACATCGACTGGCGCTGCCATTTCATTGACGGTCGCAATCCCGAGTTCGGGATAGAAGAACAGCCATTTCCAGTCGAGTGCGACGACTTCGACGGTCAGCGGCTTGGTATTGGCCGGGATGGCGCGCTCGGCGTCAATCCGATCGAGCGGACGAAATGGGTCGAGCTTGTGCGTGCTGATCCAGGTGATGGCCCCGAGCGCGATGATGATGGCCAGCGGTGCTGACCAGATGACCACTTCGAGACGAGTGGAATGGTGCCATTCCGGATCATAGGTGGCAGCCGTATTGGAACGGCGATAACGCCAGGCAAACAGCAGCGTCAGGAAGATCACCGGAACGATGATCAGCAGCATCAAAACCGTCGACACGATAATCAGGTCGCGTTGCTGCATGGCGATATCGCCCGAAGGCGACATGACCACCAAATTGCATCCCGCCAGCGTCAGAAGCAGGGGCAGAATGAGGAGATGGCGGGAAAACTTTGGCAGTTTTTGCACGTCTCTATGCTCTTGTTGTTTCGTCCAGACCGCGACTAAAGCACCGTACCTGATAGCAACATGAGGTGTTTGGTCGCAGTGCAGCAGAAATGCCGCACTGCGGGATAAGGCACGTGGCGCAGGATGTCAAAATCCTGAGGAAAATTCGAAGGATTCTTGCGCACAATCTATTTTGAGGGGCTAATATATCCGCACACGCCGATCATGCCAGTCTTTTGCAGACCGATTTCGCGGCATGACCGTGATTTTTCATCCACATCTGATTTTCAAGCCGGATGATGAACTATTTGTGTCGATCGGACTTGATAAGCGCAGTGGTTTGATCAAGATCGCTGGTGAGGCGCTTTGCCACAGGGTGCCTCAACGAGGGAGGCATTTAATGGCAGGCACAACACACTACGGACCATCGTCCACATCGATGGAGCAGGACGCGCGGCGAATTCATGCCGACAAGCCGATATCAGCAGGCAGTATCGCGATGGGCGTCGTCATCGGGCGCGCGTCCGAATTTTTCGATTTCTTTGTCTATGGCCTCGCATCCGTGCTGGTCTTCCCTCAGCTTGTCTTTCCTTTCGCGCCCGATCGACTGACGGCAACGCTTTATTCCTTTGCGATCTTTTCGCTCGCATTTCTGGCGCGCCCGGTGGGATCGCTCGTATTCATGACCATCGACCGTTTCTATGGCCGCGGCGCCAAGCTGACCATTGCATTGTTCCTGCTTGGGGGCTCGACAGCTTCGATCGCTTTCCTGCCAGGCTACAGCGAGATTGGAGCCTGGTCGATCGCGTTGCTTGCCCTGTTCCGGCTCGGGCAGGGCTTTGCGCTTGGCGGCGCATGGGACGGCCTGGCGTCGCTGCTGGCACTCAACGCCCCGCCAAACCACCGCGGCTGGTATGCGATGATCCCGCAGCTCGGTGCCCCGATCGGCTTTGCGCTGGCAAGCGCGCTTTTCGGATATTTCATCGCCAATCTGTCCAGTGAGGACTTCCTGAGCTGGGGCTGGCGCTATCCATTCTTTGTCGCCTTTGCGATCAATGTGGTTGCGCTGTTTGCGCGTTTGCGTCTGGTCATGACGCCCGAATTCGGCTCCGCACTGGAACAGCACGAGCTCGAGGCGGCACCGATCCGCGACGTGGTGCGTATCCATGGTCGCGACATCCTGCTCGGCGCCTTCGTGCCGCTCGCGAGCTTCGCGATGTTCCACCTGGTGACGATCTTCCCGCTGGGCTGGGTGTATCTTTACGGAACTCAGCCGATCGGCGGTTTCATGGTCGTGCAGATCATTGGCGCCGTGGTCGGTCTCGTCGCGATCGTCGTCTCCGGCATGATCGCAGACCTCATCGGCAGGCGTGCGCAGCTTGCGATCTGTGCCGTGCTGATTGCGATCTTCAGCTTTGTCGGTCCGCTCCTGATGGCAGCCGGCTCCGGGGGACAGAGTGCATTCGTGATCATCGGCTTCGGCGTCCTCGGACTGTCCTTTGGCCAGGCGACCGGCTCGATTTCGTCGCGCTTCGGCAGAGGTTATCGCTATACCGGTGCGGCCTTTACCTCCGACCTTGCCTGGCTCGTCGGCGCCGGCTTTGCCCCGCTCGTCGCGCTGACACTGTCCAGCCACTTTGGTCTGCCTTTCGTTGGCTACTACCTGCTGTCCGGCGCGGTCTGCACGCTTGCGGCATTGGCCTTCAGCAGGGCGCTCGAACAGCGCGAGTAGAAAAGACCCTGTTCAATCCGGGTCTCCAACCTGCAGCTCTGAAGTAGGTTGTGCAATCTGCAAACGGGAATGGGGATCGCGCCAACCGCGTTCCCTAACCATCTACCGTACGCTCCGCCCGGCCCGCAACATGGCTTTCAATTTCGCGAACAGGCTTTCGATGGCATTGCGATCGGGCCAGTAAAGCAGCGGAAAATATGAGTGATCCCAGCGCGCGCGGCAGCCTCGCGCACATCGGCTGTTTTGCGGACGACAGGTTGTCCATAACGACAACCTCGCCAATTTGAGGATCGCCGCCAACACTTTCTCAACATTCAAGAAGGAACAACCTGCCGTTCATCGCTTCATCCCAGAAAAACGGCGCGGTCCTGCCGGTAAGGCGCAAGGGTCGGAACGTCGTTATTTCCAACCGCCGTGCGGCACGCAAGCGAGACACCCGCTTCCCTCGAAGTACACGTCCCGCGCAAGCGGTCAATCAGGGCGCTGTCGGTAACATGCTCGCTCATGCGACCATCTTTGACGCATGGTCCGGCCAATTTAAAGTGAACGCCGTCCGTTCTAAAACACGGGCGGGCGTTCGCACCCGTCGAAGTCCTGGATCCCCGCCTATTGCATCGGCTTGCGGAATACGAAGGGCGGAGGATGATATTGGCGAGCGTTGACCACGATGTGCTGATCGCGACCCCGATCGGCCGAAGCTGAGAGCGATCCGCGACCAGCTCGACACGTCGCTGCGCTGGTTTACGAGGTTCGTTCGCTGTGCCGCGAACGCACCCCAGCAGCGTCTGGACACCTGCAGAATGCGCAAACTACCGGGGCTGCAGATATGACCCGGATTGAACAGGATCTGTTCCAAAGTCACGAAAAGCAGCAAGGGCCTGCCTCAGGTTTCTGTAGGCAGGCCTTTGCATCCAGAGATGATGAAATCGCTATATCGCGGCTACCTGCGGCTGCTTCGCCGCGCGCGCTGCGGTCAATTCCGCTGTTGTATGGTTCAGACGGTCTGCCAACACGCGCATGATCTCGACAGCCATTTCGGGGAAATCGCTCAGCAATTTCAGGAAGTGCTCCTTGCTGATGCGCAACACTTCCAGCGGCGAGGTGGCGCGAATCGTCGCGGTGCGCGAGACGTCGCACAATATGGCGATTTCACCGACGATGGAGTTGGGCACCACATCGGCGACCTTGATGTCACCTGCAGGTGAGTGGACAAGAATGTCGGCCGTTCCTGACAGAACGACATAGGCTGCATCCCCCGGATCCCCCTGATGGAAGAGATCCTGCCCGACGTTGTATGTCATGCGATCAGAAGTGAAGGCCAACAATTTGAGTTTTGCAGGTGCAATTCGCGAGAAAATCGGCACCCGCCGCAGCATTTCGACTTCGTCTCTCAACAACATTACGTACTACCCCCGTCACGCTTTCCGGTGCGCGACGCTTGACCGTGGCACCTCGCAAGGGGGCACCATCTTTATTGTCCCTCTTTAGGATATTACGATAACAGTTCCTTGAACATACCGTTTTGTTCGGAAAGCTCCGGAAAGTTGCCTGCTTCGGCCAGCGCACCGCGGTCAAACAGCAGGATTCGATCAAACAATTCCGCAAGTTTTGCGTTCGAAAGCACCCAGATGATGGCCGGCCGTTCGCCTTCCTTGTGCAATCCCTGGACCACATTTCGGGTAATCTGATCCTGAACACGCTGGTCGAGCGCGGATAACGGCCGGTTGAAGACAAAATAGTCAGACCGTTTGAGAAGCGCACGGGCAAGGTTCAGCTTCTGCCGTTGCGCCATCGTCAGGCGCTTGCCGCCAGAACCGACATCAAACTCAAGCCCAATCGACAAGACGTCGTCGAAGAGTTCGAGAGAGTCGAAGAGTTCGCCCATGATTGCCCGGATGCGGTCGGACGCGTCAGCCTGCTGATAGGCGATGCGCCCGAACAGGACGTTGTCCATCAGGCTTGCCGAGGAGATGAAGTCCTCCGGATCATACCGCTCGATGACGGCGGAAAGATCATCCGGAATATTCTCATGGAACTGTTTGCGGGCGCTCACGATCTTGGCCATCAGCGCGTCGGTCAGAAGACCGAAACGGTGCCTCGGCTCGATATAGGCAAAGCTGAGACGGATGATTGCAGAGCGCTCTTCGGGCGTTGCATCATCAAACCGTCGGCTCTGCAATTTCTGCAGCAGCGCCTGATAGGTCGGGATATCGTCAGCCGTCATGAAGGTCAGCTGCTGGAAGAACGGGTGATCCGGCGGCAGATCATGGAAGAGTTCAACGGCATTCTCCGCGATCTCCAGACCCATGGCATAGAGATCGTCGCTGAGGCCGGTGTCGCGGAAGAGCGCCTGGAAATAGGGGTGAGCCGCCAGCCGGCGATTGTTCATCATCGGCCGTTTCATCGAGCCGAAGAGCAAATTCTCGCCGACAGTGGCTTGCGGATTGAACGCATCGAAATCGAACGGCACGACGATATTGCCGAGCTCCGACTCCTGCATGCGCTTGCGAAGTGCCGTACGCAGATCGACGATATGTCCGGCAAGCGTCACATGCACGCTCGTGTTGACGGTCGATCGAAGCGCCAGGTCGAGAATGTCCTGTGAAATGAGGACCGCATCGAGCACAGGACGGATTGCCGTCAGGATATCCTCGGGGCCGGTCGCGCCGGCGGCCTGGTAGTCCACCCAGTCGCTGTTGATGTCCATTGTCGGGTTGCCGGCCTTGACGGCCTCCTCGGCATGCCACTTGGCTTCAAGAGCCTCCTTGCCGTCATACTGCGGCTCCCGCAAGGGCGCATGCTTCAAGCCGTAAAGCAGATTGTCCCTGAGCGTTCCGTGGAAGAAGTAGGCGTCAGCGGAGGCGTAGGACATGCGCCGGCCGGTAATGGATTCAGGCAGATCGAGAAGGTCATGGCCATCGATCGTCACGCGGCCGGAATCCGGCCACACAAGCCGGCCGAGGGCTTCCGCGAAGGCTTCGGCACCACTCGAGTTCGGGCCGACAATCGCGACCGTTTCGTTGGGCTTGATTTCGACCGAGACGTGGTCGACCAGCCGCGCGCCGCTATCGTCGCTCACAGTCAGGTTTGTGACCACCAGCGGAGCCGTCAGGGCGCCGATCGTTTCTGACGAGATGTCCTGTATCTTGCCGTCGATCAGCGGCTCGACGTTGAACTGCTCGTAAACCTGTTGATACTTGACCTGCACGTCCTGGCGCATCTGATCCCAGTCGATCAGTTCCTTGAGCGGACCTGGCAGATCCTTGTAGGCGCTGATGACCGCAACGAGCTGGCCGATGTCCAGTCGCCCCTGCAGCGCAAGATAGCCGCCGATTGCGTAAAACAGGAATGGAGTGACCTGGGCGAGGAAATTGTTCAGGAACTTGACCAGGAACTTCCACTGGTAGAGGTCATAACGGATCGAGAAGATCAGCCCGAGCCTGGTGGCGATGTCGGCACGCTCGAAATTCGATGTGTCGTTGCCGTGAATCGTGCCGATGCCGTCGACGATTTCGCCGACACGTCCGGACAGCTCGCGGGCTGTCAGCTGACGCTGGCGGCCAAGCTCGAGCAGGCGCTTTCTCATGCGCGGGATCACCACCGCTTGCACGCCGACGATCGCCGCGGCAATCATCCCGAGCCAGAAATTCTGCACGATGATGAAGGCGAGCGCCGTCAGCGCCTGACCGCCGAGCAGGGCCGGCGAAACGAAGGCATCCCCCGTGAAGCCGCCCATCGGTTCGACTTCATCCTTGATCATCGTTGCGATCTCGGCGGACTTGACGCGCTTGAAATGCGACGGCGGGAAGCGGAGGACCCGATCGATCAACTCGAAGCGGATGCGGCGCAGCATGCGCTCGCCAAGCCGTCCCTTGTAGGTGTTGATGTAGAATTTGAAGAGGCCGTTCAGGACGACCAGCGCGAGGAAGACGAGGCTGAGCCCCATCAGCATTTGCAGGCGGTCAAGCTGGAGGCCCTTGAAGAACTCTACCTCGCCGATGACCGGTAAGGTGTAGGATAACCGCATGAACGTCTGCGTTGCGCCTTCGCCCTCGAAGCCATTGCCCTGAATCGGTCCGTTGACGATCTGCTTCGGCAGGTCGAAGGACAGAAAGTAGGGGATCATCGAGACTGCAACGACTGTCAAAATCCAGAGCTGCTGCAGCCGCGTGTTCGACCAGATGTAACGCGCGAGGCTTTTTTCCATTGCTAACCGTCAGTTGCCTGGGAAATCTGGGGGCAGTGAACCTGCGGCGAAGTCAAAGGGAATGCCGAAAACAGGATCATGCAACCGGACCGCCGGATCTCATAACGAAAACAAGGCGCATCGGATTTCCATCGTCATGCCGATTCTCGCCGGGACGTTGTTTATATCACATCATTTTTGCAAAGTGCGAGGCTTTCACCCGATCATGGACCGAATGATTGATGCCGTTTTGCCGGCCCCCCCGAGATCGAGCAATGCCGAGGCTGCCCGCGGTTTTGCGAGTGCCGTTGTGACGGCATTGGCAACGATTTCGGGCGTCAGACCGGCCTCCGGCAGGATATCCGCGAGCCCGAGTGCCCGCAGCTGTTCCGCGCGGACCGTTTGTTCCGTCTCTCCACCGGCAACGAAGGGAATGAGGATCATCCGGCAGTCGGTCTGAAGCAGATCGCCAACAGTATTATAGCCCGCCTGCGAGATGGAAACACGCGCGCCGCGCAGCAGCGATGGGAAATCCTTGCGAAACCGGGTCAGCGTAACGTTCAAGGGCGTTGCCTTCGAAAGGCTGGCGAAGTCGGCCTCGGGAAGGTTCGGCCCGCTGATCAGCAGCCACCGCAGGTTCGCCGGCAACATCGCGGCCGCGCCATTGGCCGCGCGAAGCAGGTCGAGGCCGACGGCTCCGCCACCAGCGGATGCAACAATGTCGAAGGTCTCTTCAGGATCAGCCGCCCGCGGGGCCGCCACCAAGCCGGTATAGAGAAGCTTGGAGGCAATCTCCGCCGTCAGGGGAAAGGTATCTTCCAGGCGAACGAAGCTCGGATCCCCATGCACCAGGACGCCGTCGAAATGATTTCTGACCAGCGCCACGGTCTCCTCGTCGCGCCCGGGCTTCCGGTTCTGCTGCAGGATATCGCGCACCGAGCTGAAAAGCTTCGGCCGTGGATGCGCCTCTTCGATTGCATCAAGAAGCGGGAGCAGCTCGAACCGCATCTGCCGGCGGCCAAAAGGAAACGCTTCGATGATGACGACGTCGGGCGCTGTATCATGGAAGGCTTCGAGCAGCAGATCCCGGCGTTTGCTGAGGAACGCCTCGTCGGCGGCAACACCATTGCTGTCCGCAAGTCCGGAAAAACCGGCATTGCTTGCCACGACCGGTGGAAGAGCCACCGTCCTGATGCCGTCTCCCGGAAAACCTGGAACCGGCAGCCCACCCGTCACGACAGTGACGTCGAAACCGTCGCTGACGAGCGCGCTCGCGATGCGGCTTGCCCGGGCGATATGCCCGATGCCAAGCAAATGCTGGACATAGAAAAAGACCCGGGGCGCGTTCATGAGGCTTTCTGCCATTCCTGTTCAAACAGATGGCCGAGCTCGGTGATGCTCACCTCGTGGTCAAAATGCTCGCGCACGCGTCTTTCGGCCGCATCTCCCAGCCGCGACCGTAAGGCAGGACCGCGGATCAGTGTCTCGAGTGCCCCCGCAAACGCCGCAGGATCCTCGGGTGGCACGAGCCTGCCGTTTTCACCGTCCACAAGAAGCTCCGGCACGCCGGATACCGACGTCGAGATACAGGGCAGGCGCTGGCTCGATGCCTCCACCAATACATTCGGCAGGCCGTCGCGATCGCCATTGGATGCAATCCGGCAGGCAAGTGCGAAAACATCGGCCTGGCGGTAGTGATCGAGCACGTCTTCCTGTGCGAGTGCGCCCTTCCAGCTGATCCGATCCGTCAGATTGAGATCCGCAGCAAGCGCCTTCAGCTTCGGCAGCTTGTCGCCGCCGCCGATGTGCTCGAAACGCCAGTTCAGGTCGCCGGGCAGCAGTGCGAGTGCCTTGAGCAGCGTCTCGTAGCCCTTCTTCTCGACGGCACGGCCGACACTGAGAATGACGACAGGGTCCGCCGGGTTGCTGCCGTCGCGCTGCGATCGCTGGCCGCCGAAATGCCCGAAACGCGCCAAATCGAGACCGTGATAGCTCAGATGCACGGCGTCCTTGCGGGGGGTCAAGGTGCGCATGTGCTCATAGCCGCTTCGCGTGCAGGTCACCGTCCAGCGGGCGCTGCCAAGCTTCTCATGCAACTCCCAGTCCGGCGATGTCCAGATGTCCTTGGCATGGGCCGAACAGGTCCAGGGCACACCGGTGAGGATGCTCGCATATTCGGTCACGGAGGCAGGGGTGTGGATGAAATGTGCGTGCAGCCACTCACCGCTATCGGGCCATTCGCGTGCGAGCACCATCGCCTGTCCAAGCCGCCTGAAGCGGTTGCGAGAGATGTCACGTGGGAGGTCCTTGAGGAAGCGCTGCCAGAGAGCCTTGATCCCGGGCCGACGGAAGCTCGCAAACAGCCCCTTCAGCACGCGGATCGGCTCTTCGTGAAGATACTCGGGCAGATAGACGACGCGTGCCCTGATCTCGTCATGCACGGGATGCCGCTTCTTGTCGGTTGGCCGGCGCATCGAGATCAAGGTCAGATCAAAACCGGCCTTCTCCAGGCCGAGCAGTTCCTGGGCGATAAATGTCTCCGAAAGGCGCGGGTAGCCTTTCAGCACAACGAGAATCTTACGACGCTTCGACAAGATCTTGTTCTTCACTCGGCCCCGACGACGGACAGATGCGGCCCCCGGCCATCCAGCCAATGTCCGACCGTCTGCGAAATGTGATCGAGGCCCTGCAACTGCAAGGTACAGCCGCTCTTGGACGGCGGTGCGCGTTCGGGAAGTCGTTTCAGGGCCTCGGACATCACCTTGGGATCTCCCGACTGGTCCGGCAGCAGCATGTCGATCAGTCCGAGTTCGCTTGCTCGCCTGGCGCGCAGCAGCTGCTCTTCGCGTGGTTTCACCCGAGGAACAATGAGTGCAGGCTTGTCGAACGAAAGGATTTCGCAATAGGTGTTATAGCCACCCATGGCCACAACGCCGGTGGCCCCCACGATCAGCTCTTCCATATTATTGTCGAACTCGATCACCTCTATGTAGGGAATGCGGGACCCTTTGGCCACCAGCTTGGAGCGCTCGGCAGCCGGCATATAGGGGCCGAGCACGACAAGCGCCTTTTGCTGCAGGGAAGGGTCTTGCTCATAGGCGTTCATGACATCGTGAACGAGATCGGACCCATCGCCGCCACCGCCGGTCGTGACCAGAATGTAGTTGTCCGTGCGCGCATTGATCGAGGTCTTGCTCGTCGAGACACTGCGCTGGAGAAATCCGACGAAATCCATCTTTCTGCGCACACTTGCCGGCACGTCCAGTCCGATCAGCGGATCGTAGAAATCAGGCGGTCCATAGACCCAGATGGAATCGTAATACTGGTCGATCTTCTGCATGATGCCGTTCCGCTTCCATTCGGCATCAAGCAGATGCGGCGCATCCATGATCTCGCGCAGGCCAAGCACCAGAACGGTGCCCTGCGCCTTCAGATAGCCCAGCGTCTCCTCGACTTCGCCCTTCAGTCCCATCGGTTCCTTGTCGACGATGAAAATGTCGGGCTGGAAGGTTTCGGCTGTGTGTCGAATACTCGACTCACGCATCTTCAGCGTTTCATGCAGATCGATATGGCCCGCCATCGACGTATATTCGCCGTTGCGAAGCTTGATGACACTCGGGATCTTCACGAAGTCGACGCGCGCCCGGTAGTCGAACGCGCCGGCAATCGTGGCTCCGGAGATGATCAGAATATTAAGCCCGCGATAATCCTCGACCAAAGCATGAGCGATCGCGCGGCAGCGGCGCAAATGGCCGAGCCCGAACGTGTCGTGGCTGTACATGAGGATACGGGCATCTTCCAGGCGCCGTGCCATGGGCAATCCTTCTGCGCTGTGGATCATACGAGCACCGCCGGTTTTTTGCTGGCCGTCAAAAGACAAAGCAGTGCTCCGCCGGGCTGGCCGCTATTTGTAGGGATCTGCCGCATCGCGCAAGCCGTCTCCCAGAAAGTTGAACGCCAAAATCACCAGAACGACAGGTATAATCGGAAAAAGCAACCACGGATAGAAGGCGATGACGCTTACGCTCTTTGCTTCTGTCAGCAGAATGCCCCAGCTGGTGATCGGCGGGCGCAGACCGAGGCCAAGGAAGCTGAGCGCCGTCTCACCGAGAATCATGCCGGGAATCGAGATCGTGGCAGAGGCGATCAGGTGGGACATGAAGCCTGGAACAAGATGTCGGCCAATGATGCGCGGCGTGCTGGCGCCCATCAACTGGGCTGCCTGGACATAATCCTCTTCACGCAGGGCCAAGAGCTTCGAGCGCACGGCTCGCGCAAGACCAGTCCAGTCGATGATACCGAGGATGACCGTGATCCCGAAATAGATGACGATGGGGCTCCACGTGACAGGCATGATCGCAGCCAGCGCCATCCAGAGCGGCAGGCTTGGCAGCGACTGAAGGACTTCGATCAGGCGCTGGACGATCAGATCGAAGACGCCGCCCCAATAGCCTGCCAATCCGCCGATGACGATCCCGAGGCAGAAGCTGATGGCGATACCGATCAGGCCGATCGTCAGCGAAATGCGGGCGCCGTAGAGAATGCGCGACAGCACGTCACGGCCGAGGCGGTCAGTGCCAAGCAGGAACATCTGCCCGCCGACTGCCGGGCAAACCAGGTGAAGATCCGATTTGACCAGTCCCCAGAACTTGTAGGAATCGCCGCGGCAGAAGAAGCGGATCGGCTGCACCTCATCCGGCTTGTCGGAGTAAAGCCGATGGAGGGTGTCGAGATCGAGCGACATGGAGCGCCCGTAGACGAAGGGGCCGACGAATTTGCCATCGTGGAAGAAATGCACGCGCTGTGGCGGGGAATGGATGAAGTCCACATTCTTGGTGTGCAGCCCATAGGGCGCAATGAACTCGACGACGATAATCATGGAGTAGAGCGCAAGCAGAAAAATGCCGGAGGCAAGTGCCAGCCGGTGCTGCTTGAACTTCCACCACATCAACTGCTTCTGCGAGGCAAGGTGGATGCGCGATTGCGCAGACGTCATCCCCTCGGTCGCCATGGGATCGAAGGGTGCGGTCGAAACATAATGCGGCATCGGCGCGCCGGGCGGTGGCAAGGGCGACATCTATTTGGTGCTCCTGCCTTGCAGGCGGATACGCGGATCGAGAAAGCCAAGTGCGATATCGGAGACGAGCACCCCGATGACGTTGAGGAAGGCGAGGAACATCAGGAACGAACCCGCAAGATACATGTCCTGGCTCTGCAGGGCCTTGATGAGCATGGGGCCCGTCGTCTCGAGCGACAGCACGATGGCGACGATTTCCGCCCCTGAGATGATCGAAGGCAGGATCGATCCGATATCGGCAACGAAGAAGTTGAGAGCCATGCGCAGCGGATACTTCACGAGCGCGCGAAGCGGGTGAAGCCCCTTGGCACGGGCGGTGACGACGTATTGTTTCTGCATCTCGTCGAGCAGATTGGCGCGAAGCCGCCGGATCATGCCGGCCGTCCCCGCGGTGCCGACGATGATGACCGGAATCCACAGATGCGAAAGAATGGACCGCGCCTTTTCCCAGCTCATCGGCTCGTTCAGGAACCTTTGGTCCATCAAGTGGCCGATCGAGACGCCGAACCAGATGTTGGCGAAGTACATCAGGATCAGGGCCAGCATGAAGTTCGGGATGGCGATGCCGAGCAACCCCAGAAAGGTCAGCCCGTAGTCGCCCCAACTATACTGATGGGTCGCCGAATAGATCCCGATCGGAAAGGCGATCAACCACGTCAGCAGGATCGTGGAAAAGGAAACGAGCATCGTCAGCCAGAGACGATCACCGACGACTTCCGAGACCGGCAGCTGGTATTCGAACGAATAGCCGAAGTCCCCGTGCAGCATGCCGCCGACCCAGAAGAAGTAGCGGACGATCTCGGGCCTGTCGAAACCGTATTGTATCCTGAGTTCTTCGATTTCCTGCAGGTTGGCACTCTCGCCCTGCGCCCGCAGTTCCGCGATCTGGCTTTCGAAAAAGTCGCCCGGCGGAAGTTCGATGATGGTGAAGACCAGCGCCGAGATGATGAACAGAGTCGGCACCATCGCAGCAATGCGCCAGAGGATGTATTTCAGCATCCCTCAAGCCTCCTTGAACCAGAAGGCATCCGGCATGTAGAGGCCGAGATAGGATGTCGGGTCAAAACCATAGAGGCCCTCATCCGGCACGTTCTGCAATCTGGCGGATCGGACGATCGGCTGCAGCGTGCTGTTGATGAGGCCGATCGAGAAGACCTGCTGTGTATAGAGCGCTAGCATCTGATGCCAGATCACCTCTCGCTCCTCGAATCTCGTGGTATCACCCCACTGTTTGAGAAGCGCGACGAGCTGCTGCACTTCCTCGAGGTCCGGGGCGCTGCCTTCCTGCCCGGCCGACAGGTGATACATCCCCCAAAGCGGCCATTGCAGTTGATCGTCGACGGTTGGCGCAAGCTGCCCCGGAGACATGTCCGCGGTAGCAACCCCGTTCTCGATGCCGTACCAGATCGACATCATGATCGTGCCGCTCATGGCGCGGCTGCGGAAAACGTCGCGTTGCGAGGTGCGGGTGTAGAGAGCAAGACCGACTTCGAACCAATGATCACGCACCAGTTCCAGAACGTCGGTGTCGAGGTTGCTTTCGCCAGCGGTCTCCACGGTGATTTCGGCACGGCGACCATCCGGCAACAGCCGAATGCCATCGGCGCCCCGGTTCGCCAGCCCGAGCTCGTCCAGGAGTTTGTTTGCCTGATCGGGATCATGAGCAATGAAGGCTTCCGCATATTCGGGTCTGAAGAGAGGGCTGTCGGGCAAAACGGTATCAGCGCTTGCCTTGCCGAGACCATAGAAGGCAACCATGTTGATCTCATGCCGATCGATCGACATCGACAGCGCCCGGCGGAAGCGAGTTTCCCGAAACAGCTTGCGCCAGACCTCGTCGGCGCAGTTGAGGTTCGGCAGGAGCGCCACGCGCGATCCGCGCACCTGCTTCCACAGGTTGACCTTCACGGGGAACCGCTTTTCGGCATCCTTGAGGAATGTGTAATCGTTGAAGTCGACGCCAGTGGCCTGCAGGTCGGATTCACCGGCGCCCGCCTTGGCGGCGATGATCGAGGATGAACTGACGTTGAGGATGAACTTGTCGATGTAGGGAAGTTGTACCCCGTTCTCGTCGATGCGATGGAAAAACGGGTTTCGCACGAACACGAATTGGTCGGCCGGCAGAGGCGTCGTGTTGCGCCAGGGATCGAGCGTTGGCAGTTCCGGATTTTCAGGACGCGAGGAACGCGACATCTTGATGTGCAGATCCGCCCACTTCTTGACGCGGTTTTCCTTCATCAGCGCCGAAATACGGAAATCGTCCTGGTATTTCTTGTGAAACTGCTTGAGATAGTGCCCCGGCCCGAAGATCACGAGCGGCAGAGGGCCAGCAAGCGCCGGCAGGAACATCGGATTGGGTCGCTCCCAGGTGTAGCGAACTGTCAAAGCGTCCAGCACTTCGAATTTCGGCAATGTGCCATGGGGTCGCAACTCGAGCGCACCACCACCAGGTGTCAGGTCCTTGTTGAGGATCACGTCCTCCCACCAGTAGCGGAAATCGTCCACCGTAAAGGGTGCGCCGTCGGACCAGCGGTGACCTTCGCGCAGATAGAAGGTGAAGACCGTGTCATCCTTGGATTCGAAACCCAGGAGAATATCAGGCTGGAACATCAGCTGCTTGTCGTAACCGACCAGGCGCGAATAGCCATAGACGGTCATGTAGCGGATATCCTTCTGGCTGCCGATGATGGTGCGCACCGTGCCGCCATAGACGCCCGGCATGCGCCCCGTATCCTTCATATTGACGATCCGCGGATGCGTCGGCAGGCGATCGACCATGGGTGGAATGCGCCCTGCGCGCAGCCAATCCCTCAAGAATTCGGGCTCGATATCGCGATCCGCCGCCGCCTTGACAGCGGAGGGCAACACTGCCGAACCGATAAGACCACCGAGAAACGTGCGCCGCGTTACCATGAGCGAAGCTCCTTTGCGTCTGCACCCTTGCGGGCGCGCACAAGATGGCCGTTGCCGAGATCAGCGTAGGCGAGCTCGGACGCATCATCATGCTCCGCCGTAAAGGTAATGCCCCAGTTCTGCTTGTCTGCGGCGCCGTTTCTTCGCAGCGCCTCGAAATCGAGCGGACGGTTGAGGTCGGGGAAGGGGACCGCCGCCAGGAGCGACTTCGTATAGGGATGCACCGGATCGCGCAGAATGATCTCGCGGGGGGCAATCTCGACGATGCGCCCCTTGCACATCACCGCGATGCGGTCGGCCATGTAGTCGACGACCGCCAGATTGTGCGAAATGAACAGATAGGTCAGCCCGAGATCCTTCTGCAGGTCCTTCAGCAGGTTCAGGATCTGTGCCTGGACGGAAACGTCGAGGGCCGATACAGGCTCGTCGAGAATGATGAGCTTTGGCCCGAGTGCCAGCGCGCGCGCAATGCCGATGCGCTGGCGCTGCCCGCCGGAAAAACTGTGCGGGTAACGGTTCAGATAGCGCCGGTCGAGGCCGATCGCACCCATCAGAGCCTCTACCCTCTGCTTTCGCTCGGCGCTATCCCCGCGGTCATGGATCTCCAGCGGCTCGCTGAGGATATTGCGCACGGTCATGCGCGGCGACAGGGACGAGACCGGATCCTGGAACACCATCTGTATCTTGGTGCGCAGTTCCTGCAGATCGTCGCCGGAAGCAGACAGGACATCGATCACGTCCTTGCCGTCATTGAAGACCACCGAGCCACCATCAGGCCTCACGGCCCGCATCAAGATCTTGCTGACCGTCGTCTTGCCGCAGCCGGATTCGCCGACGAGCCCCAGGCATTCCCCTCGGCGGATGTCAAAGCTGACATCGTCGACAGCATGAACGAGCGCAGCTTCGCGCGTTCCAAAAAGGCCGCGATTGCGGGTCTTGAAGGTCTTGGAGAGGTTATTGACGGAAAGCAGGATCTCCGGCCCTTCGGCCTTCACCTTCTTCTTGCCGATCAGGGACTCGAGGTTGACGGGCACGTCGCGCAGCGCCTTGAGACGTTCGCCGGGCTTCATGTCGAAATGCGGCACGGCAGCCATCAGGCCCTTGAGGTAAGGATGCTGCGGGTTGCGGAAGATCGATTCGACCGGTCCCGCCTCCATGATCTCGCCATGATAGATCACCACCACCTCGTCGGCCATGTTGGCAACGACGCCGAGATCATGCGTGATCAGCAGCATCGCCATTCCGAGCTTGTGCTGCAGGTCGCGCAGCAGCTCCAGGATCTGTGCCTGTATGGTCACGTCGAGCGCCGTCGTCGGCTCGTCGGCAATCAGGAGCGCCGGATTGCAGATCAGCGCCATTGCGATCATCGCGCGCTGGCGCATGCCGCCCGAGAGCTCGAAGGGGTACATGTCGAAGGTGCGCTTCGGATTGGCAAAGCCGACAAGACCCAGCATCTCCTCGGTCTTTTCGCGTGCTTCCTTCTTGTCGGCCTCCGTGTGGATGAGGAGTGCTTCACTGATCTGATTGCCGACGGTGTGGAGCGGCGACAGCGAGGTCATCGGCTCCTGAAAGATCGTCGCCATGCGGCGGCCACGCAGATCACGCATTTGCTCGCTGTCGCGGGAATAGCGAAGAATGTCTGTCGTCTTGCCATCCAGCGGGTCGGTAAAGAGGATCTGCCCCTCGGCCGTTGCGGGATTTGGCAGGATGCCCATGATGCTTTGGCTGATGACCGATTTGCCTGAGCCGGATTCTCCGACGAGCGCAGTGACCTTGCCCGGCAAAATACGGATATTCGCGTTTTTTACGACGCGCAGGCGATCGCCGAAAACCGAGAAAGTAACGTCGAGGTTCTCGATGCGCAACAGATCCGAGGCGGACGCCATACCAATGAAATTCCCCAGTTTTTCCATGTTCCCGTTAAGGCACACTATCGTACCGCAATCGGGGTGTCCAGTTGATGACGGACACGTGAAAACCCTGGCATTTTACAGGCTGGGGAAGATTAGATCTCGGCCAAATCGGTCGCCGGCATCCTCACTGAATGAATTCCTCCACGGCTGGCCTTTTGGCCTGCTTTCTAGCATCGCGATGAAGCAGAATGACCTGTTCCGCCTCGGAAAGTGCGGCCGGTGCGACCTCGCGGAAATTCTCCTCGACATGCAGGACGGGCGCTGGCACATGCGGCTGCAAGACCGTGACTTTTTGGCGGATGCCGCGGAGCTTTTCCTCGCCGAGCGTGCGCCACTCACCGCCGCAGTAGCCGGCAAAGGCCTGGCTTGCGATGACCTCGCTCGAATATTTCTTCGTCAGCGATTGCAGGCGCTGGACCTCGTTGACGGCCGAGCCGAACGCCGAAAACGTCAGGCGATCCTTGAGGCCGACATTGCCGAACATGACGTTGCCGACGTGCAGGCCGATCCCGTAGGAAACCTTGGTAAGGCCGGCATCCAGTCGCTTCCGGTTCAATTCCGCGACACGGGCTTGCGCCTGGTGGACGGCGGAAAGGGCTGCCTGACAGGCAATCTTGGATGGATCCTTGTGCCGGCCACAGGGATAGACGGCCAGGAAACCGTCGCCGAGGAAGCTCAGGATCTCACCGCCATTGCGGTTGAATGGCGCAGCGATGGCGTCGAAGAACTGGTTCAGCGTATCGATGTAGGCCTGCCGCCCCTCTTTTTCGGCATACACTGTCGACTGGCGCATATCGCCCATGACGAGAGCCGCACGGATCGTCTCGCCGTCGCCACGGCGGATCTGGCCATTCAACACCCGCTTGCCCGCATCGCCGCCGAGATAGGTGGTGAGCATGTTGTTGGCGAGCTTGCCTAAGACCGCCATCTTCGCGGCAACGGCAAGATGGTTCTGCATGCGCAAGAGCGCATCGATCATGTCGTCGGAGAAACCGGCGTGGCTATCCGTCGACCATGAGCCCATCATGCCCTGGACGGAGCCATCGCCGAATGGCTGGACGAAAGCCAGATAGTCGGTGATGCGCTCATCGCGCAGGTCGAGGAAGACCGGGAATTCGGCTGGGCCGTCGGCCGGTATCCGGCGACGGATGTGCTGGAGGTTGTTGTCCAGGAGATAGTAGTAGGGGCTCTGCAGGAAGCGGTCCGGCTTCTGCCCGGCGGCATGGCGATAACCCTCGATCGTGACACCGCTTGCACGTCGCCATGTAAAGCTCAACGCGTCGTAAAGCGGGTGCAGCATCGAAAAGGTCAGATGCACGCGCGCGATCGGCAGCCCTGCCGCCGCAATACGCTCGCAGAATCCGCGAACGATGCTTTCGAGGTCATCTCCGGCCAGCGACGAATTCGTCAGCCATTCAGCGACCCGATCCAACAAAATAGAGGAGACGCTGGATTCGATCGTGCCCATTCTTGGTAGTATCCTCATAAAGCACGCCCATTCCTGAAAAGCGTCGGCAACCCTGCCTGCAGCAACGCCGTGCGCAGGGCGGGAAGGAGGATGGACGAGCGGTAATATTGTGTCAACGATCTGCCGGGAGCCCGGCAGCGGCACCTGTCAAACCCTTGATAAAGTGGGTAGGATAGGCAGTCCTTTCTCGTGGTTCGTTATTCGATCTAGATAGGCACGGGGCCAATCCCAAACAATGGTATCTGCGCATTTTCTGACCCTGCAATGAAATCTCTTGGGGCATCCGCGCCTTTTTGGTCACACTGGTCGGGACTGCGGGAGGGGCGAGGCACAGCCGCAGCGCGAGTCTTCGCGGTTACATCAACGGACGTCGATTTGGCGGCGGGTTTCAATTGGTGCGCTCTTACATTAGATCAAGGTACCTTCAGCACTATGATGAGACCTGCCGTGGCGAGTTCCTCCACCTACGACGTCCTTTCAAACAAGATCGAAACCCGCAATGCCCGAGCCGGTGTCATAGGCCTCGGCTATGTCGGCTTGCCGCTGGCAATCGCCATTGCCCGCAGCGGCTTTGCTGTCACTGGCTTTGACATCGACCCCGACAAGATCGTCGCCCTGGATGCGCGGCGTTCCTATATCGATGCGGTCGCAAGCGACGACCTCGCAGCCGAAATTGACAGCCAGCGCTTTTCGGCCACGACGGATTTTGCCGGGCTTGCGGCCTGCGACGTCATTGTCATCTGTGTTCCGACGCCGCTCACCAAGCATCGCGATCCTGACCTTTCCTTTGTGGAGGCAACCTCACGGTCGATTGCTGCCCATCTGCGTGCTGGCCAGCTTGTGGTGCTGGAATCGACGACCTATCCGGGCACCACGGATGATGTCGTCAAGCTCATCCTGGAGAAAACCGGCCTGAAATCCGGCCGCGACTTCTTCATCGGTTTCTCGCCCGAGCGTGAGGATCCGGGCAACCAGCACTATCACACGGCGACGATTCCGAAGGTTGTCGCCGGCGATGGCGCAGAGGCCCTGGCGCTGATGAAGAGCTTCTACGGCGCTGCGGTCAAAACCGTCGTTCCGGTGTCTTCCAACGCCACTGCAGAAGCCGTCAAGCTGACCGAAAACATCTTTCGGTCGGTCAACATCGCGCTCGTCAACGAGCTGAAGACCGTCTACGCCGCCATGGGAATCGATGTCTGGGAAGTGATCGACGCGGCCAAGACCAAACCCTTCGGCTACATGCCCTTCTACCCGGGCCCGGGCCTTGGCGGTCACTGCATTCCGATCGATCCCTTCTACCTCACCTGGAAATCCCGCGAATACGAGTTGCCGACCCGCTTTATCGAGCTCGCTGGCGAGATCAATTCGGCAATGCCGCGTTATGTCGTCGGCAAACTTGCCGAAACACTCGACATCAAGGCCGGCAAGGCACTCAGCCGCTCGCGGGTCCTGATCCTTGGTCTCGCCTACAAGAAGAACGTCGCCGACATTCGCGAGAGCCCTTCATTGCGCCTGATGGAGATCATCGAAGAGCGCGGCGGCAAGGCCGACTATCACGATCCCCATGTCGGTGAGATCCCCTCGACGCGCGAATATCAGCATTTGAAAGGCCGGAAATCGGTCGATCTCACGCCCGGGGCCCTGGAAGCCTACGATGCAGTTCTTGTCGCAACCGACCATGACAAGCTCGACTATGCGGTGATCGCAGACAGTGCGCCGCTGATCATAGACACCCGCAATGTCTTCACGCGCCTCGGGCTGTTCGCCGACCACATCGTCAAGGCGTGATATCGACTGCTGACAGTGTCTTGCCCGTGATCTGGCTGGCAGCGACGGCGTAGCCGCCGCTGGCACCGTCGACAAAGTGCACGTGGTCGCGTGACACCGGTGTCGGGACAAAACAGGTCATCAGCGCCGAGGACTGCCGGTGCAGGCCGTAACGGGCAATGCCCTTTGCTTTCGCCTCTTCGAGGAGCGCCTGGATACGGCCAAGATGGCCGGCATCGACGTCGATCGTCATCTTCAGCCCGTCGTCGAACTTGCGGAAATCTGAATTTCCGGAGACGTCTTGGGTGTAGCGCCGGGCGTCGAAACGGCCAAGCTTGATGTCCAGTCTGTGGAGTGCGACGACAAGCGCGATCTGCAACAGGATGATCAGCTTCCGCAGGAGTCTCTTTCCCGGCAGTGCGGTTGCCCGTGCCTCACGATCGACGCCCTTCATCGAAAAGGCAAATTCAGGGCCATCGGCAGGAATCGGGTGGCCGCCACGGCCCTGTTCTGAAGAGATAGCCACGACGTCCATCACGAGCTTGCGAAACTCCGGACTGGCCCGCCCGCCTTCGGTTGGTACGGCGATAATGGAGACGATCTCGCCGTTATGCGCCGCAATCGGGCTCCAACGACAGGAGAGACCGGTCAGATCCGGCCGCGTCCCTGGCGTTGCAGGCTCGACGCCGTAGCGTCCGGCCTTCATCTGGCGCTCGGCCCAGCTGGCTCCGCCGCCGGCAAACATAGCATAGGTGACGAAGGGACTGGCGGCGTGACGGGCGACGCGAACGTCCAGGCCTTCCTTGCGAATATCGGCAAGCGGTACGACCGCAATGCGCAGCGTCAGGCCCATTTCCTCCTCTACCCATCGCTGCGTTGCCGCCAGTGCACTTCGCGCCGCATTCTCGAGGTTCCCCGGCAGCGCAACCACGGCACCATCGCCGCCAAACACGAATGGGTAGTCGCCCTTGTCAACCGCATTCAGGACGGCCGAAATGACGCTGACGCCCGCCATGTTGACGTCCTTGTAGCGGCCGGCGGCGATCGCCTGCGTCGAACCGACGATGTCGGCAAGGGCCAGGAACCAGCCGTCGGGAAGCGGGTGATAATTGCTCGTATCGGTTACCCGCTCGAAATCGGTGAAAACGGGTACGTCGGCAAAGAATCTTTCATTCGAGATGTCGTTCATCTGAGAAGCCTAGCACAGACCCATGCTGTAACTGCAACGCCATTTTCCCATCTACGGCAATCGACTTCATACAGTTTCATGTGCTAGCACCGCTTTCGAAAAACGATTGAATGGACAAGAACATAGATGAGCCGCCTGGACAGCTTCATCCGCCGATTGACGGCTCAGCGCGACATATTGAATGCGATCGTCGAGCTGGTGAACGGCACCGAGGGGCCGGTTCTGGAATTCGGCCTTGGCAATGGCCGCACCTATGATCATCTGCGCGAGCATTTTCCGGATCGTCGCATCATTGCCTTCGACCGCGACGTTCGCTCCTATTCGTCTTCGACACCCCCGGCGGAGAATATGGTGACCGGCGATATCCGCGAATCCGGCCAGGCCTTCGTCGGGATCGGAGCGGCACTCGCCCATGCCGATATCGGCACCGGGCATGACGATATCGATGCTGTCACATTGACCTGGCTGCCGCAACTCATGGCAGGCGTGCTTGCCAAGAATGGCATCGCGGTCAGCGGTCTGCCGCTGGATCGCCCGGAACTGGAACCGCTCGAGCTACCGGCGGGGGTCAAGGAAGGCCGTTACTATCTCTATCGGCGGAAATAATCAGGGAAGAAACAAAACGTCGTACTGTTCGATGCTGCCCGGCAGGTTGACGACCTTCATCTCCTGTTCTTCCTCCTCGAAGAAGACCAGGCAATCCTCGTAGTAGCCGGCGAGCGTCCTGATGAAATCGCGGGTCTGTTCCGGTCCGTAAAAGAGCGGCGTGAATTCCATGTAGAGCGGCACGCGGCGCGACAGGAGCGGTGCCATCGAGGCGCAGGCGACAGGCTCATAGCCCTCGATATCCATCCAGACGAGGCCGATATCGAGGGGATCGATGGAGAGCTCATCGAGGATCTCGGTCACCGGTCTGACCGGGACGCTCGTTTTCTGGTCGCTTGCACTTTTCCGGTACGCGCTGCTCTTGCCGTGATTGTCGGCATTCATGAAGAAGTCGATCTCGCCAGCCGTCGCCCCGGCGGCACAGTTGACCAGCGTCACCATTTGATCGAGCCTGTTCTGGCGGATATTGGTCTGCAGCAGGGGGAAGTTGCGCGGATCGGGCTCGATGCTGACGATGTGATCGTAGGCGCCGCTCAGTGCGAAATAGACGGTCTGCGTCCCGATGTTGCCGCCAATCTCCAGAAGATGGCGCCCGTGCATGAGCCCGCGCTCACGCAGCACCGCAATCAGGCGGTCCACATGCTCGCGCTCGAAGTGCCCCTTTCGAAAGACCTTGCGCCCAATGTAGTCGGACGGCGAGAAGGTCATCAGATGATCACCAGCATCGACCGTCATCGACACGACGCGCGGCCCGATGCTCTCGATCAGCAACCGCCTGCCGGTGCGAGTATTGAAGAACCTTTTTGCGACAGCGTTGCGCGCCTTTCGCAGCCGTTTCTGCCAGAATTTGGTGTTGAGCCAGCCGCGGCTCGTCATGCGTCTTTTCCTTCGATCAGTTCAGCGGCCTTGTCGCTCGGAATCACATAGACTTTCAAGGGCAGGGCGCGACCGCGCACGCTGATTTCACGGCTTTCCACACCCGCCGTGTCGGCCCCGGAAAGGCTTGCGACCGCGTCGGAAATGACGATGGCTGCATCGAATTCCTTGGCTGCGGTCTCCAGCCTGCTTGCAACATTGACGGTGTCGCCGATCGCGGTGAGGCTGCGCACCCGACCATAGCCCAGCGTTCCGACGACGGCGGGCCCCGTGTGAATTCCGATGGCAATGTGAAGCGGCATGGATAGTTCGTCCGAAAGCTCGACGCCGAGCTTTTCGATGTCGCGAACGATGGCCGCTGCCGCGGCAAGCGCCTGGCGACATGCCTCTTCAGGCGCGCTGCCGATGCCGAAGAGCGCCATGGCGCCGTCACCGATGAACTTGTCGACACGGCCGCCTGCCTTTTCAACGGCGTTTCCAACCAGGGCGAAATAGCGGTTGAGCAAAAATACGATATCGAAGGGCAGGCGCATTTCCGTCAGTGACGTGAAGTGGCGAATGTCGCAGAAGAGAACCGTAATCTCACGCTCGCGTCCGGGGCTGGTTTCCTGTGCGTTTGGCGGCAATGTCGCCTCTGGCGCCGCGACGAGCAGTGGTGCGACGGTTACATCATGATTTGGCCGCAGCTGGCAGGCAAGCCGCACATCGGGTGCTGCCTTGATCCTCTTCAGCGTCGTTTGCTCAAGCTTGTCGGGCGGCGGCAGATCCTCGTATCGGCCAAGGATCTGGACGCGGCAGGTCGAGCATTGGCCCTTGCCGCCGCAGACGGAATAGTGCGGCAAACCACCGAGCCGGCTTGCCTCCAGAACCGTAAAGCCGCGCGGCACGCTGATCGCCTCGCCACCCGGATAGCGCACTGTGATCTGATTGACCCGCTCCCTCCACCGTCGCCATGTCCGCGCGCCGACGACGATCAAAAGCGCGCCCGAAAACGAGCCGTAGAGGCCGGCGCGGATCATGGTAAGCTGGCGTTGAGCCTCAGGGTTCGAGTAATAGCGCGTGTTGAGATTCTCGAGATAGCGGTCGGTGTTGACCATGCCCTCATAGGCCGGCTCCGCGATCGTCCTTCCCATTTCAATGAAGCCGAGTATGCCAAGCACCGGCAAGAGGATCGCGACCGCGAGAAGCATGGCGGCGATGGTGTCGTACCAAGGCCGGTAGCGAAGCCAGAAATGCAGGCCGATACAGCCATGGATCCAGACGGCAAGCAGTGCGATGATCTGGCGCCATCCGTTGCCAGGAGAGGTAATCCACAGCAACCGAACGATCGTCTCGTAGTCGTCCCGGTAGTGAAACAGCGTATGGGCGATCCGCGTGCCGATGACATGGTCGATCAATAGCAGCGGGATCGCGATCCCGAGCACGATCTGGGTCATCTCGCCCGCCGGCATGACAAGGCTACGGCGCCTGTAGACCGCCCTCAGCACCAGCGTGATGTGAACGAGGACGGCGCCGTAGAAGACGACGGTTGCGACAGGGTTGCGCCAGATCGCCAGGAAAAGCGTCCGCCCATCGTCGGCAACCGGGACGGAGATCAGACCCAGCGCATGGTTGGACAGATGCAGCAGGACAAAAAGAAACATGACGAGGCCGGAACCAAGCCGAGCTCTTCTGATCGTCCGCTCTGAAAAAATACTGGTGGCAGCGACCGTCGCCATTCATTCCCGTTCTTGAATACCAAATGACAAATACAATAGAGAGGACGGAATTGAGGTGGAATTGCCGCCGTCTCTGATTGTGATCGCCTTTCACATGCTATCAGCAAAACCTAAGGAAGCCGACAATAGCGGAATTTCTCGTGGCAAGCCCAGACATCGATTGTAAACAGTGTGTGTCCACGGAGGCGCTTTGATGCGGGTTGCATTCTATGCACCGTTGAAGTCCCCGAACCATCCCGTTCCGTCAGGTGACCGTCTGATGGCGCGCCTCATCATGCAGGCTCTGGAGCTGGCCGGACATTCCGTCGAGGTCGTCTCGGAGTTTCGCAGTTTTGCTGCGACCGCCGAGGGTGCCGCCGGGCTATGGCCGGCGGCACAAGCGGAACTGCAACGTCTGCGCAAGGACTGGTCAGGCGGGCTGCGCCCTGATCTCTGGTTCTCTTACCATCCCTACTACAAGTCACCCGATTTCTTCGGCCCGACGCTCTGCCGGGAGTTCGCCATTCCCTACGTCACGGCCGAGGCATCCTATTCGGCGAAGCGGGACGCCACCGATTGGGCACCGCTGCAGAAACTGGTTGTGGACGGAGCCCGTAACGCGGCCGTCAACATCGCTCTTACGGAACGCGACAGGGCGGGGCTGGCAGAAGTCCTGCCGACCGGCTCGTTGGCCGTACTCAAGCCCTTCATCGACACTGCGTTTTTCGAGACCGCCTTGCATCAGGCAAAGCCACAACGTCTGATCGCCGTCGCGATGATGCGCAGCGGCGACAAGATCAAGAGCTACACGATGCTGGCCAAGGCTCTGAGGCTGCTTGGCGATCGTGCCTGGACACTGGCGATCGCCGGTGATGGGGCGATGCGGGCCGACGTGGAGCAATTGTTTGGCGCCTTCGAACCGGGCCGTATTGAATTGCTCGGAGAGCTGAATGGCGGACAAATCGCTGCTGAACTCAGCCGCTCCGGCATCTATGTGTGGCCGGGTTGCGGGGAAGCCTATGGGCTTGCCTATCTGGAGGCGCAGGCAGCCGGGTTACCGGTGGTCGCCCAGAGGACGGCGGGTGTCCCGGAGGTGGTCATCGACGGCACGACCGGCTATCTGACGGCCGACGGCGATCTGCCTGGCTTTGCCGCAGCAATCGCGGCTTTGCTCGACGATCCCGGCAGGCGCTCGACAATGGGTGCAAGCGCGCGCCAATTCGTTCTGGAAGAACGTTCGCTCAAGGTCGCGGCGAAGGCCCTCGACACCATTTTGCGGACTTACGTGAGACGAGAAGCATGAGCGACGATCAGATCTGGCTGCCCCTCCGACAGGAACTCGACCGCTGGCAGCAGGCAGGTCGAAGGGCACGGCTTTGGCTTCGCGACGACGATGCGATCGAGCCGACCGACGCACTCGAGAGCCTGCTCGCGATCACAGGTCAAGCTTCCGTCCCGCTGACCATCGCCGTCATTCCAGCCTCGACCGGCGAAGCACTGGCAACGCGCCTGTTACGCGAAAACCATATCCTTGTCGCCGTTCACGGCTGGTCACATGCAAACCATGCCGGTTCGGAGGAAAAGAAACAGGAGCTTGGCCGCCATCGGCCGGCGGACCTCGTGCTCGGCGAATTGCGCGATGGCCTTGTCACCCTTCAAGGCCTTTACGGCCCCAGGCTCGTTCCAATGCTCGTGCCGCCCTGGAACAGGATTAGCGCCGAGCTCATCCCGCTGCTTGGAGCACAGGGTTTTGATGCGCTGTCGATATTCGGCAGGACCACGGCTCACAGCCCGATCCGCCTGTTGAACACGCATGTCGACGTCGTAAACCAGCGCGGACAGCGTGGGAACCGCCCGCATGCCGATCTGGTCGCGGAATTGGTCGCGGAGTTGAAGCCACGCTTTTCCAGGGACGATGAGCCGGTTGGCATTCTCACCCACCATCTGGTGCACGGCCCCTCGGAGTGGAAATTCCTGACCCGCCTCTTCCAGGAGACCGGCAACCATCCGGGCGCCGCCTGGATGTCGGCGCGCGATCTGCTGGACTAGATTTCGAGGACCTGATTGTCCCTTGCGGCGAAAGCTCCTGGAAATGCGGCCTGGGCCTCCTGTTCCATCTGCTCGAGCTGCGTGTCGGTTCGCGATGGAGCATGGTGAAACAAGGCAAACTGCCTGGTACCCGCCATTTTGGCCAGTTCGATGCCATGCTGCCAGGTGGAATGGCCGAAGCCCTTGAAGCGCTGCATCTCGTCTTCGTTGTAGGTGCAATCATAGACGGCGAGATCGACGTCCTTCATCATTTCAAGCGCAACCGGATCGTAAACGCCGGGGATATGCTCGATATCGTAGATCAAGGCGACGGAGCGCCCCTGCCATTCTATGCGGTAGCCGATCGCACCACCCGGATGGTTCAGCATGAAAGTCTTGATCTTGACGCCGGGCCGCGGCTCCAGCGTCTGACCGGCATGAAAGTCGCGGAAACTCATCGTCGCCTGGCAGATGTCGGTCTTGACCGGGAACCACGGCGGGCTGATGAACTGCTCGATCATCTCGCGCGTGCTCATCTTGCCGTCGAGATGGCCCGACCAGATCGTCAGGTCGATCGTCGGATAGTAGATGGCCTTGAAGAAGGGCAAGCCGATGATGTGGTCGTAATGGCAGTGGCTGAAGAACAGGTCGACATCCCTGACATCCTCGGTGAGCATGGCAAGCCCGGCTTCGCGCACGCCTGATCCGGCGTCGAAGATCATCCGGTGTTCACCGCAGCGGATTTCGATACACGAGGTGTTGCCGCCATAGCGATCGAATTCGGGGCCCGAGACCGGGATGCTGCCGCGAACGCCCCAAAACTTTACCTGAAACAGATCTTTACTCATCGCGTCTTCAAAATGGGCCGACCTCTCTGCGCCATGGTAATCATACTTTGACGAACAAGCGAAGCGTTGAGTTTTGTCGGCGACCCGTATCCTTCGTGCCGTTTCTACCAGCTGCGAGCAGAATGGTAGATATTTCTAAGCAATCGGTTTTCACGTCAGAACGCAACTGCTTATGGTTTGTTTTCCGTAAACGGACGATGACGCCTGACAAGATGGGAGACGGCATGGCCCACTTTTCTTGTCTATTAGATGGTTTCTCGACTGCCGGAATACAATTGAATGCTTCTCCGTCAATAGTATGAGAGCGCCCGCGGGCGGTTTGGCCACTGGGCAGGACGATCGTGCCCCCCTGGTTGTCCGCCTAATGCAGACCGCCCACGCCAAGCAAGCGCTCGACAGCCGCGTGATCGTCCGACAGCGCCTTTGGCGTGCCGGCCCAGGCGAGGCGCCCGCGCTCCAGCACGATCACATGGTCGGCAAAATCAAGCGCGCTCTGGATGCGTTGTTCAACCAGCAGGATCGTCATGTCGCCGGTCTTCGCGAGCTCGGCGAACGCAGCCATGAGCTCCTCGCAGATGACGGGTGCCAGGCCCTCCAGCGGTTCGTCAAGCAGAAGCACCGACGGACGACCAAGGATCGTGCGTGCCGTCGACAGCATCTGCTGTTCGCCGCCCGAAAGCTGGTTGCCAAGATTGCGGCGGCGCTCCTTCAGGCGCGGGAACATGCCATAGGCTTCCTCAAGCGTGCTCTTCGGCCGGCCCTTGAGGCCGACGAAGAGGTTCTCCTCCACCGTCAATGTCGGAAAGATGCAGCGCGCCTGCGGAACATAGCCCAGTCCCTTGTGCGCTCGTGACGCACTTGGCATGGCCGTCACGTCGGCACCACCGATCCGGATCGTGCCGTCGTAGCGTTTGGTCTGCCCGGCGAGCGTCGCAAGAAGGGTGGTCTTGCCCATTCCGTTGCGGCCTAGAACGGCAAGGCGCGCGCCTGATGGAACGGAGAATGAGATGCCTTCCAGAACACGTGTCGGCCCGTAACCGGCGGACAGATTTTCGACCTCAAGCGGCGTGGCTGGCATTGGCATAGCTCCCGAGATAGGCCTCGCGAACGCGGGCATCCTTGGTAACGTCGGCGGGCGATCCATCGAAGATGATCGTGCCAGCCGCGAGAACGACAACGCGCTTGGCGAAACGGAAAACAAGATCCATGTCGTGCTCGATCATCAAGACAGCGAGATCGGCGGGCAGGTCGGCGAGCGCCTGCTCGATGCGACCGGTGTCACTCTGGGGAACGCCGGCGGCCGGCTCGTCAAGCAGGAGCACCTTTGGCCGCAGGGCCATCGCAATGGCGATTTCCAGAAGCCGCTGCTGGCCGTACGCAATCTCGTTCACCTTGCGATGCATGAGGTGGGCGATCCCCAGCGTACTGAGCAGCTCGCTGACTTCATCCATCACATCGGGCATGGCAAGAAAATTCCCGAACATGCGCCCCGTGCGTCCTTGACGCTGGAGGATGGCAAGGGCGACATGCTCGGCCGACGTCATCTCGAGGAAGAGCCGGGTAACCTGGAAGGACCGCACCAGGCCGCGCTTGACACGGCCATTGGCACCAACTTTGGTGACAGTCTCGCCCGCAAGCCGGACATCGCCGGAATCGGGCTGCAAGTTGCCGGTCACAAGATTGACGAAGGTCGTTTTGCCAGCACCATTCGGTCCGATCAGCGCCACGCGATCGCCCGGCGCCATAGACAGCGAGACATCGTTTGTCACGGCAAGGCCGCCGAAGGATTTCTTCAGGTTGGCAACTTCGAAGACGGCGTTCATTGTCCCGCCTCCTTCCTGCGGTTAAAGAAGGCTGCGGCGGAGCCGTAGAGCCCCTTCGGTGCGAACAAGACGACGGCGATCAATAGCGCGCCCACCATGGTCAGCCAGTGGAATGGACTTGCCGCCGAGACATAGTCCTCGAAGAGCATGAAGATCACCGTGCCGGAAAGCCCGCCGAACAGTGAGCCCGTGCCACCAAGAACGAGCATGACCAGTGACTCCGCCGACAGGGTGAAGGAGAGACTGTCGAGGCCAACGACCTGTGTGGTGATGGCGTTAAGTGCCCCACCGACGCCGGCGACCGCACCCGAGATCACATACATCTTCATCAGGGCAGCCTTTGGCGAGGCCCCCATGGCCTTGATGCGCAACGGATCCTCCTTTGTGCCGCGACAAAGCATGCCGAAGGGCGAGCGCACGATGAGACGCAGAAGCACAAAGACGATGAGCAGCAGGACAATCGCAAAGACGTAGGCTGTATGGCCATAGAGATCGAATTCGAAATATCCGAGGATCGGGTCGGCAGAGATCCCCGACAGACCGTCGCTCCCGCCGGTCCAGCTGGATGCCTTGTTGGCGAACTCGTGGAAGAGATGGATGAGCGCGATCGACAGGACGAGTTGCGGCAGGCCATGGCCACGCAGGATAATGACACCGCTGATCAGTCCCGCGACAGCGCCGCCAGCGATGCCCGCAAGGGTCATCAGCAGCGGATCATTGATGCCATAATGCGCCGAGAGAATACCTGCAGCATAGGCGCCCGAACCGAAGAGAGCCGCGTGTCCAAGCGTCGCGACGCCGCAATAGCCCGTGACAAGGTCAAGCGAGAGAACAAGCAGAGCGACCGCGACGATGCGGGTAAGCAGCGCAAGATTATCCGGAAACAGGAAGTAGCCGATAACGGCAACGACCAGGATCGCCACAGCGCCTGCCGCATCACGGCCGAGCGATCGGTGGCGGCGGGCAGAGGCGGAAACGCCTGCTTCGGTGTTCATGACGGCGGCCATTTCTATTTCGTCCTTCCAGCAAGACCGCGCGGGAAGATGCAGATGATCGCAATGACCGCGAGGTAGAAGAAGAATTCGCCGAATTCCGGCATCAGGTAGCGTCCTGTCGTATCGATGCCGCCGAGCACGAGGCAGGCGATCAATGCGCCCGGGATAGACCCGGCACCGCCGACCGAAACGACCACGAGGAAGGTCACCATATAGCGCAGTGCGTAGTAGGGTTCGACCGGCAGCAGTTCGGCGCCGACAACCCCGCCGAATGCGGCAAGGCCAACGGCAACGGCAAAGCTTAGCGCATAGATGATCTCGGTGCGCACCCCGAGTGCTGCCGCCATCGACGCATTGTCGACGGAGGCGCGCAGCTTCACGCCAAAGCTGGTCCTTTCGATCGCATACCAAAGTCCGCCGGCGACTGCGAGACCGCACAGGATAGCAAACAGGCGGTGGACAGGGATGGTTCGGAAGCCAAGGTCCGCCGAGCCCTGCAGTCCCGATGGCAGCGGGATCGTCTTCAGGGTTGGACCAAACACGTAGTTGGCAATGCCGATGATGCAGAAGGTAATGCCGATCGTCATCAGCACCTGCGTCAGCTCTGGCGCCCCATAAATCCGCCTGTAGAGAAAGCGTTCGACAGGAATTGCGATGATGACGGTCCCAACGACAGCGGCGATCACCGCAACACCGTAGCCAAGCCCGAGATCGCGCGCGGCATAGGACGCGATGTAACCGCCGATCATGGCGAAGGCGCCGTGGGCGAGATTGACGACACGCATCAATCCCATGGTTACTGACAGACCGATCGAGATGACGAACAGCACCATGCCATAGGCAAGCGCATCGACGGCAATGCTGAAGACTGTTTGCATGAGGCTATCCCGATGCTGTTGGAGCGGGCCGGCATTGCGGTGCTGAGAGCGCGCTCGGCGCCGCAAGCATCCCGGTCCGCTACAGATGTCAGAGGTCGTTACTTCGCAGCCGCAAGGCCAGGGTCGCCCTGCTTTTCGAACGTCTGGACTTCCTTGTTGTAATAGGTGCCATCATCGGCCTTGGTGACTTCGCGCAGGTAGATGTTCTGCGTGATATGGCGGCTTTCCGGATCGATCGAGACCGGACCGCGCGGGCTGACCCACGTCAGGCCCTTGACGGCCTCGACTGCCTTGGCTGCATCCTGCTTGCCGCCGGTCGCCTCGATCATCTTGTAGATGACGTTCATGCCGTCATAGGCACCAACGGCGGGGAAGGACAGTTCCGCCTTGCTGCCGATTGCCTTGGCTGCAGCCTCGACAAACGCCTTGTTCTCCGGGGAATCATGCGAGACGGCATAATGGAAGGTTGTCTGGATGCCGAGAGCAGCATCGCCAAGTGCGGGAAGATCGGATTCCTGCGTCAGGTCACCTGGCGCAAAGAACTTGATACCGGCAGCCTTGAGGCCGTTTTCATTGTAGGCCTTGACGAAGCCGAGCGTCGTCGGACCGGATGGCAGGAAGGCGAAAACGCCCTGCGCGCCGGAATCCTTGATACGCTGCATGATCGGGCTGAAATCGTTGGTCGAGAGCGGCATGCGGATCGCCTCGACGACCTGACCGCCTTCCTTCTCGAAGGCCGCCTTGAAGGCATTCTCGGCGTCGACGCCCGGACCGTAGTCGCTGACAACGGAGATGACCTTGCTGACGCCGGCGTCATGGGCAACCTTGGCGATCGGCGTCGAGGTCTGCCACGTGGTAAACGAGGTGCGCACCACCAGCGGGCTCTTGGTGACGATTGCCGATGTGGCCGCGTTCATGATGACGAGCGGCGTATTCGCCTGCTTCAGGATCGGCGTCACGGCCATTGCGTCAGGCGTGAAATAGAATCCCGCGAGGTACTGGACCTTTTCCTTGACGACCAGCTCCTGCGCCAGCGCCTTCGACTGCGCCGGATCGGCCGCGGGCAGATCGCGATAGATCACTTCGACGGTGTTGTCGCCGACCTTGTTGCCGTTGATCGCCATGTAGGCATCGATACCGGCTTTGAAGTTCTTGCCCTGCAGGGCGAACGGACCAGAGAACGGCCCGACGACGCCGACCTTGATGGTATCGGCATAGGCCGCTGTGCTCATGACGACTGCCGCAACGGCGGCCAGAACAAACCGTTTCATAAATCCTCCCATTGACGATGGCGCACTCCTACGCCGCCGCTTTAGTTCACAGCTAAAGCCTTGGCGATAGTGTCTCATTCAAAACGGTAATGTAAAATGAAATAAACGGCAAAAATCATACCTGAGGGGTTATGATTTGTGCCCAATTCGCGTGATATTGCCGGCCAGTTCAAGCGCCAGGCGAAGCGAAGTGGCGGTCGCCATGACCATTTGCGGCAGAATGAGCCATTCCAGCGTCCACGCCGCGCCCGATCGCTCCTGTTCGTGTACCAGCGACTGATGCATGCCGGAGAGTTGCGTCGCATTGAAGCGCGCCAGAGCAACGAGCGTTTCGGCTGCGACCGGGTTTTGCTTGTGCGCCATTGCGGACGAACCGCCACCCCCTGATAGCTCGATCTCATCGCCCGCCTGCGCCAGAAGCGCGACATCCTGCCCGAATTTGCCAAGGCTGCCACTGATGAGCGACAGCAGATCGGCGAAATCCGCGACGACCGCGCGTTGGCTTTGCCATTGCGGCGTGTCTGAGAGGCCGAGCTCCTGGGCAAGGGCTGAGCGCACGGCCGGGGCAAGATCCTGAAGCTTGTCGAGAGTACCGGCTGCCCCGCCGAACTGCAGGGGAAAGCCCTGCTCGGTCAGCCGGTCCCGATAACCGGCAAGCGGTGCGCGCCAGGCGCGAAGACGATCAGAGACTGTGATCGCGATCGCAGCCTGCATGCGGGTCCGCCCCATCAAAGCGCTTTTCCCGAACTGCGCGTCGAGACTATCGAACACCTTGGCAAGCTTCGAAAGCCGATTTGAAAACAGGAACGCGATTGCCTTCAGGCGAACCATCAGGCTGGTATCGATGACATCCTGGCTCGTGGCGCCGAGGTGAACGCAATCAAAGTACGGCTCCCCGACTGCCTCGCGCAGCTGTTTGACGAGATCGGCAACGACAACCCCGTCGCGGGCTGTGGCCGTTCTCAGATTGAGGACATTCGGCTCAAACGTTGCGCAGACCGTGCCGATATGGCGTGCCGCTTCATGCGAAATCAGACCGTGCCCGGCCTCGGCCCTGGCGAGTGCTGCTTCGAACGCGAGCATGGCGCGAATATCTGCCGCCGCGGAGAAATACGAAGCCGTCTCCTCGTCGCCGAGCAGGCCGGACAGAAACGGGTGATCAAAGGCTGAGATGGTCATCGGTGTCTTTCTTGCTGCGACCGACAACTGCGCCTGCAATGGCCTTAACGCAAGTCCCTGCGGTCAGATATCGAGGAACACGGTCTCCCGGTCGCCCTGCAGCCGGATGTCGAAAGTATAGGTCGATCCGTCACGCTGGGCGATCAGCGTGTCGACGCGCTCCCGGTGCTCGATGCGCAGAAGCAGCGGGTCGGCCTTGTTGGCCTCGGCCTCCTCTGGAAAATACATGCGCGTATGCAGGCCGATGTTGATGCCGCGTGCGACGATCCAGAAGGTGATGTGTGGCGCCATCTTGCGGCCGTCCTTGAAGGGAACGCGGCCCGGCTTGACGGTGTCGAAGGTGAAAACGCCGTCTTCGGCGCGTGTCGGGCAACGGCCCCAGCCGGTAAAGTTCGGATCTGCCGTGCCCCGCATCTCCGACGGGCTGTTATAGAGGCCGGCGCCGTCGGCCTGCCAGATTTCGATGACTGCATCGCGCACCAGGGCACCGGCACCGTCAAAAACGCGGCCTGTTACCGTGATGCGCTCGCCAAGCGTCTTGTCGTTGACCATCACCGTTCCGAGGTCATTTTCATAGACGCCCTTGATGTCACAGAAGTTCGGGGTCAGGCCGATATGGACATAGGGGCCTGCCGTCTGCGAGGGCGTTTCCTTGAGATAGCCGAGTTCCTGAACCATCAGTTCCCCTCCATGCGGTTTTCGAACATCGTCGAGCGGCGGCCGCGCAAAACGATGTCGAACTTGTAGGCGCGCGCATCCATCGGAATCGTGTTGCCCCAGTCGAGCGGCGCAATCAATTGCTCGATGGCGCGCTTGTCGGGGATCGTGCCGACGATCGGACACTTCCAGATCATCGGATCACCCTCGAAATACATCTGCGTGATCAGACGCTGGGAAAAGCCATGGCCGAAGATCGAGAAGTGGATATGGGCCGGGCGCCAGTCGTTGACGCCGTTGGGCCAGGGATAGGCTCCCGGGCGAACCGTGCGAAACGCATAGTGACCATGCTCATCGGTGATGCAGCGCCCGCATCCGCCGAAGTTCGGATCGATGGCGGCGAGATAGGTTTCCTTCTTGTGCCGATAGCGCCCGCCGGCATTGGCCTGCCAGAACTCGACAAGGGCACCGGGTACCGGGCGTGCACGTTCGTCGAGCACACGGCCGTGGACGATAATGCGCTCGCCGATGGCACTTTCGCCCGGCCTGGCGAAGTTGTGGATCAGATCGTTGTCGAGCTCACCGATGACGGAGTGGCCGAAGACCGGCCCTGTGATTTCCGAAATCGTTCCGTCGAGCGACAACAGCGCGCGCTGCGGCGAACGCAGGACCGAGGTCTTGTAGCCTGGGGTGAAGGCAGGCGCATGCCATTCGCGGTCTCGCGCGAAGAATGCGCCGGTTTCGGGAATGCGGTTGGGAAGATCGGACATCCTATGCCTTTCAGGCCGCCTTGCCGGCGTCCATCTGTTCGAAAACATGCTTGGCGATCTTGATGGCGTGATTGGCGGCGGGAACGCCGGCATAGATCGCCACGTGCAGCAACGCCTCGCAAATATCATCGCGCGAGGCGCCGGTGTTGGCGGTGGCGCGGACATGCATCGCCACCTCGTCGTCCTGGCCAAGTGCTGCCAGAAGCGCGATCGTCACGATCGACCGCTCGCGGCGCGTCAGTGTCGGGCGCGACCAGACATGTCCCCAGGCCGCTTCCGTGATCAGGTCCTGGAACGGCTTGTCAAACGGGGTCGAGCTTGATTCGGCGCGATCGACATGGGCATCGCCCAGCACGGCACGGCGCGTCGCCATTCCCTGCTCGAAGCGCTTCGACGGCTGGTGGAGTTCACTCATGAGCTCTTTTCTCCATGCAATGCGAAATCGATGAATGCGCGGATGATTGCCGTCAGCGCTTCCGGCTGCTCGACGCAAGGGATATGGCCCGCGTCGCGTATGATCTCGAAGCGGGCGTTCGGAATGAGCCTTGCCGTCGACTTGACCAGATCGGGCGGCGTGGAACCGTCCTGATCACCGACAATGCAGATCGTCGGAACGCTGATCCTGGTGGCGGCGTCCGTGTAGTCGGCATCGCGGATTGCCTCGCAGGTGGCAAGGTAGCCTTCCACCGGCTGGCGCACGAGCATGTTGCTGTAACCGTGATAGGCCGTGTTCTCCGGTCGCCGGAAAGCCGGCGTGAACCAGAGCTTCATGACGCCGTCGACAATGCTCGCAATACCCTTGCTGGCGACGGTTGCAATCCGTGCATTCCAGCTTTCGGTGGTGCCGATCTTGTGCGCCGTATCGCACAGGATCAGTCCCTGCACCATGTCGGGCCGCGCCTTGTAGAGCGCCTGAGCAATCAGCCCGCCCACGGAAAGACCGCAGATGAAGGCCTGCTTGACCGCGAGAAGATCGAGCAGCCCGGCAAGATCGGAAGCATGATCGTCGATCGAATAGGGAACCTGGCCGACATCGGAAAGCCCGTGGCCCCGCTTGTCGTAGACAATGATCGCGTAATCCCCGGCCAGTCGCACGATCACGTCGCGCCAGATGCGAAAATCGGTGCCAAGCGAATTTGCAAAGACGATGACCGGCTTGTCAGCGGAGCCGCTGATCAGCTGGTAGTGGATCGCGATGTCATTGATATGGGCAAACTGCACGGCAAATCTCCTCTCCGTGCCGGTCCCCATGCAAGTCGCACTCGACTTGACGAGAGGGTCCGACACAGACCCTGGATCAAATTGGATGTTTAGTCTGGTTAGGTAAAATGATATTTCGTGGCATTTCGATAACTCCGGAGTTATGAAACCCATGATCGACAGTCGGGTGAAGTTTCGTCATCTACAGACATTTGTCGAGGTCGCGCGCCAGAAAAGCGTGATGAAGGCAGCCGAACTGCTCAATGTCAGCCAGCCCGCGGTGACCAAGACGATCCGCGAACTGGAGGAGGTGCTTGGCGTTGCGGTCTTCGAGCGCGACGGGCGCGGCATCAAGATTACCCGCTATGGCGACGTCTTTCTCCGCCATGCGGGAGCAGCGCTCACGGCCTTGCGCCAGGGCCTTGATTCGGTATCCCAGGAGCGTTTCGGCGAGGCGCCGCCGATCCGCATCGGCGCCTTGCCGACGGTTTCGACGCGGATCATGCCGCGTGCCATGGAGCTTTTCCTCAAGGAAAACACCTGGAGCCGCATCAAGATCGTGACGGGAGAGAATGCGGTGCTCTTGGAGCAGCTGCGCGTCGGCGACCTCGATCTCGTCGTCGGGCGGCTTGCCGGCGCGGAGAAGATGGCCGGCTTTTCCTTCGAGCATCTTTACTCCGAACAGGTCGTCTTTGCCGTTCGTGCCGGCCATCCGCTGCTGAAATCGCGCCAGTCGCTGTTTGCGAAGCTCGGTGAATATACCGTGCTGATGCCGACGCGCGCCTCGATCATTCGCCCGTTCGTGGAGAGCTTCCTGATTGCCAATGGCGTCGCCAGTCTGCCGAACCAGATCGAAACGGTGTCTGACTCCTTCGGCCGCGCCTTCGTGCGGTCGAGCAACGCCATCTGGATCATTTCCACAGGTGTGGTCGCAACCGATGTCGCCGACGGCCTCCTGGAAGTCTTGCCGATTGACACCAGCGAAACAAAAGGACCGGTTGGCCTGACAATGCGCACGGACGCCATCCCCTCGCTGCCGCTTTCGATCCTCATGCAGACATTGCGGGAGGCGGCGATGGAGGTTGCCACCAAGACCTAGCGACGCTGTTGCGGATAGGGCCTGCGTGGTATCGTCCAGCTCGTGCAACTGCGCGTGGGAGCCACATTATGGGAAGTGCAGCCGCATTACATGGAACATGGAGAATGGTATCCTGGACGCGCCGTGCTGTTGCGACCGGGGTGGTTACGAATGCGATGGGGCCCGACCCTGTCGGATATCTTTCCTATCACCCGGATGGCCGGGTGATGGCTGTGGTCGTCAGCCGAGAGCGACCGGCACTCAAGGGCGAAGTCCCGACGGACGCCGAAAAGGTCGCGCTGTTCGATTCCATGCTCGCCTATGCCGGAACCTATACCTTCGAGAATGGACGCGTGGTGCACCATGTCGATGCGAGCTGGAATCCGGCCTGGGGCGTCAGCGACCTGATCCGGCCGTTCTCCATCGACGGCAACAGGCTTGTCATCAGCGGCGCCCCTGGTGTCGATCCAAAGAACGGCGAGGAAGTTGTCTACGAACTCGAATTCCGCAAGGTCTGACGCCAGAAGCCTGCCAGCCGACAGGGGTGCCGATCGATGGGCGAGCAGCGGTGGGACGCATGAACCACCGCCGCTCTCCGTGCACCCTTCCGTGGATGGCGGAAGGGAAACTAGTAGGGAAGGCCGACGTAGTTTTCCGCAAGCGCGGTCGAAGCTGCGCGTGAATGCGTCAGATAGTCGAGTTCGGCTTCCTGAATCTTTTGGTCGAAATCACCGGTATCGGGGAACCGGTGCATCATCGTTGTCATCCACCAGGAGAAACGGACCGCCTTCCAAACCCGGGCGAGTGCCTTTTGGGAATAGGTGTCGATGCCTGCGTTCGAACGATCCTGGTAGTGTTCGATCAGGCCCGAGAACAGATAATGCACGTCGCTCGCGGCGAGATTGAGGCCTTTCGCACCGGTCGGCGGAACAATATGGGCGGCATCGCCGACAAGGAACATGCGGCCAAAGCGCATCGGCTCGGCAACGAAGGAGCGAAGCGGTGCGATCGATTTCTCGAAGGAAGGCGCCGTCACAAGCGCATCGGCATGATGCGCAGGCAGGCGGCGGCGAAGTTCGTCAAAGAAGCGGTCATCGCTCCAATCCTCGACCTTTTCATCGAGTGGACACTGGATGTAGTAGCGGCTGCGATGCTCCGAGCGCATGGAACAGAGCGCAAATCCCCGCGGGTGGTTGGCATAGATCAGCTCATGGCTGACGGGAGCGACCTCGGCCAGAATTCCAAGCCATCCAAAGGGGTAGATCTTCTCGAATGTGCGCAGCGATTTTTCGGGAACCGCCTTGCGGCTGGCGCCATGGAAACCGTCGCAGCCGGCGATGAAATCACAGTCGATGCGGCGCGTGGCACCGTCCTTTTCGTAGGTGACATAAGGGGCCGCTCCATCGAAATCGTGCGGCGTGACATTCGCTGCCTCGTAGATTGTCAGCGCGCCGCTGGCCTCGCGTCGTTCCATCAGGTCGCGGGTGACTTCCGTTTGCCCGTAGATCATGACGCGCTTGCCGCCGGTCAGACCGAACAGGTCGATGCGATGGTCGCGCCCGTCGAAGGCAAGGGAAAAGCCGTCATGCGAGAGACCTTCGGCATGCATGCGCGCGCCAGCCTTTGCCTCATCGATAAGTCCAACGGTTCCTTCCTCCAGCACGCCGGCACGTACGCGGCCAAGGATATAATCCTTGCCAACGCGGTCCAGGATGACGTTGTCGATGCCGGCTTCCGTCAGCAACTGGCCAAGCAAAAGCCCTGAAGGGCCGGAGCCAATGATGGCTACCTTGGTGCGCATGGTGTCCTCCCGCACTTGTCTTTTGTCAAATCTTGACCGGGCAGGGCGCCATCAACAATGGACAAATCCATCATGAAATTGCACAAAGCGAACATCGGGTGATGGAGGCAGGAATGGTAAGGATTGTGCCGACCTACGAGCTCTACGGCGAGAATACCGGCAAAAAGCCGGAGTTTTGGCTGCACTGCGAAACAATTCCAACCCGCAGCAGCCTGCATCATTTCGAGATCCGGCCGCATCGCCACGATAGTTTCTTTCAGATATTGTACATCGATAGCGGCTCCGGCGAGGCAATGTTCTCAGGCGCCTGGCACCCGATCGAAGGTCAGTCGGTCATTACCGTTCCCCCCGGCCTCGATCACGGTTTTCGTTTCTCCAGGGACATCGACGGCTTCGTCATCACGGTGTTGAGCTCGCATCTGAAGGCCATCCCCGGCGACCGCAGCCGCCTCGGCGAGTGGATGGCATCGCCGCATCTGACGAGGCTTGACATGAACGATGAGGAGGCGCGCTACGTGGCTGCCTGCCTGCAGCGGCTCGGACGCGAATTCGCGCAGCGCAAAAGCGGGCGCAACGACCTGCTCGAGTCCTACCTGACGTCGGCATTGTTGCTGACCGCGCGTCTCTCCTCTGAAAGACAGGACGACGAGGCGGCCGCCGACGAGAATGAACGTCGCATGGAGCTGCTGCACGGCCTGATCCAGCGGCATTTCAAATCGCACCAGCCGGCAGCTTTCTATGCCAGGGCGCTCGGCATCTCGCCGACCCACCTGAACCGGATCGTGCGCGCCACGAGCGGTTACGGTGCGCATGAGTTGATTGCCCGAAAGCTCCTCGATGAGGCAAAACGCGAGTTGGTCTTCACCTTTGGCAGCGTCCAGGAGATCGCCTACAGGCTCGGGTTTTCAGACCCCGCCTATTTCTCGCGCTTCTTCCTCAAACAGGCTGGCCAGACGCCTCGATCATGGCGCATGGCGGAGCGTGCGAAGCTTAGTGTCTAGCGCAGCACGAGGCGGAGCGCCTTCTGTGTCTCTCGGAGGAGCGGCAGGTAGCGAGCCGGCATTTCCGCGGCTGGTGCATGTGCGGCCGGTGCGCCGATATTGATTGCCGCCACCGTCTGCCCGCGATCGTTCTCGACCGGAACTGCAATGGAGCAGAGGCCGATTTCCAGTTCCTGGTCGATCACGGCGTAACCCTGATCGCGCACACGCCGAAACTCCGCCATCAGGTCCTCGACGTCGGTCTTGGTGTTTGGCGTATTTTGCTTGAGGTTGGTGCGGGCAAGGACTGCCCTTGCCTCGGCCTCCGGCAGCGCTGACAGCAGGACGCGACCCATCGAGGCACAGAAGGCGGGAAGGCGGCTGCCCGGCGTCAGGTTGATCGACATGACACGCCGCTGCGAAGCGCGGGCGATATAGACGATCTCCGTGCCATCGAGCACGGAGGCGGATGCGCTCTGCCCGGCTTTTTCCGACAATTGATCGAGATGCGGCTGGATGAGGACGGGCAGGGGCGTTGCCGAGAGATAGGAGTGCCCGAGCCGCAGGATCTTGGGCGTCAGGGCGAAAAACTTGCCGTCATATTCGGCATAGCCGAGTTCGGCCAGCGTCAGGAGCGACCTGCGCACCGTGGCACGGTCGAGGCCGGTCAGCTTCGCGGCGTCGGCGATCGAAAGCCGCTGGCGGGTCTCCTCGAACGCCTCGATGACCTTCAGTCCTCTGGCAAAGCCGCTGACAAAATCAGTTTCGCGCATGGTTCCTCCTTTGCTCGCGGGCTTACTGCTGGATCCCGGTCAGAATACTGTGGCCGCATTGTTTTGTGCGATATACGAACAAATGTCAAATACCGCACAAAATGCCTTGCCCGCCCTGCCTGCGCGTTTTATCCATCGGTGAAGGGCGCAGAGGAGCATCTCGCCGGCAAGGAGTGATCCAGCATGGACAAGACTATCGGGAGCACGGCTGAGGCCGTTTCCGAAATCGGAGACGGAGCGACCGTGATGATTGGCGGCTTCGGCGGGTCGGGCGCACCGATCGAGCTGATCCACGCCCTGATTGACAAGCGGCCGAGGAACCTCACGGTGATCAATAACAATGCCGGCAACGGCCGCATCGGGATTGCCGCGATGATCGACGCCGGCATGGTGAGGAAGATGATCTGCTCCTTTCCGCGCTCGTCCGACCCGCGCGCCTTCACGGACAGGTATCTTGCGGGAGAGATCGAGCTGGAGCTGGTGCCGCAGGGAACGCTTGCCGAGCGCATCCGCGCTGGCGGCGCCGGCATCCCGGCCTTCTACACGCCGACGGGTTACGGCACCGAACTTGCCGAGGGCAAAGTCATCGCTGAATTCGACGGCCGGCATTATGTGCAGGAACGCTGGCTGAAGGCGGATTTCGCCATCGTCAAGGCCCATCTTGGCGACACCCACGGAAACCTCACCTACAACAAGGCGGCGCGCAACTTCAATCCGCTGATGTGCATGGCGGCGGGCAAGACCATCGCCCAGGTTTCCAGCATCGTTCCCGCCGGCGGCATCGACCCCGAGCATGTCGTCACCCCCGGCATCTTCGTCGACCGCGTCGTCGAGGTCGCCAATCCCGCCCAGGAAGAAGAGCTCGTTCGAGCCGGAGTGGTCTATCAATGACCGTCGATATCAGCATCATCAACACCCGCGAAGACATCAAGCTTTCCAATGCCAGCATCGCATGGCGCGCAGCCCAGGACATTGCCGACGGTGCCTATGTGAACCTCGGCATCGGCTTTCCGGAAATGGTGGCACGCTATCAGCCGCCAGGCCGCCAGGCGATTTTCCATACGGAAAACGGCATCCTCGATTTCGGCGAGGCACCGCCCGCCGGAGAGGAGGACTGGGATCTCATCAATGCCGGCAAGCGGCCGGTGACGTTGAAGCCCGGCTCGGCCTTCTTCCACCATGCCGACAGCTTCGCCATGGTTCGCGGCGGTCATCTCGACGTCGCGATCCTCGGCGCCTACCAGGTGGCGCAGAATGGCGATCTCGCCAACTGGAGGGTCGGCGCCAAGGGCGTGCCGGCGGTCGGTGGCGCCATGGATCTCGTGCACGGCGCCAAGCAGGTCTGCGTCATTACCGAGCACGTCACCAAGAACGGCGAGCCGAAGCTTGTCGACAAATGTACCTTCCCGCTGACCGGCGTCGGTTGCATCACCCGCGTCTATACGAGCCATGCCGTGATCGACATTGTGGAAGGCCGTTTCGTGTTGCGCGAGAAGCTTGCCGCCATGACGGTCGAGGAATTGCAGGCGATGACCGGCGCGCCCCTCTACATCGACGGTCCGGTTGCCGATCTCGTCGTCCCGGAACTCTAAGGGAGAAGCCTGATGACCGAAGCCTATATCTGTGACTATATCCGCACCCCGATCGGGCGCTTCGGCGGTTCGCTGTCAGCGGTTCGCGCTGACGATCTCGGCGCCGTGCCGTTGAGGGCGCTGATTGAGCGCAACGGCAATGTCGACTGGGAAGCGGTTGACGATGTGATCTTCGGTTGCGCCAACCAGGCCGGCGAAGACAACCGCAATGTCGCTCGCATGTCCTCGCTGCTGGCGGGCCTGCCGGTCTCGGTGCCAGGTACGACCATCAATCGCCTCTGCGGTTCTGGCATGGACGCCATCATCGCGGCTGCCCGCGCCATCAGGGCAGGCGAAGCCGAACTGATGATTGCAGGCGGCGTCGAAAGCATGTCGCGCGCACCCTTTGTCATGCCGAAGGCGGAGACGGCATTCTCCCGCCGCGCCGAGATCTACGACACGACGATCGGCTGGCGTTTCATCAATCCTTTGATGAAGAAGCAATACGGCGTCGATTCCATGCCGGAGACCGGCGAGAACGTCGCCGAGGACTACAAGGTCTCGCGCCAGGATCAGGACGCCTTTGCGGTTCGAAGCCAGGCAAGGGCCGCGGCCGCGCAGGCCAATGGCCGGCTGGCAAAGGAAATCACCTCCGTCACCATCCCCCAGCGCAAGGGCGATCCTGTCGTCGTGGAGAAGGATGAGCATCCGCGCGCGACGACAATGGAAGCGCTTGCCAAGCTTGCCACACCCTTCAAGAAGGAGGGCGGGACAGTGACGGCAGGCAATGCCTCCGGTGTAAATGACGGCGCTGCCGCCCTGATCATTGCCAGCGAAGCTGCTGCCAGAAAGTATGGACTGACACCGATCGCCCGCATTCTCGGCGGAGCGGCTGCCGGCGTGCCGCCGCGCATCATGGGTATCGGCCCGGTCCCGGCATCGCGCAAACTGATGGCACGGCTTGGCATGACGCAGGATCAGTTCGACGTCATCGAACTTAACGAGGCATTCGCCTCGCAGGGTCTGGCGGTTCTGCGCGAACTCGGCGTAGCCGACGATGACGGCCGTGTGAACCGCAACGGCGGCGCCATCGCGCTTGGCCATCCGCTCGGCATGTCCGGCGCGCGCATCACCGGGACGGCTGCAATGGAACTGCGGGAAGCCAGTGGGCGCTACTCGCTGTCGACCATGTGCATCGGCGTCGGGCAGGGGATTGCCATCGCGCTCGAGCGCGTCTGATTTTCATCGCAGAACGAAAACGGCGTGGAGATCGTCCGCGCCGTTTTTCTTTGTGCAAGCCCACGCTTAGGGCATCAGCTGGCCGCCATTGACCTCGATGATCTGGCCGGTGATGTAGCCGGAAAGCGTCGGCGATGCCAGGAAGAGATAGGCGCCGACGCAATCCTCCGGTGTGCCGACGAAACCCATCGGAATGGATTTGCGTTGGAGCTCCATCTGTTCGTCGTTGGTGTAGCGCTCATGGAACGGCGTGGCGATGACGCCCGGCGCCACCGCGTTGACCCGAATGCGGTCGGGAACGAACTCCTTGGCATGGCCGCGCGTGATCGTCGAGACGAAACCCTTCGATGCCGCATAGAGCACGGCACCATTGCCGCCACCGTTGCGGGCGGCGATCGAGGTCGTGTTGATGATGAAGCCGCCCTGCTTCTTCAGCCATGGATGGGCAGCGCGCGTTGCAGCGAGAACCGAGCGGGCATTCAGATCCATGACCTTCATGTAGTGCTCGTCGGTATATTCGGCGGTTGGCTTGCGGCCGAGCATGCCGCCGGCATTGTTTACCAGCCCGTCGAGATGCCCGAAGGTTCTGGCCGTCTCTTCGACGACACGCTCCGTCTCGCCCTCCTTCGACACGTCGCCGTGAACGAGATGCACGGTTGCGCCGGCTGCCCTGATTTCGTCGGCAAGCGCTTCGGCGGGCTCCCGGCTCGCATTGTAATGAATGCCAACCTTCATGTCCTGCGCGGCAAAGGCGCGGGCGAGCGCTGCACCGATACCGGTCGAGGCGCCGGTGATCAGCACCGCCTTGCCGGCGAGGTCCGGGATTTTGATGGATGCAAGCAATTGAGCAAGATTTGCCATGGCAGCGATAGCCTCCGGGAATGTGACGGGATGGTTTGGGGCGAGTTGCAGGGAGCTTATCAGCCTCCCTCAACCCGGGGCAATGCCATATCCGCTATGGCACGAGATCAAGCTCCGGATAGTGCCGAAAAATTCCGTCCTCGTTGAAGGCAAGCCGGCGGTCCGACTGTAGGTAGGCGGTAATGTTCGGGCGCCTGGCGACGGCATCGTGCAACGCGATCAGCCCCGGATAGTCGGCCGCACAGGCATTCATCGCTTTTGGAAAGGCATATCGCAAGCCCTCGATGACCTGAAACAGCGACAAGTCGACATAGCTGAGAGCATCGCCAACGATATGGTGCGGCCCTCGAGGGTTCTGTTGCAGCACCTGCTCGAAGTAGCCGAGGAACTTTGGAATGCGCTCGCTGATAAAGGCGGCGGAGCGGGCTTTCGCCGCCTCCTTCTGATCCTCATAGTAAAGGGAGGTCGCAATCGGGTGGTGCGTATCGTGCACCTCCGCCACCAGGTCCGTGATGGTCAGTTGCAGTCCGTTGGCGACGCAGCGCAGTTTCTCATCTTCCGGCGAGAGGCCAAGTTTTGGGCCAAGATAGGAGAGAATATTGGCGACATGCGAGACGATGAACTCGCCGTCCTTCAGAAACGGCGGCGCAAAGGGAATGTGGGGCTGGCGCTTGCTCCTCATCAGGTCCAGCATCGCTCCGGTTCCCATCGCGGGCCCGGATTGCCTGGCGACATCGACATAGTCCGCCTGGGCTTCTTCCAGGGCCAGGCGGACAAACTCGCCGCGACCTTGAATGCCATCCCAATAGTACAGTTCATATGCCATGAGGCCCCTCCTGGTGGCTTGCTGGAGATCAGTGATGCGCGTGCTGCGCGTTGCGTTTGCGCGTCGCTGCTGCTTTCTTGGCCGAAGCCGAGCGCTCTGCTGCAGAACGCGCTGCGGAGGCGGCGGCGCCCTTGCGCCCACCCTTTTCCGATGCCTCGTGGGTATCTTGCTTGCCACGACCGGAGCCGGACTTGTTGCCGCCACCACTCTCCTTGTTGACCGTCGCCCAGGCCCGCCGTTCGGCCTCCTTGGTGGAAACGCCGCGGTCTTCGTAGCCTTCCTCGATATGTTCGGCTTTTCTTTTCTGCTTGTCCGTGTAAGCGGATTTGTCGCCTCTTGGCATGTCTGGCTCCTTTTCTGACAGAGCAAAGGGCAACCAACTGACGCTCGAAAAGTTCCAACGTTCTCGCAAACCCAAAGGGGCAGAAGCTGAAGGAAAGTGCGCCGACGAGGTCGCTTACTTGCGATAATATTTGCGCGACAACGCCATCATCTTCTCAAAGGCGGGAAAATGCACCGACATGGCAGAATGCGCATCCGGAAAGAACAGTGCAACGAGATTGTCGATCGCATAGACTAGGATCAGGGCGAGGGCCAGATAGGCTAACGCGGCAATGACAAGAGCGGTCATTTTACCCTCAAGGCGCGATGCGGAGGCAGCAATCCGCTACGACGAATCTATCAACTTCCAAATTCGATTTTGGTTCCAGCGCGGATTGTCGCCGCAGCATTTTTTCCGCGAGGTCGGCGTCATCCGCAGTCATGCTTATTCTTCCCGTGACGCACCTTTCGTTCCCATTGGAAATCAATAGGGCAGAAGCAATGCAATCATGTGACGAAGGGCGTCATGGTGATGCCCGTCGCAGAAATGGAAGCAAGCGATCAGGCCGATTTGCGGCCAGCTGTCTTTCTGGGGGCGGAGCCCTTTATGGCGCCATTTGCGTTGGAAGCAGAGGCGGTGCGTTTGCGCGTCTTCACTTCCTTGCCATCCGGGGATGCAGCAGACCCTTCGAGCGCTTGGCGTTCGGCACGGGCCTGTTCCCAATGTTTGAAATCTCGTCCCGTTGGACGCCCTTCCTCTTCCCAAAGCGCATAGGCACGCTTCCTGATCCACTCTTCGCGAGTTTCTGTCATCGCCGATCTCCAGTCAGTGAGGCCCGTGGTCTAACGCGATACTGGCCTCAGAGTTCCAGAGTAATCGTGCGGTTTCAAGCAATTTTTGACACACTGCAAAAATAAATCCCGCATCGCAGCATTCGGCTGCTAGGCAGTGCGTGCTTTTTGCTTGCCGACGACAGGTTTTGCGCCGGCGAGACCGCACGCTTCATGCCCATGAGTGCGCAATTGAACACTGCAGCTTTGTGTTTATAGTTCAACTCAATGTTTTATCTCATGTCGACCTACTGGCCGCATATTCTATTCGTTGTTTCGCTCGCCATGGGCGCCGCGGCAGCAATCCACGCGGCCATGACAAAGGAAGAGGTCCGCGCCGCAATCGGCTGGGTCGGGGTGATCATCCTCTCACCGATCGTCGGTGCTGTGCTCTATGCGATCGCCGGTATCAATCGAATCCGGCGCGCCTCGCTCAGCCTTCGGCGCGATGCGCTGATCCCCGACGCAGACCTCGATGAGCTTGAAAGCTTCGACGCCGACACGGATATCGTCATCAGCGGCTTTGGCCGGCGTTTCGCTGCCCTCCAGACACTCGGCGACCGCGTCGCCCGCGTTCCGCTCGCAACCGGCAACACGATCGACATGCTGGAAACCGGCGACGACTGCTATGGTGCGATGAAGGCGGCAATCGACAGTGCGGCCCGCAGTGTTCTGCTTGAGACCTACATCTTTGACCGCGACCCGATCGGATTGAGGATCGGCGATTCCCTTATTGCTGCAGTCAAGCGGGGCGTCGAGGTGCGCGTGCTGATCGATGCGGTCGGCGCCCGCTATTCGGTGCCGAGCATACTCGGATATCTTGCAGATGGCGGCGTCACGGTCTCGGTCTTCAACGGCAACGTTATCATGGGGTTGCGTTTGCCCTATGCGAACCTGCGCACCCACCGCAAGATCCTCATCGTCGATGGCCGCATCGCGCTGACCGGGGGCATGAACATCCGGGCAGGTTTTACCCGCGAAATAGCAGGGGAGGGCTTTGCGCGCGACACCCATTTCAGTGTTACCGGGCCGGTTGTTGCCGACCTCTTCAACGTTGCTGCCGAAGACTGGCGCTTCACCACGGGCGAGATCCTGCAAGGGGAAGCATGGCGAACCGCGATGCCCGAGCGCCAACCGGGGGATCCCGTCTTCATGCGCGTCGTGGCGTCCGGGCCCGACAGAAGCATCGAGACGAACCACAAGATGCTGATGGGTGCCTTCTCCATTGCGCGCAAATCGATCCGCATCATGTCGCCCTATTTCCTCCCGGACCGGGAGCTGATCAGCGCACTGGCGACCGCCGCACGACGTGGCGTCGAGGTTGATATCGTCGTTCCCTCCGTCAACAACCTCGTCCTGGTCGACCGGGCGATGACCGCGCAGTTCGACCAGATCCTCACCAGCTATTGCCGCATCTGGCGCTCGAGCGGGGCCTTCAGCCATTCCAAGCTGCTGTCGATCGACGGGGTCTGGTCCTATGTCGGATCATCCAATCTCGATCCGAGATCGCTGCGGCTGAATTTCGAGGTCGACCTGGAAGTACTGAATGAAGGTTTTGCCAACGAGATTGACGAGCATATCGACGAGGCCATCAAATCGGCGTCGCCGGTTACGTTGCAGGGGCTGCGTGCGCGACCTTTCGCTGTCCGGCTGCTTGAGAAGGTTCTTTGGCTCGGATCGCCTTATTTGTAGCGGATTTCTTCGGCCTAAAGGCGTGGCAAGTTTCAATAGCCGGCCTATACTCCGGATCAAACCACTTCGACCAACGGAGCGCGAGCAAACTCCGATGCATGCCAAAAAGGACAGTCTGCCCTCAAACATCCTCGCATCGATCCGCAATCGAAAAAAGCGACTGGATGCAGCACATTCGGAGAAGAAGCCGCGCTCGGACGGCACTTTGATTGCCTCTTACAACGTTCACAAATGTGTCGGCAATGATCGTCGTTTCGATCCGGAGCGCACCAGCCGGGTCATCCACGAAATCGATGCCGATGTGATTGCGCTTCAGGAAGCCGACACCCGGTTTGGCGAGCGTACCGGCATTCTCGATCTCGGCCGGCTGGAACGGGAGACCGGACTGATCCCGGTGCCGGTTAACGGCATGGCCAAGGCTCACGGCTGGCATGGCAATGTCGTGCTCTTCAAGCGTGGCCTCGTCCGTGACGTACACCAGATCAACCTCCCCGGGCTTGAGCCGCGCGGCGCGCTTGTCGCCGAACTCGATCTCGAACACGGCGGGGCCTTGCGCATCATCGCCGCCCATTTCGGCCTGCTTCGCCATTCGCGCGCACAGCAGGCCAAGATGCTGGTCGAACTGATGGCCGACAAGCGTGAAGTCCCGACCATCCTGCTCGGCGATCTCAATGAGTGGCGGCTTGGTGACCGCTCATCGCTGCACACGTTCCAATCCGCCTTTGGCCCGCAGCCGCTCGCCGTGCCGAGCTTTCCAGCACGACTTCCCGTTCTCGCGCTTGATCGCATCATGGCAAATCGCAAGGGGGTTGTGACAGCAGTCGAGACGCACGACACGCCGCTTGCCCGCATTGCCTCCGATCACCTGCCGGTAAAGGCCGTGGTCAATCTGAAGCGCGTGGAAGAACTCGCGGCCAAAGCCTAGCCGGCATACGACAGAGGCATTACTTTCACACGCCGAAAAGGGTCGCCTCCTAAACCAAGACGAGCTTGACAGGGCCCGTGGTCGTGGCAGGTTTCACCTGTCTCGACAGATGTCCTGAATCGGAGGTTTCGCGGTGCTTGTGATGGAGATTTTGCGGCGGCGGGTCGACATATCGCGCGGGCTTGCGTCCGCGGCGATCATGCGCTCAATAGCGGGATTGACCAAAACATGTCTGGTCGCAAGCCTTGCCGTCGCCTTCTCGATGTCGCCCACCAGCGCCGGGGATACGCCGGTCCAGACGCAGGTTTCGAAGGACCAGGTCCGCAAGCTCGTCGAAACATGGAAGCACTATTATGCGAAGGCCGACAGCCTTCGCGATCGGCGCAACGCGTTCGAAGACATGATGGAAGCCACCCCCGAGCCGACGCGCGTGCAAATCAGGCCGGTGGATGCCGATGGTGTCGAAGCGCAGCTCATCTGGCCAGCAAGGCTGCATCATCCGATCGGCAAGCGCGCCATTCTCTATATCCACGGCGGCGGCTTTTATGGCGGTTCGTTGCGCACGCACCGGGCAATCGCGGGCGCACTGGCAAAGGCGGCGTCCGCCGACGTGCTTCTCATCGACTACAGGCTTGCACCTGATAACCCCTATCCCGCACAAATCGACGACGCGCTGACAGCCTACCGGTGGCTGCTTGGTTCCGGCTATGAGGCCAGCAATGTCGTCGTCGTCGGCGAATCCGTCGGCGGAAACCTCGCGATCGAAGCCACGCTCAGGCAGATGCGGGTCAAGGGACCGTTGCCTGCGGCCGTCGTGGCGATGAGCCCCGTTACGGATCTGGCTGCAACAGGCGCATCGCTGACGGCCAACGCAAGTACCGATCCACTGATCGACGCCGCTCAACTCGATCTCATGCGCAAGGCTTATCTCGGAACACGCTCACCCACTGATCCGATGGTGTCGCCCCTCTATGGCGACCTGACCGGGTTTCCACCATTGCTTGTCCAGGTCGGTTCGGGCGAGGCATTGTTGGACGATACGCTAAGGCTGGCTGAAAAGGCCCGAAAGGTCGGAGTCGACGTCGAGACCGAAATCTGGCCTGGCATGATCCACCAGTGGCAACTCTTCCCGTTCTGGCTCGATGACGCAAGGCAGTCGAACCAGCGTGTTGCGGAATACGCGATCAAGCATTTCGCCGACAAACCGCGGCCATAGTCTTTACGGCATCGTCAAGACGTCGATGAGGTGGAGCCGAGAGAGTAGGGACGGCCGAGATTCATGGCGATACAGACGTCGTTCAGCGTGCTTTGCAATGCGAGACCGAGGATGATCGCGAACACGCCTGACGTGGCAATCAACGTGCCTACAGGAACGTTGAACACATAAGCGATAAGGGAAAGACCGGTTCCCAGATAGATGAGACTGACGACCAGATCCTGCAGGAGGCGCGCTTCCCGTGGCTTGCGTTCAAAAATGAGGAAAAGGCGCACCGAACTGATCAGCACCATCGCTCCGCCGATCCACCAGACGGCCTTGGCGAGCCCCATGAAAATCCGCCGTGATACATCTCCGGCCTGAGTGTCCGGCGCATAGGGCTGGATGCCGTGGTAAAGGAGCAGCGCCGTCAGGGCGACCAGGAATACGATGTGGGCAATCAGCCGCCAGACGGGATGCCCGCGACCAGCCGGCTGAGCAGCAGGCCAGAACGGCGAGAACGAAAAGCTGGACAATCGGATCGGTCCAAAAGGCGGTATTCATCGCTTCATCGTCCCATGTCGGACAAGTCCCGGCGCCGGACCCGGTCCTGGATTGAGCACTGTCATGACACGACCATCGACCGCCTGCTCCTGCCTTCGAGCAGGATCGCGATGGCTGTGTAAACGGCCGCCAGCGCCCACAGTATCAAGAAGGGTTGGCGAACATCCGGAATGGAGGCGCCCATCTGTGAGACAGCAACCATCCCGTTTATTGCCGAGGTGCTTGGCAGCAATGTTGCCACAGCATGCAGGAAGGGGGGAATTGCTTCTGTCGGCCAGGAAAAGCCCGCCAGAAACAAGAACGGTATCCCCAGGGCAGCCGACACCAGCTGCACGGTCAGCGGATCCCGAAACAGGCCGGCGAGCACCAGACCCAGAGCGCTGACGGCAAGCGCGAAGGGCAGAGCGAAGACGAATATTGGGAGCGGCGCTCCCAGGCGCGGAATATTGTATAGGTAGGGGAGCGCGATCAAATAGAATGACATGATGAAGGCTTCGAGGATCAGATAGGCGAGCAGCTTCCCGCCAACGACCGCGGCTGGGCCGGCCGTCACTGCGATTTCGGCGCTGAGCTCATCGTTTCTGTAGGTGCCGAGCAACCCGACACCAATCAAGAGTGTCTGTTGAAGGATCAGAACGAAGGCGGCGGGGAGAATGTAGGTTGCATAGCCGCCCTGAGGGTTGAAGAGCGTAACCGCGGTCAACGGCATCGGGTCGGCGGCGGCCGCCGCAAGCACGGGATCCACCCCGGCGGCAATGAGTCTTGCCGTCTCCACTTCGGCGCCCATGCTACGCGCGACGGCGGTCACGCCGCCGGACAGGCGCTGATAGATCAGAAAGTAGCTGGCATCGGCATAGAGCGCGACCGGTGATTGGCGATGGTGAAGCAGATCCCGCTCGAAAAACTGAGGGATGATAAGCACGCCGTGGAGGTTGCGTCGATAAACATCTTGCGTTGCGCTGGCCTGATCGGGAAAGGCCGCCCGCACCGCGACGTCGGCTGAGGCGTCGACGCGCCGAGCAAGTTCACGGCTGCTATCTGTCCCGTCTAGATCGACGACCGCGATCGGCACATCCCGCAATGCTTCCGTGCGGTAAGGCTGAGGATAAAACCCCGCGTAAATGACGGACGCGACGATGAGGACCGCAAAAGCCGGCTTCAGCGAGAAAATACGCGCCACTTCAATACGGCAGACTGTCAGAATCGCCCTCATTCCGAGGCTCCTTCGACTGTCGTCTGCTGGATGGGAAGAGGCCGGCGACGTGCGCGGATGACCTCCAGCCTGAGGGCGGTAAGGCTCGCGAACAGCAACACCATGAAAAGAAGGGCGGCAATCGGCGTCCAGGAGAGATAGATCGGCGTCCCTCTTATGGTTTGGTCAATGCGTGCCATCAGATACCAGGTACCCGGGATCATCTGCCCCCAGTGATAGGCGAAAGCATTCATGCCGATCCTTGGAAACCCGATCCCCATGAAACCGAAGGCCGGCGCCATCAGCAAAGTACCGATGCTGATGGCGCTGGCCATCGGTCGAAGCAGCAAGGCAAGCAGCACGCCGATGAACTGGTCGGCGAGAATGAAGAGGATGCCAGCCAGGATCAGCAGATAGCGATTGCCGCGCAAGGGCATGTCGAGGACGCCGAAAAGGACCCAGTCCGCGATGCCGAGGACGACCAGGAAAAGCAAGGTGTAGGGCAAGATCTTGCCAGCCATCGCCGGCCATAACCCGCCGCCCAAACGCCTCAGTACGCGGAGACGATGGGAGGTCTCGACATCGAGCCCCACGGCATAAGCCATTGTCGTGACGACGATGACCTGCAGGACGCTCGGCAGCAAAGCTGCAAGCAGAAAATGCGCATAGTTAAGCGTCGGGTTGAACAGCGGGTTGACCTGGACAGGGATCGGCGCCAGTGCGGCCTGCGCCGCTTCGAGCGGTTGTCCCTCCGCCGTGCGCAGCGACAGGCGAATGCCTGCAGCAACTGCCGGCACGGCTGAATTGACGCCACGCAATACGAGATTGCCTGATGTCATTGTTTGCGTGTTGTAGAAGAAGGCAACTTCCGGCCGGCGACCACCATAGACGTCGCGCTCGAGGTTTCGAGGGAGCATCAACAGACCGCGTACGTCGCCCGACAGGATCAACTGCCGGCCTTCGGCAAGATCGCTCACGCGACGTGTAACGGCCGTATCCGGCGTCGCATCGACCGTGCGGACGATTGTCCTCGAGAGGTCCGTGCCGTCCAGATCGAGTACCGCGATGGGCAGCCGCGTGGCAAGCCCGGCGCTGAAAACGACGGCAAGCACTCCCATCAGCAACAGTGGCAGGACGGTGGTCAGCAACAACAGCAGCCGGCGCCGGGAAAACCGGTCAAATTCCCTTCTGAAGACAACAAGGAAGCCGGGGCGCAGCCGCCCCTTCGCCATCATGTCAGTGCCCCGCGGGTGGCCATGACGCGATCGCACTCATGCCGGGACGCAAGCCCTGTACGGGATTGACCGGGTTCGCCCGCACCTCGAAGGTGCGAAGGTCGAAATCGCCGGTCGCTCGCGTGGCTCGCCAGGTCGCATACTGGCCCTGTGCATTGATCGTCGTGACCTTGACGGGGATCTTTGCGTCACCCATGGCCGGCACGGTTACATCGAATCCATCGCCGACCTTCATGCCCTTCAACAGGTCCTCACGCAGATTGAATGTGAACCATGGGTTCTCGAGGTCGATCAGCGAAAATAGCGGAGCGCCCGCAGAGAAATTCTCACCGAGTTCGGCCACGCGCGTCGTCACCTGGCCGGAAATCGGCGCATGGATCGTCAACTCCGAAATGTCGACCTGCTGCTGCTTGAGCGACGATCTTGCCCGCTCCACCTGGGTTGCTGCGAGTGCCTTTTCCTCCTTGCTGGCTCCCGCGACCGCCAGGTCGAGATTGGCTTCAGCCGACTCGCGCTTGCGGATGGCGGCTTCGAGGTTACGCGTCGTTTCGTCCACGCGCGATTGCGTAGAGGCGCCTGTCGTGATCAGCTTTGCCTGACGATCGAAATCCTCCTGGTACAGGGTGACGTCGGCAGCGGCCGCGGCCAGTTCGGCCTTCCGGGCGGCAATCGTTTCAGGACGGGTGCTGTTAACGCGGACAAGATCTGCTTCGGCGACGGCAAGAGCCGCCTCGGCCATATGAAGTGCCGCGACGAGCTGTGGGCTCTCGAGTGCCGCGATTACCGCGCCGCCCTGGACATTATCACCGACATCGGCATCGAGTTTTGCAATCCGGCCGGAAACACGCGGGCTGATATCAACCCGATTGGCCGATACTTCACCTTGAACGATAAGTGGCGGCGGTTTCGTCGCAAACCAGAGAAGCGCTGCAAGCCCGATAACAACAGCGATGCCAAACAGAACGCGAGCCAATCGCCACATTCAATCCGTTCTCCCCAAAACACGGGTATGCCGGGACGCTTTTGCCGATGCGTATCGGGGCGACCCGTCTCCGGTAGTCGTTGCTTCATGCAGCCTAGCAGACGAAAATCACAAATGCACCATGGGGAGATCGCGCCGCCGCCAGGACGACGCTCTCGATCGTTCACAGAGAGCACCGGAATGCGCGGGCGTCAGGTTTGACATCAGCCAGCAGAAAAAAGACCGCAGCGATGCAGTTCAGGGCGACGTGGCCACACGAGGATCCTCCGCAAGGACACGAGCCTCCAGAATGGAAACGCCATAGGCAGCCATGAGCCACAGACACAAGGCGACACAACGAGGCACAGGCTTCTCTCCAGAGGCAAGCTGGCTTCTGGTTCGTTCGTCAATGCCAAGCAGTTCCTGAATGTCGCTTGCCGACATTCTTGCGACCACCACGGCCGCGCTAAACTCAGACGGTGTCATGTTGCCCCCAGGCGCGATTTCAAACGCGCGAAATCCTGGTTGAGTCTCCTCTCCAATCAGGGGCAGTCTTGCCAGCAGCCGGGCTTTCGTTTCCAAGATCAGAGCGTTGTTCCAACTCCAAGCGGGCGGCATCGCCTGGCTCGAAAACAACACGCTCGACCTGACGGCCGAGCATCGGGATTTAAAGCCCATGCCCGGCTAGTGTCGGAAGCCTGTGTTCAGAGCCTCGTGACGATGACCTCCAAATATTCGCTTGGCACGACCACAGTGCCGTCATCGGCGCGATTGAAGCGTTCCATGAGCGCCAAAAGGTCGTCGGTCAGTGTATCTCGCGCCGCCGGGTCAAGGGCGGCGAATGTTTTCAGCACGGGACCATAATAGGTCCGGAAGACCTCGAGCCAATGGTCCGGTGACTTGTAGCGGAACACGAACTGCCTGGGCGTCGCCGCGATCGACGCGACCGCTTTCGGGAACAATTCGTCAAGCCGTGCCCGCGAGCCCCAGAGCGCCGGCGAGCGAGCACCTGCCGGAGGCGGCACATGCTTGCCGATCGTCTTGAACATCTGCCCGATGAAACCGTCAGGGGTCCAGTTCGCAAGGCCAACCGAGCCGCCGCTTTTGCAGACCCGAATGAGTTCGGATGCAGCGCGCTCCTGGTCGGGCGTGAACATCACCCCGAAAATCGACAGCACATTGTCGAAGGACTGATCGGCAAACGGCAGATGTTCCGCATCGGCCTCCTGGAAGACGATCGGCAGCCTATCGGCTTTTGCGCGCTCCTTGCCGCGTTCGAGCAGCGCCGAGACGTAATCGGTTGCCGTGACCTCGCACCAGCGTCGGGCTGCGGCAAGCGCGCCGTTGCCGTTGCCGGCCGCAACGTCAAGCACCTTCGAACCGGCGCGCAGATCGAGCGCTTCGCAGAGGCTTTCCCCGACAATCTGCAAAGTCGTCCCAACGATTGCGTAGTCGCCCGAGGACCATGCACTTTGTTGCCTGGCCTTGAGCACGCTGAAATCGACGGCGGGCTGAGGATTACTGGCGACGGCCGCAGATGTGGACATTGTTTTCTCCTTGGGTCAGATTGATCAGCCTCATGGTGCGTCTATGGCAACCGTGGTTGGGCACGTGTCGTGCCGCGGTCTCTGGCTTAGACAGGGATAGTGGGGGTCGGCGTGGCAGCTGGCGTGGGAATGAGCGTGGAATCGGGCGGCGGGGACTTAAATCAACCCGGAGGCCCGCTCGAGATCCGACTGCTCGGCCCGATGGCGATCCGGCGAGAGGGCGTCGATCTGAAGCTCCCCGGCTCCCGGAAGGTGCGATCTCTTCTGGCCTACCTTGCGCTTTCACCGAGGCCCTGCGGCAGGGCGCAGCTTTGCGATCTGTTGTGGGATATCCCTGACGATCCGCGCGGCGAGTTGCGATGGTGCTTGAGCAAGATTCGCACGCTGATCGGGGAACAACGCGTCATCACGAAGGGCGACACCATCAGACTGGATCTGTCGGACTGCTTTATCGATGCGATCGAGGCGACTGCGGCTTATCAGCATGGATTCAAGACGCAGTCACTCAGCCAGTTGCGGTCCGTGGCAGCCCTGTTTGCCGGGGACTTTCACGAAGGATCGAGCGTCGAGCGTAGCCCGGCATTCGAAACATGGCTGCTGTCGCAACGTCGTCGGCTGCGCGACATCAATGCAGCCCTTCTCGAGCATATGGTGCAGCGTTTCCCGCCCGAAGAGGCACAAACCTATCTCGATCGCTGGATCCAGCTTGCGCCCTTCGACCTTCGCCCGCACGAATTGCTATTGATGTCCCTTGCCAAGGCGGGTCGTTTTCGGGAAGGCGAGGAGCATCTGGAAGCGACCGCGAAGCTGTTTGATGCCGAGGGTATCAACGAGCGATCCTTGCGCGACGCCTGGCAGACGGCCAGAACCCAGACAGACGAAACCTTCCGGCAGCAGCGCCCAGGCGCCAGCGTTGTGGCTGCATCGTCTCCGCTCGAAACCGAAAGCTTGCTCAAGGAGCCGCGGCGCGCATCGATTGCGATCATGCCGTTCAATGAGCTGTCGGCCGTGGCCGTTCCCGGCGGGCCGTCCGATGCATTGGCATACGACATTATCACACGGCTCGCGAAGCTGCGCTCTTTCCATGTAATCGCGCAGGGCACGATGTTTGCGCTGAGGGACCGGCACCACACGGTTGACGAGACAGCACGGCTGCTCGGCGTCGACTACGTCGTCGACGGATCGTTTCAGCGCGTCGGCGACCGCATTATCCTTCGCGTCGAGTTGACAGAGGCAAGAACAGCGCGCATCGCCTGGACGGAGGTCTTCGAGCGCCCTGTGGCCGATACCTTCCTCCTCCTTGAGGAAATCGGCAGCAGGATCGTCGTCTCGATCGAGCGCGAAGTCGAAACGATCGAGAGCAATCGTGCCCTCCTGAAGGCGCCGAACTCTCTCGACGCCTGGGAGGCCCACCACCGGGGGCTCTGGCACATGTATCGCTTTACCAAGAGCGACAACGAGCAAGCCCAGCGCTTCTTCGAAAGGGCGATTGGCCTCGACCCGACGTTTGCCCGTGCGCATGCGGGGCTTTCCTTCACCCATTTCCAGAGTGCCTTCCAGCATTGGGCGGATCGCGACGCCGAGGCCGAGCTTGCCTATCGAGCAGCGAGCCAGAGCATGATGGTCGATGATCGCGACCCGACGGCACATCTCGCCATGGGCCGGGCGCTATGGTTGAGAGCGTTGCACGATCAGTCCGTCAGCGAGCTGCAACAGGCGGTCGAACTGAGCCCCAGTTTCGCGATCGCGCATTACTCCCTCGCTTTCGTTCAATCCCAGTCCGGTGATCCGGGCGCCGCGATCCTGGCGGCCGATCACTCCCGCGCTCTCAGTCCTTTCGACCCGCTGCTCTTCGGCATGCTTGCAAGCCGCGCCCTGGCTCTCGTGCGCCTCGGAAGCTTCGCGGATGCCGCGGACTGGGGCGTCAAGGCCGCCGCCCGTCCGAATGCTCACGCTCATATTCTGGCGATCGCCGCACTTTGCCTGTCGATCGCGGGACGGCTGAGTGAGGGGAAGTCTTACCTCGCCATGATACACGATCGGTACCCCGCCTATCGGCTGAACGATTTCATCTCGGCATTCCATTTGCCGCCGACTGACCAGGCGCTGTTCCGCCAGGGAGCCCAGCGCCTCGGCTTTGAGTAAGCGGTCCGGGGAACCCACCAGATCACCTGCCGCCGCCCGGCATCGACGATGCGTGAGTTTCAAGCTTGCTGAACGCTGACAAACGAACCACTTCAGGAAAATCACGGGGCGCGCGCACGCGCCAGGGCGCGCGACATCCCGCGATTCCTGATCGACATGATCCGTTTCACGGTGGACCGACAATGATCCTCTTCCAAGGTCAAAAACGACGGGGCATTGTATCAACCGCATCAAGACTGAGGGGCTGCGATCGAACCGCGTTCAACGAATGGGCACTCGAGCTTGATCTTCTGGGTGGTTCGGTGGGATGAAATACCCTCGTTGTGGTCAAGGAGGGCGCCGACGGCCCATCGCGCCATTTCGTCATGGGGCAACAGCACCGTTGAAAGTGGTGGCACCATGTAGGAGGCCAGATCCTCATCGTCGAATCCCACCACGGAGATGTCTTCGGGCACACGCAGGCCGCGGCTTTTGATGGCATCATATGCGCCGACGGCCATTCGGTCATTGAAGCAGAAGATGGCAGTCGGCGGGTCTTTCCGATCAAGCAATTTGAGGGTCAGTTCGCGGCCGCCATTGACGGTCCATCCTCCCATCAATACCAGGTCTTCGTCGACGGGCACATCCCATGTGGTCAGCGCTTGCCGGTATCCCTTTTCGCGATCCCTGGCAGCTTCAATCCAGTCCTCGCCCTTCAGGTGAGCGATCCTTCGATGACCCGCCTTCAGCAGCGCCTCGGTCGCCGCATGCCCGCCGGCGATATCGCCGGGAACGACCGAGGGATGACGCCGATGCTTCTCATAGCAATTCACGAGAACTGTGGGGATGTCGTTCAGCCGTTCCGGAACAACGATCTGTCGGGTCGTCAGGGTGGTATAAAGAATGCCGATAACGTTCAATTCCTGAAGCAGATCGAGAGCCGCGCTCTCGATCTTGGGATCGGAGCGCGTGCAGAAGGTTGCGATCAGGATATCCTGCAGGGCCGCTTCATCGCGCGCGCCCTCGATGAAGGGCATGGCAAACGGTGTTGTGCTGACTTCATCGAGCAGCAGCCCGATAACGGGTCGCCGATGCTCGGGAACATTGTGTCGAGGGCCCTTGCGATAACCAAGGGCTTCGGCCGCTTCCACGACGCGCGATCGGGTCACCTCTGAAACGCGGGGATTGCTGACCCCGTTCAATACCAGCGACACCGTTGCCTGTGAGACGCCTGCACGCTGTGCAACGTCAACCATGGTTGCACGCTTGGTCAATGCTTGTCCCACTTCATCGATCGGCCCATCCCATTCATCAAATTATAGAAAACCCAGTTTTCCGACAACCGTCCACTGTGGCTTTTGCGGGTCCCGAATTTTCCGGCTTGCCAGGTAGTTATATTCTCTGTACCCATAACTAATAATATAACTAATAACATAATTCGCAAGGGAGAGAGTACATGACCGCCCCTGTCACGCCCGCTTTGCCGCTATCCCAGGACGCGCGCAAGCGAATGACACTCGACGGCCTCTGGCAGTTCAAATTCGAAGGGGATGCCGACTGGCGCTCGATTTCCGTTCCATCCGTTTGGCAATCCGAATTTGCCGATCTTCGCGACGCGTTCGGCACTGCAAGCTACCGTCGACAGTTCTTCCTGCCGAAAGAATGGGCAGAACGCGACATCTCCCTTCACTTCGGCGCGGTGAACTATTTTGCTGAAGTCTCGGTCAATGGTCAGCCTATCGGCAACCACGAAGGGGGCTACCTTCCGTTCTCGTTGACGATTCCGAACAGCATCCTCAAACCGGAAAATGAGATCGAGGTCTCGGTTACGCTTCCGAGCGCCGACGCGACCAGGTACCCGCAGTTTCCCTTTGCGGAAATTCCGCATGGCAAGCAAAGCTGGTACGGCCCTCTCGGCGGCATATGGCAATCGGTGACGCTGGAGGCGCGTGATACCAGCCACATCAAGCATGCCGATGTAAGGGCAGACCTTTCCTCTGGTGCCGTTCGCTTCGATCTGGACCTTTCCGCATCCGCGGCAGACGCTGAGGTGCGCGTCGCTGTCTACGGGCCGGACGGAGCCCTGGAGGCCGCGGCAAAGGGATCTGGTCGCACCTTGAGCGTCGTTGTTGGCGAGGTGAAGTCCTGGTCGCCTGATGCACCGCAGCTTTACCGTGCCGACATCAGTCTTTCGGTCGCAGACGCAATCGTCGATGCGACTTCGGTTACATTCGGGTTTCGCACCATCGAGACCAGGGGCGGCCAGCTCTTCCTCAACGGTGCTCCGCTCTACATGCGTGCCGCACTTGATCAGGACTACTATCCCGAAGGCATCTGCACGCCGCCTTCGCTTGAGTTCCTCGAGGACCAGGCGCGCAAGGCCAAGGCACTTGGGTTGAATACGCTGCGCATCCACATCAAGGTTCCCGACCCGCGCTACTACGATGTGGCGGACCGTATCGGTCTTTTGATCTGGACCGAAATTCCGAACGTCCAGACCTTCAGCGATGCCTCGGCCAGGCGAATGCGCGAGACCATGCAGGGAATCGTCAGGCGCGATGGCCATCACCCGTCGATCATCGCCTGGACGATCATCAATGAGGATTGGGGAACCCGTATCGTCGAGAACGCCGATCATCGCCAGTGGCTCGCCGAGACCTACGACTGGTTGAAGACGCTCGACCCGAGCCGTCTTGTTTCGGACAATTCCGCCTGCTTCCCGAACTTCCACGTGAAGTCGGACCTCAATGACTACCACTACTACCGCTCCATTCCGGAACGACGCGAAGAGTGGGACGACATCACCAGGCAATTCGCCGAGGGCGCAGCGTGGACCTATTCTGGTCTTGGCGATGCGCAGTGGCGAGGCGAAGAGCCTCTCATCGTCTCCGAGTTTGGCGTGTGGGGCTTGCCCGATCCCTCGAAACTCCTTCTGCAAGATGGTTCCGAGCCCTTCTGGATGGAAACCGGTGCGACATGGGGTGATGGCGTCGCCTATCCGCATGGCGTTCAAAAGCGCTTCCGCGCGCTCCATCTGGACACAGTCTTCAAGGACTTCGGATTGTTCATCGAGGCTGCGCAATGGTACCAGTTCGCGAACCTCAAATATGAAATCGAGGTGATGCGCGCCCATCCCAAGATCGTCGGCTACGTCATCACCGAATTCACGGACGTTCATTGGGAGGCAAACGGCCTTCTCGACATCAACAGAAATCCGCGTGTCTTCCACGACGACTTCGCGAGCATCAATAGCGACATCGTCGTGATCGCCCGCCCGAATGCCTGGTCTGCCTACGCCGGCGAACTGCTGGAGGTGGATCTCTCGGTGGCGACCGGTGGCGCGTCCATTCCTGATGGCGCAACGATCCGCTGGAGCTACGGGCAGGACGGCGAGCGGGCACTGCCAGCAACGGGTGCCAACGCGGTGGCAAGCGTCGGCATCGTGCAGATGCAAATGCCGGAAACCGACGTCAATCGCATGCTTCGCATCGAAGTTGAGGTCATGTCCAGCGGACGGCGGCTTGCGACCAATGTTCTCGATATCGCGCTGTACGCAAAACGCAGCCGAGCCAACCTGCCAAGCATCGCTTCGAAGGATCCGGCGCTTCGCGCTTTTGCAGAGACACTGGGCTATCCGGTCTCCGAGCCTGATAAAGCGGAGGTCAATCTGGCGCATGCCCTTGATGAGAGCGACATTGAGGCAATGCGCCACGGGGCACGCTATCTTGTGATCGCCGATGGCAGCATTCCCACGCACCGCAATCTGCGCAAGGACATTCCCGAAGGCGAAAAGCTCTATCGCGAGATGACGATCGATGAACGGGATATGCCTGTTGGTATCGACCAGCAGCTTCCAGGAATCGGACTGATCGCACGTGAAGGTACGCTGTGGCGTGGCGACTGGATTGCCAACTTCAGCTGGATCAGACGTAAAGGTGCGTTTGCTTTATTGCCGGGTGGTCCGTTGCTCGACCTGTCCTTCGAGAAGGTTGTTCCACATCATGTCATGACGGGCTTCCGCACCTTCGAGTATGCCGGACCGGTCCACGGCGGGCTGGTCATCGGTTGGGTTCACAAACCGGCGGTCACCATCGCTGAACGACGTGTCGGGCGCGGCAATCTCGTTGCAACGACCTTCCGGCTGACGAACGGCCCGGCCGGTACCGATCCGGTCGCTGCCGCCTTGTTCGATGCCATGATCGCGACGGTCAATCAGAGCAAATGAACGACCTGAGGCGGGCGCGGAAAACGGCGCTCGGCCTCAAGCGGCAGGCTCTGGAACTCAATCAGCGGAGGAATACGTGGCGCTCATCGAACTGGTGAACATAAGCAAGCAATACGGTGCGGTGCAGGTCATCGACAACCTGTCCCTGACGATCAATTCCAACGAGTTCATGGTCTTCCTCGGCCCATCCGGCTGCGGAAAATCCACCTTGCTGCGAATGATTGCCGGGCTGGAGAGCATCGACGGCGGCGAGATACGCATCGACGGCAAACGCATCGATCATCTGCCGCCGGGCGAGCGCGGTATCGCCATGGTGTTCCAGCACTATGCGCTCTACCCCCATATGAGCGTGCGCGACAACATGGCCTTCGGCTTGCGAAACATCGGGGTCCACGAAACGGAAATCGCTCGCCGGGTAACGGAGGCGGCAAACGTTCTTGTTCTCGACAAGCTGCTTGATCGCAAGCCGGGGCAATTGTCCGGCGGCCAGCGTCAGCGCGTGGCCATCGGCCGCGCGATCGTCAAGGAGCCGCAAGCCTTCCTGTTCGACGAGCCCTTGTCGAATCTTGATGCCGCACTCCGTGTCAGAACGCGCGTCGAGCTGGCGCAGCTTCACAACCGCGTCAAATCAACGATGGTTTTCGTGACGCATGACCAGATCGAGGCGATGACGCTCGCACACCGGATCGTGGTCATGAACAATCGCCGCATCGAACAGGTCGGCACGCCAATGGAGATTTATGCACGACCTGCGACACGTTTCGTCGCCGAGTTCGTCGGTTCTCCTGCCATGAACTTCCTGCCCGTGAAACTGGACCGCGATTTTGTTCGCCTAACCGACGGAACGACTGTCCATACGGCGGTTCCAATCAAAGAACTGGCGCCGGCCAGTGACTATACGATGGGTGTCCGCGCTGAAGCCATTTCGATCGGGCGATCCGGCACCGGCGACACGGATGCCGTTGTCGAGGTCATCGAACGGCTGGGAGATCGCACGCTCGTCTATGCTCGCATCGCAGATAACTCGCTTTTGGTGGCAGAAGCCAAGGGAGACAGCGAACTCGCGCCAGGCGCTGCCGTGGCCCTGACGTTCGACGGCCGCCGGACCCACCTCTTTGACGCGGCCGGCCGCGGCTATCACACCGCGGAGGCAGCGTGATGAGCCAGGCCATCCACATGAACGAATCCCGATTGCGAAACGGCTTGTTCGTTGCGCCTTTCGTGCTTGTTTTCGTCTGCCTGCTCGTCATTCCGCTCTTTTGGGGCTTCTGGCTTGGCCTGACGAAGGCTGACCTGTTCGGCCCCGGCAAGTTTGTGGGGCTTGCAAACTATACGCGCCTCTTCAGCGACAAGATTTTCCGTGGCGCAGTTCTGAACACGCTCTATTTCGTTGTCTTGACCGTACCGGTTCTCGCAGTCTTCGGTCTTGCACTCGCACTGGCGCTCAATCGCAAGACACGCTTCGCCTCGGTGATGCGCGCCGTCTTCTTTGCCTCGTCCGTGCTGTCGGTTACAGTGGTGACGCTGATATGGCGCATCGTCTTCATTCCCGACATTGGCCTGCTTTCCAATATCTTCGGCTGGTTCGGTCTGCCGCAGGTTACCTTTCTCAGCAATGCGCGTCTTGCGCTTCCGGCCGTTGCGATCGCGACGGTCTGGTGGGGCGTAGGCTTGCCGATGATGCTGTTTCTGGCCGCACTGCAACAGGTGCCGGGCGAGATTTATGAAGCGGCTGCGCTCGACAATGCCGGGCGCTGGAAGACGCTGTGGCGCATTACGCTTCCGTCGATACGTCGGACATTCCTGCTCGTGCTGATCATTCAAAGCGTGCTTCAGTTCCAGGTATTCGGCCAGGCCCAGCTGATGACGCAGGGCGGCCCCAACAATGCTTCGAGACCGATTGTCCTTTACATCTACGACGTTGCCTTCACCCGCTTCGATGTCGGCATGGGCGCTGCGACCTCGCAGGTCCTGTTCGCGATCATCCTGATGGCCGGCATGCTGCAGTACTTCCTTTCCAACCGGCAGGGAGAAAATCGATGAACCGCACGAGCTCCGGCATTGTCGGAAAATCCCTGGGAGACAGGATCATCCTTCTTGCCGTCGTGGCAGCCGGCCTGATCATGCTATTGCCGATCCTTTGGGTCGTCGGGCTGTCGTTCAAGCTCAATGCGGAACTGAAGCTGGATACGAATTCGGTCTTCCACGTTCCGTATACGATCAAGAACTACGCAGACGTGTTTGGCGGATCCAATGTCTTCCGCTGGTTCTTGAACAGTCTCATCGTTTCGTCGGGGATGACGCTCGGTGTGCTGATCCTGTCGTCGCTTGCCGGCTATGGTTTCGCGCGACTGCGGTTTCCGGGGCGCGACATTCTGTTTGTCATCGTTCTGTTCGGCCTTGCCGTGCCGGAGCAGGCAGTGATCGTCGCACGTCATCAGATCTTCAGCATGCTGCGACTGCACAATACCTATCCTGGCCTGATCCTGCCCGGTTTGGCTGCGCCATTCGGTGTTTTCCTGATGACGCAGTACTTCCGGGAGATTCCCAAGGAACTGGATGAGGCAGCACTGCTCGACAACGCGTCGCGCTTCAAGATCTTCTGGACGGTTCTTCTACCGCTTACCATCCCGGCCCAGGCGACACTCGGTGTGTTCACCTTCCTCGGTGCCTGGAACGACTATCTGTGGCCGCTCATCTCGGCGACCAAGAAGGACATGTACACGATCACGACCGGCATTGCTTCCATGCAGATGAACTTCGCCCAGACTGAGGGCCTCGGCTTCCTGATGGCTCAGGCTGTGTTCGCAGGCCTGCCAACGCTCGCTGTCTACCTGTTCTTCCAGAAATACATCGTCACCGCGGTTTCGGGTTACGCAGTGCGATGACGATCATGATCTGACAATCCGGTTTCAACGCGCATTTTCGCAAGCAATAGGAGGAGATTGCAATGAAGATTGGCATGAGGAATATCTTACTGGCGGCGACGCTGACCATGGCGTCGTGGCCGGCTCTGGCCGCTGATCCGGTCGAGATTACGGTTCAGCGGTTCTTCGGAGCCTGCGACGCCGATTGGGGAACCAACACCGACGTCAGCAAGGCTGTAGGCGAGTGCGGTATCATCACGTCGCAGATCAACAAGTTCGTTGCCGACAATCCCGACATCAAGATCAATGTGAACACCGTCGAATGGCCTGGTTACGACCAGCTGACGGCGCAGCTGGCATCGGGCGAGCCGCCAGATGTCGTCACCATCCATGAATCCGTCCTGTCCGACTATCAGTCGAAGGGTCTTCTTGAGCCTCTGGACGCGGTACTAAAGGCTGCCGGCGTGGATTCTTCCACTTTCACCGCGGCGGGCAGGGAAGGGGTGACGAAGGAGGGCCAGATATTCGGCCTGCCGATCGATTCCCACACCATGTTGTGGCACATCAACATGAACTATTTCCGCAAGGCGGGTCTGGTCAATGATGACGGAACGCCGGTGCTGCCGAAGACGGCCGATGAACTGCTCGCACAGGCAAAGCAGTTCAAGGAAAAGACCGGAAAGCCCTATCTCGTTCAGAGCATGGCCAACGAAAAGGGTGCGTTCTATCGCGCCCTCTATATCTACCTGACCCAGATGAAGTCCGACTTCTTCGCAGATCCGACCCATGTCAAACTCAACACACCTGAAGCCAAGAAGATCGTCCAGCTGTTCAAGGACATCTACGATCAGGATCTGACCACGAAAGACCAGGACTATGCTGCATCCCTGTCCGGTTTTACCAAGGGGGACGGTGGTGTTCTTCTGAATGGTACCTGGGTTGTGGGTGACTTCGATGCCCTGTCGAAAGAGGCCGACAACGCGCTCACCAACGGCTACGCGGTCTATCCATATCCTCCGGTGTTCGGTGGTGAACCGGCCTATTGGTCGGATGGCCACTCCTGGGCGATGACAAAGAAGGATCGTACCCCTCAGCAGGTTGCGGCAATCGGCAAGTTCCTGAAGTTCATGGCCGATCACAATTTCGATTGGGCCCGGACCGGTCACCTTCCGGCGCAGCAGGCGGTCATTGATTCAGCGGAGTTCAAGGCGCTGCCGCATCGCGCCACGATCCTCAGCATCGCAAACGTCGCAAAACCTCTGCCTGCACAGGTTCGTCATCAGTTCGCGGTCAACGACATCATCGGCGAAGAGATCGCTTCTGCGATCACTGGCCAAAAGGAGATCGATGCGGCGCTCACAGACGCCGAAACCCGCGTCAACGATCTGCTTGCAAACTAGCCATAAAGGGGCTGTCCGAGCATTCCGGACAGCCCTTTGGCAATTTTATGCCTCTGTAGAGGGGAAGCAAATCGGAGCCTTGCAAGACCGCCAAAGGCAGGAACAGTCCTTGACAGCTCGGCGCTTAACTCCTGGCTCTCGCGGGCTAGAATCGCAGCAAACGTCCTGGCGCCGCACTTCCTTTCGTTCTCGCCCGGTCGCATGGCCATCCTGACGCGTTCCTGCTCACCCTCGGTAAGTTCTGCCATCCCAAGCTCGAGTGTTCGCTGACCGCGACGAGGCTCCCCGGTGAGCTTACGGCTGCTCCTGCCGGAGAGTTGGACCAGCGATCAGGATCGGATGGGCCAGTTGCATCCTGCGATGTTTGATATCCCTAAAAAGTGCAGCGATGGTCACATCATCGTCATGGAAGGCGAGGGAGGCTTCAACCTCGAAAACCATGTCCATTCGTGGTCTTAGTCGACATGACCCGCTTCTCTGACGATCTCATAAAACGCCTGCATGGCGTCGCTGACGCCTCCAACGGCGTCTCTCGGTCACGCGAGAGCGGTATAGTCCTTATTGGCCAAAAGGTGATCGCCCGATTTAGCTCGAAAGGCGTACAAGGTATTTTGCGCTTCTTCGGCTATGATTCGACAATCTGCACATTGGTAGATTTTCGCGAGGGGGCATGCCATGCATCGCAAAGCTCTCCGTTGGGCATCTCGCTCAATGCTATTGGATTCGTTGACTCCCCGGTGGCTAGCGGGCCGAAAGGCAAAGCTTCGCAACACCGCCTGTAGGGGAGATAACAACTATCAACTCGCGCTGGCCGCACAAACGACCGATGCGATCAAGTCTGGCACTGCCTCCGACAGTCCCGTCAACGCCATCGCGGTCAATGAGGATGACGATCGGTCGACGGGGGTGGTCTGCGACGCTCACGGCCAGGTCGATAACGACACCACGCTGCGGTCGTTGGCCGATAGTTTCGCAACGATCTGCGGAGCCGGAGTTCAACGCGGTGACTTTGTCGCACATCAGCCGTTTGCTGTTGACGGTGCTGCGCAGACAGCGTCCGGACCAGGTTCGATTAGTGTAGGGAGCGGGTCCGCTTCCGGCAAGGTCGTCACCCCTGAATCGACCCCGTCAGCGCGGGCGAGTGTTCACGGATCGCACTCATTCCTGGCGTTTGGCATCGGCGGCTACCATACCTCTCCGACGCGAACGCTCGATTGGGCGCAAGGCGGCGGCATGCTCCAGCATGACGGCCAACTGCCCGGAACCAGGCGGACCGAGGGATCGGACTATGTACCGACCGGCAAGGGAACATTTGGCGCGTCTGTCAGCGACCCGCTTCCGAACCGTGACCTTTCGCCCTTGTCAGGTTGGCACGGAACAACAAAGTGGACGGGCTCAACAGTCTCGAACGGGCCATTGCCAGGCCGTGGGGAGATCGGAGCGGGAAGCGCAACCTCCAAGGGTGTGAATATCCTTTCCGGCTCGGCGACTGAACCGGTGGGCACGCAAAGCGCAGCGACGCAGAGTCTGGCGGCGGCGGCCGCCACCACCAATGCGATTGTCGCGGAAAACCAGAAGCAGGGCAATCCGGAGAGCGAATGGGGCATCACGGGAGCCGGTAGCTCGAACATCGAGGGGTTCGCCACCGACATCAGCATCAATCGGGGCCAGACCGTCAGCTTCAAGATCAACACCAATTCCAACAACTATCGGATCGACATCTATCGCCTCGGTTATTACGGCGGCATGGGAGCACGCAAGGTTGACACCATTCAGCATACGGGCGTCCAGAACCAGCCTACAGCGTTGCGCGACAGCACCACCGGTTTGGTCGACGCCGGCAACTGGTCGGTTTCAGCGTCCTGGGCAATTCCGGCCGACGCAACGTCGGGAATCTACATCGCGAAGCTCGTGCGTCAGGATGGTACCTTCGGCGAGAACCAAATCCCGTTCATCGTGCGCGACGACAGCAGCCACAGCGACGTCCTCTTCCAAACGTCGGATGAGACCTGGCAGGCCTACAATCCCTGGGGTGGGGCCAATTTATACCAGGGCAACGGGCCGGGGGGCGACTCGTCCCCAGGGCGCGCATACGCGGTTAGCTACAATCGCCCGATCACCACGAGGGGCGGCGGCCTGGCGGCCGGACCACAGGATTATATATTCGGTGTCGAATACCCAGCCATCCAGTGGTTGGAAAAGAATGGCTATGACGTTTCCTACATGGCCGGAATGGACTCCGATCGCCTCGGCAGCCTGATTCAGAACCACAAGATGTTCCTGAGCGTCGGCCACGACGAGTATTGGTCGGGACAACAACGCACCAACGTCGAGGCAGCGCGGGATGCTGGTGTAAACCTCTGCTTCTGGAGCGGCAACGAGGTCTACTGGGAGACGCGCTTCGCTCCGAGCATCAGTTCCGGCGCCCAAGCGTATCGCACCCTGGTGTGCTACAAGGAGACCAGGGCCGGCCCCATCGATCCGAATAACCAATGGACCGGAACCTACCGGGATCCACGGTTCGTCTCCCCGACCGCTGTCGGGGGAGGGCGGCCGGAGAACGCGCTGACCGGCACCATGTTCCAGGTCGACTCGTACCGAAGCGATTCGATCACCATCCCGTATGACGACGCCAATCTGCGCTTCTGGCGCGATACCAGCGTGGCAAACCTGCAACCTGGCCAGACGGCCACGCTCCAGCAGAACTATCTCGGATATGAATGGGATCAGTCACCCGATAATGGCTGGCGTCCCGCCGGACTGATCGAACTGTCGTCGACCACCTTGCCTGTGGACCAATATCTACTGGACTACGGCACCGTTACCGGGACTGCCACCGCAACGCACAATCTGACGCTTTACCGAGCTCCTAGCGGCGCCCTGGTGTTCGGCGCCGGCACGGTTTACTGGGCATGGGGACTCGATCAGAACCACGATCTCGAGGCCACGCCGGTCGATCCGCGGGTCAAGCAGGCCATGGTGAACCTGCTGGCGGACATGGGGATCCAGCCTGGCACATTGGAGGCCGGCCTGGTATCAGCAACGCAGTCGACGGATACGACAAAACCAGTATCATCGATCACCGCGCCGAACGACGGGACCCCTCTTAAGGTAGGCAACGCCATCACCATCAGCGGAACCGCATCCGACGTCGGCGGCGTCATCGCTGCCGTCGAGGTGTCGACCGATGGCGGGACAACGTGGCACCGGGCCGTTGGAGACGAGAGCTGGACCTATAGCTGGGTCGCGCAGACAGCCGGTACGTTCACCATCAAGACCCGGGCGGTGGACGACAGCCTCAATCTCGAAACCCCCGGTACCGGCCGAACCGTGACGGTAACCGGCAACAACTTCTTTTCCGCTTCGGCCGTTCCGCCCATCGTGCCTGATGTCGATGGCAACGCTATTGAAGTTGGAATGAAGTTCCAATCCTCAGTGGCAGGCACAGTCACGGGCGTGCGGTACTACAAGAGCGATTTGAACATCGGACCACACACGGGGTCGCTGTGGTCGAGCACAGGTACCAGGCTGGCAACGGTCACCTTCACCAACGAGTCAGGGGTCGGTTGGCAGGCCGCCAGCTTTTCCAACCCGGTCGCGATCACCGCTGGCACGACCTATGTGGTCTCCTATCACACCAACTACGGACACTATGTGGCGACGGGAGGCTATTTTGCCTCTTCCGTAACAAATGGATCACTCACGGCGCCGACGAATGCCGGCGTCTACACCTATAATTCGGCCAGTGTTTTTCCGAGCAGCACCTTCAACAGTGAGAACTACTGGGTCGATGTTCTATTCAATCCAACAACGGCAAACAACACGCCACCGACGGCGGTTGCCGATGCCGGCGATGCGACCGAGAAGGGCGGTGTTGCCAATGGCTCGGGTGGTTCTGTCGCCAGCGGCAACGTGCTTGCTAACGACACCGATCCGGATGCCGGCGATACCAAGACGGTGACGGCGATCGCCTTCGGCGCGACAACAGGCACGCTCGGCACCGCACTCAACGGCGCCTATGGCAGTCTCGTCCTCGCGGCCTCTGGCGCCTATACCTATACGATCAACGAGGCCAACTCCGCGGTGCAGGCGCTGCGGCTGTCGACCAACACGCTGAGCGAGATCTTCAACTACACCATGCGTGATGCCGCCGGCGCCACCGCCACGGCCGCGCTGACGATCACCATCCACGGCGCCGACGACGCGCCGGTTCTGGCGGCCCAGACCGCCACCCAGAATGCCACGGTCAATACCGCCTTCTCGTTCGCGTTGCCGGCCGGCACTTTCACCGATGTCGACAGCGGCGAAACGCTCACCTACACGGCAACATCTGCCGACGGCTCGGTTCTTCCCACCTGGCTGAGCTTCAACGCCGCGACGCAGACCTTCAGCGGTACGCCGACGGCAACAGGCACGTCAGGCATCAAGGTGACGGCAACCGACATTGCCGGCCTTGCCACCAGCGAGACCTTCAATATTACCACGACGATAGCGGGCAACACGACGCCGACGGCGGTTGCCGACGCTGGCGATGCGACCGAGAAGGGCGGCATTGCCAATGGCTCGGGTGGTTCTGTCGCCAGCGGCAACGTGCTTGCCAACGACACCGATCCGGATCAAAACGACACCAAGACCGTCACGGCGGTCAGCTTCGGCGCGACGACAGGAACGCTCGGCACCGCGCTTGCCGGCACCTATGGCAGCCTGCTCATCGATGCGACAGGCGCCTATAGCTATACAATCAACGAGACCAACACCGCGGTGCAGGCGCTGCGGCAATCGACCAACACGCTGAACGAGGTCTTCAGCTACACCATGCGTGACGCCGCAGGCGCCACCGCCACGGCCTCGCTGACGATCACCATCCACGGTGCCGACGACGCCCCTGTTCTGGCGGCCCAGACCGCCACCCAGAATGCCACGGCCGGCACTGCCTTCTCCTTCGTGCTGCCGGCCGGTACCTTCACCGATGTCGACAGCGGCGACACGCTGACCTACACGGCAACATCTGCCGACGGCACGGCTCTTCCCACCTGGCTGAGCTTCAATGCCTCGACGCGTACCTTCAGCGGCACGCCGACGACATCAGGCGCGTCAGACATCAAGGTAACGGCAACCGACATTGCAGGCCTCGCCACCAGCGAGACCTTCAGCATCAATACGGCCGCAGCCCCCACCACCTACAGCCTGTTCAGTGCCACCAGCACGCCGGCGCAGACGAACCTNAANGANNNCNNGCAACTCGAACTCGGCGTCAAGTTCCAGGCNAACGTTGCCGGNNNNATNACCGGNATCAAGTTCTACCGCAGCGCCAACGACAANGGCCAGAACGTCGTCGANCTGTGGACNACNGNAGGCACCAAGCTNGCCACCGCCACCTATTCCGGCACCACCGGCAGCGGCTGGCAGACGGTGAACTTCGCAACGCCGGTCACCATCACCGCCAACACTACCTATGTGGCGTCCTACCACACGACCGGTGCCTATGTGGCGAGCGACGGCTTTTTTGCCAGTGGCGTCACCAACGGTCCTCTGACGGCCCTTTCAAGTGCCGCCGCGGGCGGGAACGGCGTCTACAGCTATGGCGGGTCCGCGACCGCGGGTCTCTTCCCGACCAGCACCTATGATTCGGCGAATTACTGGGCCGACGTAGTCTTCCGGCCGCAACTCGCAGCCTGATGGGTCGGCCGAAGTGACAGGCCGACTTCGGATGCAATGAATGCAATGCAGGTTCTTGCCGCGGCAAGCCGTCGTCGCAAATGCCGACATCGAAGGGATGCCTATGGAAGGCACAAAAAGACTGCCGGTGACAGCTTGCCGGTTTTCTCAGGGCTGGCAAGACGGCACTCCTCAACCATTTGCTGGCCAACCGCGAGGGCTTGCGGGTCGCCGTCAGCGTCTGGAGAGCCACTGGGACAGCCCCTGGGGTGATCGTCGGCAGGAGCTAGTGTTCATCGGGGTGGGCATGGACGAGACAGGCGTTCGCGGCGCGTTGGACCAGTGTCTGGCAAGTGCGGATCCGCGCACTCGAAGATCCGTTTCCGGTTTGGTAGCGCGGGCCGTACTCGGCAAGGAACGGAGGGCCTACTTCGAGTACTCGGCAGAGTTTCTCGCAGCACCCCTTTTGATTTCTGCCTATGAGGTGTGGCGGTTGCTGCGTTATTGCGAGAATTCGTCGCAATCGTTCAGGCGATACCGACACTGCAAGGACGCTGGAACTTGCTACTAGTCAAGCAGGCGCTGTGGTTTTCTTTCTCCGGGTTTTCGCGCGCGACGTTTCGGTGTGAGGTCATTCAATATATGGCCGATGGCGAAGGACGAAGCGGACGTCCGCGGCGATGGTTGCCGCTGTCCTGCGGAGTGAGGGCGACTTGGAGCAATGGCGGGAACGCCCACGAAGGATGTTCGAGATAAACGAGGTTCCAACCGAGGCTGAACTGGCGGTGCTTGATAACCCGTCGGATAGTCGGCCGTAGCTCTACGGCGGGTTTGCACCGCTCGGTGGGCAAGGACTGACACGCGCCTTCAGCCTCTGCTGTGAGGTCTGCCTTTTAAAGGTTTGTGTAAGGGTCGCTGACCTTCGCCACGACCTCGATTTCCGAGATCCGTATCTTGGGAGAATCTAGAATCCGCTCTTTAACTTCCGACTTGCCCTTGACGTTTCCGCAGCTTTTTGGAAATGCTAAGATGTCAGACCAATTTCAGGTCGACTGCCTATAAGAATTCTGGGGAACCATGAAGGCACCACGCAGCGACAGGCCGGTTATCCGGCCGCTTCCGGCCATGGATCGGGCACGTCAGGTGACCGACGCACTGGCCGAGTATGTTCAGAGCGCGCAATTGAGGGCAGGCGATCGCCTGCCGGCGGAGCGCGAGCTGATGGCGGCGCTGATGGTGGGCCGTTCGACGATCCGCGAAGCGATCCGTCATTTCCAGGCGCTCGGCGTCATCGAAACCCGAAAGGGCAGCGGAACTTACCTGCTGAAACCGGTTTCGAAGGCGACAATCCATATGCCGCTGTCGCTTGACACCGGCCATCTGCGTAACGCTCTTTTGCAAACGCTCGAGGTGCGTCGCGGGATCGAGTGCGAGGCCTGCATGGTCGCCGCACGCAAGCGGACCGACAAGGATCTCATCCTGATCGAGCAGAACCTCAACGAGATGGAGCGCGTCCACATAGAGAAGGGCACGTCGGGGCCTGAAGACCTTGCCTTCCATCTGGCGATCTACGATGCCACCCACAATCCGCTTTTCCGCCAGCTTCTCGAGCAGATGCGCGAGACATTCTGGCAGTTCTGGGAGCATCCCTTCGAGCGCGAGGACTTCGCCCGCCGCTCGTTTCCCTTTCACCGCACGCTCTTCAACGCGATCGCTGCCCGGGACGCCGAGGCCGCGCGTGAAGAGACACTGAAGATCCTCGGGGTCGTCGAGGAAGATATCAAGGAAATGTCGAAATGAACAACGGCGCAGACGCGTTCGATCTTGCCTCGCTCATCACAGCACACGACGAAGGAAACTTCGCCGAAGCCGTCGTGCCACCGATCTTTCAGACGTCGCTTTTTACCTTTTCAGACTATGACGACATGATCTCCTCCTATCGGGGCGAAAAGGTCCGGCCGATCTATACGCGCGGCCTCAACCCGACGGTTCGCATGTTCGAGGAAATGCTGGCAAAGCTCGAGGGCGCTGAAGATGCGCTCGGCTTTGCAAGCGGCATGGCAGCGATTTCCTCGGCGGTGCTCTCCTTCGTCGAGCCGGGCGACCGGATCGTTGCCGTCAAGCACGTCTATCCCGATGCTTTCCGCCTGTTCGGCACGATCCTGAAGCGCATGAAGGTCGAGGTGACCTATGTCGATGGTCGCGATGAAGAGGCTGTAGCCAAGGCGCTGCCCGGCGCCAAGGTCTTCTACATGGAAAGCCCGACGAGCTGGGTGATGGAAGCCCATGATGTCGGCGCGCTCGCGGCCCTTGCCAGGAAGCATGGCGTTGTCACCATGATCGACAATAGCTGGGCGAGCCCATACTTCCAGCAGCCAATTTCACTCGGCGTCGATATCGTCATCCATTCGGCCTCGAAATACCTCGGCGGCCACAGCGACGTCGTGGCCGGTGTCGTTGCCGGCTCGAAGGAGATGATCGCCCGCATCAAGGCAGAAGCCTACCCCTATCTTGGCGGCAAGCTCTCGCCGTTTGACGCATGGCTTCTGATCCGTGGCCTGCGCACATTGCCGATCCGTATGCGGGCGCATGAGGCGGCCGCGATGACGATCGCCAGGCGCCTGCAGGAACTCGACGTGGTGGAGACCGTCTGCCATCCGGGCCTTGCCAACCGGCTTCCGGCTGGCCTCAACGGCACGTCGGGCCTGTTTTCCTTCATATTCCGCGAGGGCGTCGATATCCGCGCCTTCGCCGATCACCTCAAGCTCTTCAAACTGGGAGTGAGCTGGGGTGGGCATGAAAGCCTGATCGTACCAGGCGAGGTCGTCCTTCAGCAGAAGGCGCAACCGAATTCCGCGCATACCTTCGGGATCCATGCGCGGTCAGTACGCCTTCACGTCGGCCTCGAAGGAACTGAGGCGCTGTGGAAGGACATCGAGGCGGCATTGGCGGTCGCCTCTTGAGTTGACAACCTGAAAAACCTGAAAAGGGGGAGCAAGCATGAAAAGACTGATCACCGCCACTCTACTCGCCACGATGATGGCCGGTACGGCGCTCGCCGATACCACGCTGAAACTGGTCGAGGTCATCACCAGCCCCGAACGAACCGAGACCCTGAAATCGATCGTCGGCAAGTTCGAGGCTGCAAACCCCGGCACCAAGGTCGACATCATCTCGCTGCCCTGGAACGAAGCCTTCCAGAAGTTCGCGACCATGGTCTCGGCCGGCGACACGCCAGACGTGATGGAAATGCCCGACACCTGGCTTTCGCTCTATGCCAACAACGGCATGCTCGAAAGCCTCGAGCCTTACCTTGCCAAATGGGAGCACACCAAGGGCCTGACGCCGCGCGCCCTTGAACTCGGCCGCGACGTCAAGAACACCGCCTACATGCTGCCCTACGGCTTCTACCTGCGTGCGCTGTTCTACAACAAGAACCTCTTCAAGGAAGCCGGCGTTTCCGAGCCGCCGAAGACGCTTGACGATTTCGTCGCAGCTTCCGAAAAGGTCTCCAAGCTCCCGGGCAAGTCCGGTTACTGCCTGCGCGGTGGTCCGGGCGGTCTGAACGGCTGGGTGATGTTCGGCGCGACGATGGCGGGCTCCAACAAGTTCTTCAACGAGGACGGCACCTCGACCATGAACAGCGAAGGCTGGGCAAAGGGTCTCGAATGGGTTGTCGATCTCTACAAGAAGGGCCTGACGCCGAAGGACAGCGTCAACTGGGGCTTCAATGAAACCGTCGCCGGCTTCTACTCAGGCACCTGCGCGATGCTCGACCAGGATCCGGACGCGCTGATCGCGGTTGCCCAGCGCATGAAGCCGGAAGATTTCGGCGTCACCAAGATGCCGGTCGGCCCGAGCGGCAAGGGCTTCACGACGATCGGCTTTGCCGGCTGGTCGATGTTCACCACCAGCCAGAACAAGGATCTCTCCTGGAAGCTGATCGAGACACTTGAATCGCCTGAGGGCAACATCGAGTGGAACAAGCGGACGGGCGCACTTCCGGTTCATACCTCGGCCGAGAAGGATCCCTTCTATGCGGGCGATCAGTTCAAGGGTTGGTTCGAGGAGCTGGCCGATCCGAATATTGTTCCGACCGTGATGCCGACCTACCTCGAAGAGTTCGCCTTCTTCAAGGATTCGCTCGCGATCAAGACGACCCAGCAGGCGCTTCTCGGCGACATCACGCCGAAGGAACTGGCTGACCAGTGGGCAGATTATCTGACCAAGGCACAGCAGAAGTTCCTCGCCAAGAAGTAACGGACCACCGGCGGCGGACCTGTCCGCCGCCTCCTTCCCTGTCTTGCGACGGCGCAACAAGCGCCGCAAAACGGATTTTGTCTGATGACCATGACTGCCGATACGCTGGAAAGGCGCCAGGACAGACGCCCCTGGCTGAAGCGCGTCGCCGATGCCTCCGAACCCTATCTCTACAGTGCGCCATCGCTGGTCCTGATCATTGCGGTGATGCTGGTGCCACTGGTGATCGGGGTGTCCTACGCGTTTCGTGACATCCAGCTGCTCAATCCCTTTTCGGGCGGCTTCATCGGGCTCGACCATTTCCGTGCACTCTCGCAAGATGCCGCTTTTTACGGTGCCTTGAAGAATACGCTGTTGTGGACGGGCGCCTCCGTCCTGCTGCAGTTCATCTTCGGCCTCATCCTCGCGCTTCTGCTCGACAAGCCGTTCTGGGGCAGGGGTGTCGTGCAGGCTCTGGTCTTTCTGCCCTGGGCTGTCCCATCCTTCCTCGCCGGTCTGAACTGGGCCTGGCTATTCAATCCCGTGATCGGGCCAATCCCGCACTGGCTGTTTGCGCTGGGGCTGATGAGCGAGCCTGCCAACATCCTCTCCGATCCGCACCATGCGATGTGGGGACCGATTATCGCCAATGTCTGGTGGGGCATCCCGTTCTTTGCGATCACCCTGCTTGCCGCACTGCAGGCGATCCCGCGCGATCTCTATGAGGCAGCCTCCATCGACGGCGCCGGCTGGTTCCAGCGGTTTCGTTCGATCACCTTGCCCTTCCTCGCGCCGACGATTGCCATCACCGTGCTGCTGCGCACCGTCTGGGTCTCCAACTTCGCCGACCTGATCGTCGTCATGACCGGCGGCGGACCGGCCGACCGGACGCAGATCGTCGCGAGCTACATCTTCACGCAGGCCTTCAAGCGGCTGGACTTCGGCTATGCCTCGGCAATCGCACTGGTGCTGCTCGTCCTGCTGCTCGCCTACTCGATGCTGATCATCCTGCTGCGGCAGACCCTGCTGAACAAGGATTGATGCCATGAAGCGATCCCTTCTCCCCACCATTGCGCATCGCCTGGCCATTCTCTGCTACATCGTCTTTGCGCTGTTTCCGCTGTTCTGGCTCCTCAAGGTGTCGGTGACGCCGAACGACCTGCTCTATACGGAAGGCGTCCGGATGTGGCCTTCACGGACGACCTTTGAGCATTATTCCTTCGTCATCCAGCACAGTGCCTTCCCGACCTTCTTCAAGAACAGCCTGATCGTGTCGGCCTCGACCGCCGTCGTGGTGACAATCTGCGCTTCGCTTTCGGGCTATGCCCTGTCACGCTTCAACTTCCGGGCGAAGTACTGGATCGTCGCCTTGATGCTGCTGACGCAGATGTTCCCGCTTGTCATGCTGGTTGCGCCGATCTTCAAGATCCTGACGCCACTGCACCTGACAAACAGCCTGACCGGTCTCGTCGTCGTCTACACCGCCTTCAACGTGCCCTTTGCCACCTTCCTGATGCAGTCGTTCTTCGACGGCATTCCGAAGGATCTCGAGGAGGCAGCGATGATCGACGGCGCAACGCAGTTTACGGCCTTCCGGCAAATCATCCTGCCGCTGACGTTGCCCGGCATCGCCGCAACGCTCGGCTTTGTCTTCACCGCTGCGTGGAGCGAACTGCTCTTTGCCCTCATGCTGATCAACGGCAACGACGCGGCGACCTTCCCGGTCGGGCTTTTGACCTTCGTTTCCAAATTCTCCGTGGATTTCGGGCAGATGATGGCGGCGGGCGTGCTCGCGCTCATCCCGGCCGGTCTCTTCTTCCTGCTCATCCAGCGTTATCTCGTCCAGGGCCTGACGGCCGGCGCGGTCAAGGGTTAATCAAAATGGCATCGATCGATATCCAGAACGTCAAGAAGGCCTATGGCCCCGTCAAAGTGCTGCATGACGTCGACCTCAGGATCAAGGACGGCGAGTTCGTCGTGCTTGTCGGCCCGTCGGGCTGCGGCAAGTCCACCCTGCTGCGCATGATCGCTGGCCTCGAGGACGTTACCGGCGGCGAGATCCGCATTGCCGGCAATCGCGTCAACGAGTTGCATCCGAAGGACCGCGACATCGCCATGGTGTTCCAGTCCTACGCGCTCTATCCTCACATGAATGTCGCCGGCAACATGAGCTACAGCCTGAAGCTTCGCAAAACCGCCAAGGAAAAGATCGCCAGCGCCGTCGGTGCTGCCGCCTCCAAGCTCGGCCTCGATCCGCTGCTCGAACGCCGGCCGAAGGCGCTTTCGGGCGGCCAGCGCCAACGCGTCGCCATGGGCCGTGCCATCGTGCGCCAGCCGAAAGCCTTCCTCTTCGATGAGCCGCTGTCGAACCTCGACGCGCGCCTGCGCGAACAGATGCGCGCGGAAATCAAGAAACTGCATGGCGACCTGAAGGCGACCTCGATCTATGTCACGCACGACCAGATCGAGGCGATGACGCTCGCCGACAGGATCGTTGCCATGCATGGCGGTGTCGTGCAGCAGGTCGGCAGCCCGCTCGAACTCTACGATACTCCCGCCAACCTTTTCGTCGCCGGCTTCATCGGCTCGCCAGGCATGAATTTCCTGGACGCGACCTATACAGACGGCGGGGTCCGCCTGAAGGACGGAACGGTTGTCCCGCTCGCTGCGCCGCTGTCGCTGACAAACGGTGCCAAAGTCACGCTCGGCATTCGTCCGGAGCATGTTGTGATTACCAGCGAAGGCGGTCTGAACGCGAACGTCGAATTGGTCGAGCCGACCGGTTTCGGCATCATCCTGCACCTGTCGCTGCACGGCCTGCCATTCAAGATCTTCACGCTCGACCGGGCCGCGTTGACATCCGGCCCGACAATCAACGTGTCGTTCCCGGCACAGCATCTGCACGTCTTCGATGCCGATGGAACCAGGGCGAAGTAGGGCGAACAGCCTCAGCCGTGGGCGAGGCTGCCGCGCAGAACGGCGTTATCGAAGTCCGGCCTCGGCGTCGGAATGGCGACTGGTATCACCGCGTCGGTGCTGACAGGCACGACAGCTTCCGTCGGTGCCGGAGGAGCCGGTTCCGTTCCCAAGGTCGCCACCGTCCCGGGCATCGGGATCGGCACAGGGACCGTCGTCGGAACAAGCGCCTCGAACTGCGCCGGCATCATGCTGCGGCCCGGCAGATAGTTCATTGCAACTTCATATGCGGGCAAGGGTGCTGGCGTCTGCAGCGCGCCGTCCCGGCCACGCTTCTCGTAGAACGCATTGCCGCCGGCAATCGTCACGTAGTGCATGTTGCGATATGGAAACGTCAGACCGTCCGTGTGAAAGAACATCGCGTCCTTGACGCCCGGATGCCGTTCGCCACGCAAGATTGCGTCAGCGGCGTCTGCCAGTTCAACCTCGGCCACAGGCTCGACCTCGCGCGTCATCACGCCAGGTGCAAACTGCCTCTGTTGGGCAACGACACCGCAGATTGAATCGGGATAGGCGCCCGACGTCAGACGGTTCATGACCACGGTTCCGACCGCCATGTAGCCGTCGCGATCAGAATGCTCGGATTCGAAGTACATTGCCCGCTTCAGGCAATCGCGATCCTTGGCCGTATAATTGAAGGTAACTTTGGATGATTGCGCCGCGTGCGCCGCATTCCTGGGCTTGGTGGCGTCGCTCACCACCTTCGAAGCCGGTTGCTGTGCGGTCGTGCAGCCTGCAGCAGCCACGCCCGCGAGCAAAATCCCGGCGAGAGATTTTCCCAACGATGTATGCGCCCTCAATGTCAGGTGCCCCCTATTTAGAGTAGTAAGCCCTTCTCGATTAAGTGATCGCTTTTTTACCTGCGTTTCAGGTAAATTTCAAACCCAATTAGTATCACAATTTGATTTGGGGGCCTTTCGCCCGGCTGCGCAGGGTGATTCGCACTCCTGCCGCCCACCGAAAACAAAGAGATCTACCATCGCCGGTAATGACCGCCAGGCGGATGCAACCACCGAAATCGGCCCGCGCGGCATGCTGATTCGTACCGTTATCGAGCGAGTGGACTGTCACTATGAAGCCGGCCGGAACAACTTCCACCGTGTCGGTCTGAAGGCGATCCGCGTCCGATCTAGCGCCCCTGCCTGCGAAGGCGACAGTTCGAGTTCGATGGGCGGATGTCCCTTGCCGATGTCGACCTCGATATGGCGCGTGCCGGCAACGCGCCGGCTTGTCGTCAGCAGACCGGCGATGCAACCGCCGCAGCCGTCCCGCAACTCGATATCGTGCGGCCGGAAGTAAAGCTGGGCGTCTCCATCCGCTTCGCTCTCTACCTTCAGCCCGAGCGGCCGATCCTCGAACCAGATCTCGCCGCCATTGACCCGCACGTCGAGACAGTTCGACTGTCCGACAAAGCCAAAGACGAAGGGAGAGTTTGGGTTGTCGTATACCTCGTCGGGTGTTCCGACCTGCTCGATCGCGCCCTGGCTCATGACGACCACGCGGTCGGCAAGCTCCATCGCCTCGTCCTGGTCGTGCGTGACGAAGACGGTGGTGTGGCCGGTGCGATCATGGATCTCGCGCAGCCATTTGCGCAGATCCTTGCGCACCTGGGCGTCGAGGGCGCCGAAGGGCTCGTCAAGCAGAAGCACGTTCGGCTCAACCGCCATGGCGCGCGCAAGCGCCACGCGCTGACGCTGGCCGCCGGAAAGCTGGGCCGGATAGCGCTTCTCCAGGCCGGAGAGCTGAACGAGGTCGAGAAGCTCCAGAGCCCGCCTGCGGATCTCAGCCTTGGGCGGACGCCGCTTACCATCGCGCACTTTCAGGCCGAAGGAGACATTGTCGAGCACGGTCATATGCCGGAAGAGGGCATAATGCTGGAACACGAAGCCGATATTGCGCTGCTGCACGGTCTTCTTCGATGCATCCTCGTCGCCGAAATAGATCGACCCTTCCGTCGGGCTCTCGAGACCGGCAATAAGACGCAGCAAGGTCGTCTTGCCGGAACCGGACGGTCCGAGAAGCGCAATCAGTTCGCCGGAGTGTATGTCCAGCGAGACGTCGTGCAGCGCCGGAAAGCGTTCGAATTCCTTGCGCAGGTTTTGTACGCGAACTTCCATTCTAATTCCTTCAGTGCCGTCGGCTGGCGGCGATTTCTTCGCTGTATCGCATCTCGAGCAGCGTCTTTAAAACAAGGGTCACGAGCGCAAGCAAGGCAAGCAGGGTGGCGACGGCAAACGCGCCGGTGAAATTGTACTCGTTATAGAGAATTTCCACCTGCAGCGGCATGGTGTTCGTCTGTCCCCGGATGTGACCGGAGACCACAGAAACGGCGCCGAACTCGCCCATGGCGCGGGCGTTGCAGAGCAGCACGCCGTAGAGCAGACCCCATTTGATGTTCGGCAAGGTCACATGCCAGAAGGTCTGCCAGCCACTGGCCCCGAGCGATATCGCCGCCTCTTCGTCACCCGTCCCCTGTTCCTGCATCAGGGGGATCAGCTCGCGCGCCACGAAGGGAAAGGTGACGAACATGGTCGCGAGAATGAGCCCCGGAACGGCAAACAGGATCTTGATGTTGTAGGCGCTCAGCCAATGACCAAGATAGGTATTGGCACCAAGCAACAGGACGAAGACCAGGCCCGAAATGACCGGCGAGACCGAAAAGGGCAGGTCGATCAACGTTGTCAGAAGAGCCTTGCCCTTGAACTCGAACTTGGCAATCGCCCAGGCGGCCGCCACTCCGAAAAACAGGTTGAGAGGCACGCTGACACCCGCGACGATGAGGGTCAGGCGAATGGCGGAAAAGGTCTCCTCGTCCTGAAGCGCCTCGAGGAACGGTCCCGCCCCCTTGCGGAAGGCTTCGACGAAAACGGCTGCCAGGGGCAGAAGCAGGATCAGCGTCAGGAAAGTGAGAGAGACAAGGATCAGCGTCCACCGCGCGAACCGGTGCTCGGTAACGGCGGAGCGCAGCTTTGTCGGAGCGCTGGTATCAAGTGCCATAACCATATCTCCGTCTGCTCCAGCTCTGGATGAGGTTGATGATCAGCAACATGGCAAACGAGATGACCAGCATCACGGCCGCGATGCCCGTCGCAGCTGCATAATTGTATTCTTCGAGCTTGATGACGATCAGAAGCGGCGCAATCTCCGACCGGAACGGAAGATTGCCGGCAATAAAGATCACCGAGCCATACTCGCCGACGCCGCGGGCGAAGGCGAGCGCAAAACCCGTCAGGACAGGTGGGGCGAGGCCCGGCAACAAAACGCGGAAGATCGTCTGCAGACGCGTGGCGCCAAGCGTTGCGGCAGCTTCTTCCACCTCCTTGTCGATCTCCTCCATGACGGGCTGGACCGTCCGCACAACGAAGGGAAGGCCGACGAAGACCAGGGCAATGACGATACCAAGCGGCGTGAAGGCGATCTTGATGCCGAGCGGTGTCAGGAACTGGCCGATCCAGCCATTCGGCGCATAAAGCGTTGCGAGCGCAATACCGGCCACGGCGGTCGGCAATGCAAACGGCAAATCGACCATGGCATCTATGATGCGTTTGCCAGGGAAGCGGTAGCGCACGAGCACCCAGGCCAGAACGACGCCGAAGGCGGCATTGAGGCAGGCGGCTGCGAAGGCGGTTCCAAAGCTGATGCGAAGAGCACTCAGCGTTCGAGGATCGAAGGCGATGGCCAGGAATTTTGTCCAGCCGAGCTCGCTCGACCGCCAGGCAAGGCCCGAAAGCGGAATGAGGATCAGAAGGGTGAGCCAGGTCAAGGTAAGGCCGAGCGCCATTCCAAAGCCTGGAATGACACTCGGCCGTCTGAACCGCCACCGCGTGGGGCTATATGCTTTCATGCGACGTATTATTGTGCCGGCTTGTAGATTTGGTCAAATACGCCGCCATCGCCGAAGAATTTCGGCTGCGCGTCCTTCCAGCCGCCGAAATCGTCGATTGTCGCCAGCTTCAGGTTCGGGAAGCGCGCAATGTCTGCCTTGTCGGCAGCTTCGGGCTTGATCGGCCGGTAGAAGTGCTTGGCAGCAATCTTCTGGCCTTCGTCCGAATAGAGATAATTCAGATAGGCTTCAGCGAGCTTGCGGGTGCCCTTCTTGTCGACGTTGCCGTCAACGACGGCGACCGGCGGATCCGCGCGGATCGAGAATGCCGGGGTGACGATCTCGAACTGATCGGGACCAAGTTCTTCCAGGGAGAGATAGGCCTCGTTCTCCCAGGCAAGGAGGACGTCGCCGAGGCCGCGTTGCACGAAGGTCGTTGTTGCGCCGCGCGCACCGGTGTCGAGTACCGGGACATGCTGCAGGAGCTTTGTTACATATTCCTGTGCCTTGGCGTCATCGCCGCCATTGGCCTGCTTGGCCCATGCCCAGGCGGCCAGGAAGTTCCAGCGCGCGCCACCCGACGTCTTCGGGTTGGGCGTGATGACCTGGACATCATCCTTCACCAGATCAGCCCAGTCCTTGATGCCCTTCGGATTGCCCTTGCGCACAAGGAAGACGATCGTGGAGGTGTACGGCGTCGAGTTGTTCGGGAACTTGGTCTTCCAGTCGGCAGGGATCTTTCCAGTCTTCTTGGCAATCGCGTCGATATCGCCCTCGAGGGCAAGGGTTACGACATCGGCATCAAGCCCGTCGATGACAGAACGCGCCTGTGCGCCGGACCCACCATGAGAAGCCTTGACGGTGACCGCTTCACCGGTGTCCTTCCGCCACTTCGCAGCGAAGGCGGTGTTGAAATCCTTATACAGTTCTCTCGTCGGATCGTAGGATACGTTGAGAAGCGTCTGATCCGCGAGTGCGGGAGCGACAGCCCCGATTGCGACGCTGCCCGCCAGCGCCACAGCCGCGAGAAGCCGTGTGATCCTTATGGACTGCATGGAAACCTCCTTCGTTGATGGCCGAAACTCTACCAAGTCAGTCGTATAATGAAACGAAGAATGTTTCTGTTCCTCCCTCAACTCTGGAATGGCATCCCATTTGGAAGGCACTTTGGAAATGGACTTGCTCCCTCGGGCACGCCGAACCTTCAGTGCACCCCGCAACACGGCCCGTCTGCGGGCGCTTATCCTCATCGATACTGCCGGAATCGGATCGGATGCACCGGCTGGCAGGTCCGCCGAGCGGCGAGAACCCGAAGCTGTCGCCAGCAACGAGGCGAACCATGGTCGAGAGGCATTCGGTGCGATCCTGTCTGCCGGGTCCGGGCGGCAGCCTGGCCTGCGGCTTTGGCACACCGAGCCAAATCGGAGCGATCTACCGGTTCCTCAAAGACGCGAATCCGCCAGGAAATCAGAATAGAGTTCTTCGACGGTCCTGGCCTTGCGCATGGCTGCAAGAACCCCCGGCGCCTGCAGCTGGCGCGCGATAGCCGCCAGCACGTTCAGATACTCGCCGCGGTTGGCCTCGCCAAACAGAAGCGCGAAGGCAATGTCTGTCGGCACGTCGTCGACGGCCTCGAAATCGAGTGGCCGCGCAAAGCGCACGAGCAAGCCACGCGGATGTGTCAGCCCTTCGACGACAGCGTGCGGCACGGCGACACCATTGCCGATCCCCGTCGATCCAAGGCTCTCACGGCTCTCCAGAGCCTGGATTATCTTCCTCTCCTCGACATGGAAGGCGATTGCGGCTTTCTCAGCAATATTCGCCAACGCCTTCCATTTCGTCGCCACCGACACGCCGATGAAGGTGTGCTCGGGACGGATGATCATCGAAAGTTCCATGAAGTCTCTCTTGTCGTTCGTGCGGGCGGGTCTGGGGATCAGCCAGGACTGTCGCTGTTGCCAGCCGGTTTCGTGGGTCGCCTTGGCTCCGCGTTCATAGGCTCAGACGGGATAAAGGTTCGAGCGTGATAAACGACTACAGATATAAGCACCGCATAAAGATCACCCAAGCTTCCAACCACTGATCGAGGAAAATTCAGGCAAGCGCCCAGTTAATGAATTGATCGGGGGTTCCCGGTGGACCATCGTCAGCGACAAATCGCGTCAGGTCCCGGCTGATCCGATCTCAAGCAAGTGAGCATTTGAACTTTTATTGAGCAAAAGCCTTCAAGATCGGATTGAATGCGAAGGCTTCGGATCATATAGTCCGGCCAAAGCCGCCGCGCCCAGACAAGAGCGGGCGCCAACCGGGAAGGAAACACACAAATGGCCAAAGTCCGCGCGCTGGTGCTCGAGCGCCAGCATGAACTCGCGCTTCGCGACATTGATTTGCCAATGGAGACAGGCCCGGGACAGGTGAAGATCAGGATCCACACGGTCGGGGTATGCGGTTCCGATGTGCATTACTACACCCATGGCAAGATCGGTCCCTTCATCGTCAACGAGCCGATGGTGCTCGGACACGAAGCGGCCGGCACCGTCGTCGAGGTCGGCGCCGGCGTCACGCATCTGAAAGTCGGCGACCGCGTCTGCATGGAGCCCGGTATCCCCGACCCCAACTCCAAGGCGAGTCGCCTTGGAATGTACAATGTCGACCCGGCCGTAACCTTCTGGGCCACTCCGCCGGTCCACGGGGTGCTGACATCAGAAGTCGTGCATCCGGCCAATTATACCTACAAGCTTCCTGATGGCGTCAGCTTCGCCGAAGGCGCCATGGTCGAGCCCTTCGCGGTCGGCATGCAGGCCGCAGCCAAGGCGAAGATCAGCCCCGGCGATACGGCTGTCGTGCTTGGTGCCGGTCCGATTGGCACGATGGTGGCGATTGCCGCTCTTGCCGGTGGCTGTGCTCGCGCTGTCGTTGCTGATCTGGCCCAACCAAAGCTCGACATTGCCGCCCAATATCAGGGTGTCATCCCGGTCAATATCCGCGAGAGGAACCTCGTCGAAGAAGTGGCACGCCTGACGGATGGCTGGGGCGCTGATGTGATCTTCGAATGCTCCGGCTCGCCAAAGGCCTGGGAAACCATCATGGAACTGCCCCGTCCGGGCGGTGTCATCGTCGCCGTCGGTCTGCCGGTCAATCCCATCGGCTTCGATGTCTCGACGGCCTCGACAAAGGAAATCCGCATCGAGACCGTGTTCCGCTACGCACACCAATACGAGCGTTCGATTGCGCTGCTCGGCTCCGGTCGTGTCGATCTCAAGCCGCTGATCTCGGAGACATTCCGCTTCGAGGATTCCATTGCCGCCTTCGATCGCGCCGTCGAAGCGCGTCCGAGTGACGTGAAGCTGCAGATCGTGATGGGGTAGGGCGCCGTTTTCGCAGGCTCTGTTGCGTTCATTCGGCTCGAACCTGCGCGGCGCCGACATCGATATTGCGATTTACCTACTGCGACCGAACTCCCTCGGCGTCGCTCCAGGCGCATTCGAATGCCAGCACCGGCTTCGAAAAGCCCTTGAGACGTCGGCGCGATGCGTTGGCGAATAGATCGGAGGCTCCGTGCTCCCTGAAGATATTCTCCGATACGAGTATCTGATCGACTCCGGCTGCCGCACAGAGCCGAGCGGCGAGCTGCACAGTCGAGCCGAAGAGATCGTGGCTGTCTTCGATCGGCTCGCCGCAATCAAGGCCGATACGAACGTGAATGGGCTCCGGCGTTCCGCTGTTATAGCTGGTGAATTCGCGCTGGATGCTCATGGCACAGCCAACGGCAGCGTGCGTCGAAACGAACGAGGCCATGATCCCGTCGCCGGTATGCTTCACTTCCCGACCCTCGCATTGTGCCAGGCAACGGCGCACGATCGCATCATGCGCTCGCACCAGTTCCGCAGCCATGCGGTCGCCAAGGCGTGATGTCATCTCCGTCGAGCCCACGATATCGGTAAACAGGATCGCCCTGTGCCCGGCATCCCTTTCGGCCCCGGGCTGGCCGGCCTTCTGCTCGGGCTCGTGAATGCGCCCAAGGAATGCCTCGACCGCCGACAATGCCACCTCGACCACTTCACCGGCGATAAATCCATGTGCCTCGCGATGCACGCATTGCGCGGTCTCGGCGTCCGGCGCATCGATCAGGCAAAACGCCGTTCCGCGCCGCTGGTCATACCAATAGGTGAGGAACTTCACCCCATACCGATCCTCGACAGCCAGATCCCTGCGATGCGCCTCGGCTATATCTTCGGCGGATGTCCCCGCAAGATCATGCCGGTCCATGAAGATAGCCACGTGCGTGCGTCCTTCGGAGAGCCCCTCAGCATTGGTGGCATCTTACGCCTTTGGCACCATCAGGTCCACATGAGGGGAGGGTGGCGCATCAGCGGGCGTGCCAGAACGCCTTGCTGACAGGGGCCGGCCGCTGGATACTCACACCGCAGATCGCGGAAAACATGGCCGCTGACCGACGTCAGAAAACGCAGCCTCGTGCCTCAAGCCGCATCTTTCTTCTCAATATGATTTCGTTACTTTTGCCTGAGTTTTTCGCTTTTGCTATCAGCTTTGCGCAGGCCTTCGGACTGAGCCTGGATTGACTGTCAGGCGCAACATATCCGCTTTGTTGTTGCGGGGCAGTGGGCGGAGCAGCAAGAACCGGATTAAAGGTGAGTGCGGCCACGGCACTGAACGCGATCCCAAATGCCAGGTGCTTTTTCAACGCGACCTCCCTATTGATTGGTTGTTGAGGATAGGTTGCAAGCCCCCGCCTTTGGCCGTCAGTCGTGGTAAAGCAGGGCGTTCCAGCTATCCTGCACTCATTTTTTCGACTTCGCGGAATACTGACTCGTCAAGTTTCCGCCGAGGTTCGAATTGGATAGCGGCCGGTAGCGCTCGGCGAGCCGTGTCGCTTTCTCACTTTGCCGAAACTTCAGATAGGGTTCCAGCCATGCGATCTGGAAGGGTTCGAGTTTTTCCTTGCCAGTCGAAAATGTCTGTTCCGTGCCTGCCTTGGCCGCAGCCAGCTCTGGCTTCTGCAGTGCGGACAGCGTGAAATCAACGATCCGGTCGAGCTTGCCCTGGCACACGCTGAAACTGTCGTTGAACTTCGCATTGAGGAGTGCCGCATTGACGACAAGAGGACCCACCGCATGAAGCTGGTAATGGAGCGCCTTGTCGCCCCGCTTCATCTCCAAGGGCAGTCCGCCGTCATCGTCTGCCGAGCATATAACCATTTCATTCGTTTTTGCGCCCCAACTGGAAAGCTGGTCATTGTCGGTTGCAACGCCGATCTGGCCAACGGCGAGCCCTGCCCAGGCCCGTAAATTGTTTCGCGAAGCCATTTTCGGCGCGTCTTCGTCGAAGAATGTCATGAGCTCCACGCCGAGAGACTGAAGCCAGGTTTCGATCGCCTTCTTCTGTTCGTCGTCGGGCGGCGTGACGGCCTTTGCGTCGTAGTAGGATATGGCCATTCCTGCCACTCGCGGCGAGATCGCAAGCTTGGCATTGAGCGTGCCGAGGTCGGAAAGTGCGCCGGCATCCGCCCAACTCGATAGCGCACGATACAAACAGCGGTTCGTTTCGTCCCGCGTCGAAGCCTTCGGCGACTGGTCGGAAAGATTTGCCAGGCTCCTGACATAGACGTCGATCGGCTTCAACGCCTTGTCGACGGCCGCGTCTGCATTCTCGTCGATGTCGGAACGAGACTTGTCATTGCTTTCATATCGGCTGCCCAACTCCAGGCTGACCACAGGTTTTCCGACGCTTGGGCACTTTACGGCCGCCAGCGCGTAGGGCGGTGCAGCAAGCAGGCCCATTGTCATGATGATAGATGGCAACTGCCACTTTCGGCGCCGATTGACCCGACCTTCGCATGGTGTCCAAAACCGCATGGTTTGCATTTCAATTGGCCTTCATTGTCATGACAACGAGCATTTCCTTCGCCTCCTTGTTGCCCAGGTTTGCTGCCTTTTCGAGCCACGTCCTGGCCAGCGAGAGGGATGGGGTGGTGCCGATACCGAACGCGTAATTTCTGGAAAGCAGCACCATTGCTTCGACGTCACCTTTGCCGGCTGCCTTTTGGAACATATCCTGGGCGACCACCGCGTCTTCGGGTCCGTCCATCCTGGCAAGCTGGAGCTTGCCAAATTCCCTCATGCCAACGGGATCGCCAGCTGCGGCAGCATCGTGAAACAGTGTCGCCAGGTTCACGCGCGCCAACACCTGCTGTTGTATGGCCTTGTGTGACCTCTCAAGCCGCGACAAGCTGTCAAGAATCTGCGCAGGCGAAGCCTTGCTGATCGTGGCCACCATCAGGTCGACCGCTTTTTCCTGGGAGTAATTGGGGCCCGCGGCGTCCAGGTAGGCCTTCAGCAGATACTGCTGGGCCTTTGCGTCGCCGCCCAAGGCCGCGACTTCAAACAGCCGCATGGCATTGGTCTGCATATCGGGCTGTGGGATCCGCTGGAACGTCTCGCCGAGCAGTCTTGATCTCCACGGCTTTCCTGCAGAAAACGCCTCTGCAACCGTCATCCATTTGACGGCGTCCGCCGCCTGATTGAAGGAGAAATAGGCGCTGGCCATGGAAAGTGCCGAGTCGAAAGAGCAATCGATTCTACCCGCCGCCCGGGCAAGATAGCTCCGTTTTTGTTCGACGTCGGAAACCTGTCCGGCCGCAAAGATCATTGCCTCCGTATCACCGCGGGCTTCGATAGCGTCGCTATACTCCCGGTAGACGTCGGCAGCCGATGTCGACGGGCCCGACTTTGTTGCAAGAAGCTGCATGGCGGCTCCCGATCCGCCTGCCGCTTCGGCATGAAGGAAATCTCCCGCCGTCTTCACCAGTTTCGCGTCTTGACCAAAAGAGGTCAGGATAAGATCGGCGGCGGCTGTCTTTGCGCCCCGGCCGCCGGCTTGCGCCGCTTCAAGCAGCATTTTCAAGGCAGCTTTCTTGTTGTCTACGCCGTCGTCCGCCTGCAGCATTAGAACTGCGTAGGCAGTCTTCGCGTCGGGATTTTGCGCGACGCGTTTTTCCCATTCGCCGATCGCCTCCGGGGTAGCCTTCGACGTCTTGAGATACCAGAGGTACCCGGCGATGAAATTGGATTGCCCGTTCAAGGCGCCCGACTGCAGGCTCGCCGTTTCGGCGGTGCTCGGATGCTCGACAAGATCTCCAATGGTCTTGACGGACCACCCGGCATTGAGTGCCTCTTTTGCATTCGCCGACCAGTATTGGGCCTTCTCGATCTGCGGACCGTCGGGGGCATGGCAAAGGTAGGCATCTCGAAGGTCGGCCATCGTGTCCGTCCGGCCATAGCTATCAAGCAATTCGAGAAGCAGATTTATGCCCTCGTCGAACTGACCGTCGGTGGCACTGTGTTGAAGACGGATCAGAGCCAAACTGCGGATTGATGTCATATCCCGGCGCTCGGCGCCCTTTTCGAAAAAGTCGGTCGCTGTTTTCTCTGCCCGCCAGTAGCCGCTTTCCTCGATGGCGAGATTGCCAAGCTTGGCAAAAGTCCAGCCTGGTGGGTCCGGGAGTGCAGCGAGTTCATTCAATGCGTGGCGGTATTTTTCGCGCGCGCCTTGCAGATCGGTGTCTTCGTAGAGATTTGCGAGTTTGATCAGGCTGTTTCGATGACCCGCGGCGACGGCAAGCTGATAGTAATACTCGGACTTGGCCAGATCCTTTGGAACAATCGCCCCAACCTCATAGAGGTGCCCGAGTTCAGACTGCGCGGCAACCACGCCCTTGTCAGCGGCAAATTGGAGATAGTGGATCAGCAGATTGTTGTCCTTGGTAATCTCGGAGCTGTCGAGATGGTAACGGGCAACATTCCAGGCTGCGTTTCCATCTCCAAGATCGGCCGCAAACCGCAACCAAGCCTCAGAAATACGGCGATCGGCGGCGACCACTTCTCCCTTTTCGTACTCCCGGGCGATGCGCGTGACGCGGTCACATATTCCGTTGTCGAGCTTACCAACCATCGCGCCAAAGGCCATCGTTACGGCCAGCGACGGATCGACACTCCAGCCCTGGATCTGCTGACCATCGAGATTTCTCTTGGCCAGCTCCAGAAGGGCGTTCGGGTTGCCGCCATAGGCGGCTGCCACGAGATAGGAAAGGGCCTTCTTCTCATCCTGCTTTGCGCTTACACCATCAAGCATCAGTTCAGCAGCAAGATAGAGGCTCTTCGGGGTGTTCGCCTCTGCGCGATTGATCAGCTGTTCGACCATCTTGCTCTGACGCAGCTCGTCAGTCTTTCCGGCGCGCAGGTAGAGTGTAATCTCCTCAGCGGCAACATCGTCTGCCTTCATTCCGGGGTCGATCGTGGGCAGAAGTTCGATCATCCGTTTTATGATCGGAAAATACTGTTGCGGGTCGATGTCGCGCAGGCGCTGAGCCTCCCTCAGAACAAGCCAAGCCTGTTGCTTCGGCAGCGCCTTTCTGTCCCAGGCAAGCCAGCGACCGACGACATCGCTGTCCTGTGAGCGCTGTTCGCATATGGGTTTCAACTCGATCGCCGGAGGCAGAAACTCAACGGCGACCGGCTTTGCAGCAACGGATGCGGCCCCCAAAACGGCAACCACGCCCGCTGCCACACCGAGATGGCTGATCCACAGAACTGAGAAACGCAAACGCCCGGTCACGATTGGATCTCCTATTGGTTCAGGTAATTTTCTAATGCGATGACGCGGTAGTTGCCGGCGCTGCCCGAAAGAACAATCGTGAAGCCCGAGCGCCTCTTGAGATCCACCTTGCTGGTTTCCGCTACAGTCTTCCCGCCTTCCTGGATGGCAAAGCTCAAGCTGAGTGGTGCTCTCAGCGATACGCTTTGAGCCTCTCCCTGCGCCACTGCCTTCAGGGCGGTGGCCTTGGCGGCCGGAACCACGAGATCCACCGCTTTCAAATCGCTCAGATTGTAGAGATAAACCTGTGCCTTCGACGGATCGTCCTTGACCGCATCCGTGTAAAGCTTCGTCTGCCCATCTGCCAGGGCGGCGTATGTGTAGTATTTTCCGGGTTCGGCCGTCACCTTGGCTGTCTTGGCCCCCAGGGACATCTCTACTTCGCCCGGCTTCACGTTGACGTAGGGTGAGACGCCATCGCTAAAATTCTCGATGGATGCCCCCGCAATGATGGCTGAAGAGGCACTTGCGTCAAGAACTCGAATGAAGGAGGAATTCGGATCCACAGGCTTGCCGTAGAGGCCAGAGTCCTGGGCCAGCCCCGCTGAATAGGTTGAGGCAACCAGAAGAGTTCCTGCGGCGAATATTCCAAAGGAACGAGTCCTATCCATCAGATTATCCTCCTCTTGTGTTGCAGATGCCGACCGACACTTCCTTCGCCGACATGCGATCAAACTCAAGGTTCAGTTTTTGCGATGCCTGTACTCCAAAGTAGCGCACAGGAAAGTAATACCGCCCGGTGGAGATCATCCTGTCCGCACGCCGAATGCTGCTCTCGAACATGTGGCCGTCATTCAATCGGAAGCGCAGGGTTGCCTGTCGACTGCGGTCATCGCCGGAATACACGTATATGACTGCCGAATCCGGAATTTTGCCGCCATCCTGAAGGGCTATTTCGAGAGTACTGTCACCAACGGTGGAAATCTCGTCGGGCTCGATCTCGTGGCAACTCTGGCCAGCCGCCGTCCTCAACTCGAGCAGGGGCGCATCACCAAACTTTCCGAGACTGTTGTAGATCGGGTTTTCCCAGATGAGAAAGCGCGGTCGCGACTGTGCGAAGGTCTTCGAGGTCAGATAGGATGTAATTGATCCGAACTGGTTGCCGCCCGAGATCGAATAATTCGTAACCGGGGAGGAGAGCGCTTGCGAAAGGAAGCCCGCAAAGTTTGATGCAGCCAGATCCGAGTAACTCGTTCCCACCAGCGCTACAGCGCCCTTCGAAGTGCCGTCTCCAAAGATATCGAGCCCGGCATCACCGGCCGCCACCTCAGTCGTCGCAAACGCATCGGTTTCCGGCAACGGCAGGGCTTGTTTGCAGTTTGCCTGCAGCAGGCGGCGCATCGTTGAGATGATTGCCTGCCGCCCTGCGGGTTTGGTCTCAAATGAAGCCTTCGCGAGATCATTGACACCCGGAAGTTGCTGGATCACGGCCGCAATCCCATCTGCCGCTGCGCGAGCTCCTGAAGAGGTCCAGTGAAAGTCCGCTTGAAAGAACGGCGGCTCCTGGCCTCCTGCGCGCTTCATCGCACCGAGAACATCGACCGTTACCACCCCATGGTCGCGAAGGCGCTTGATGACATCGTCATAGACGCGCTTTGCCACGTCATAGTCAAAACCATAGTCGCCCGCCTCGCGCGGCAGATACTCGGGCATCACCAGGCTTTTTGTCGGAATTGGCACATAAACGAGCGTCGTTCCTCCTGCTTCCAGAGCCTCCGAGAGTGCGGCCATTTGACTGGCCGTATGCTCGGAAAGTTGCTGCTCCATTCGCAGATCCGCGATCGTCCGATAAAAATACCCCTGCCTGCCTTCCACGACGCTCAGTTGCTTGTCGGTCTCAAGGTTCGCACAGCCGAAGTTTGATTCCGCCTTGGCGGTATGGGCCAGCACCAGAACGCTCAATGCGCATAGGACAGCGCAGAGCCACCGCGATGATTTTGTCAGTGGATGCCTCATTGGCTCACCTCGATCGGGTTGACGGGCGCAGCGTCGAGTTGCCGGAGCACCGCCGCGGCCACGGTCTTGACACTCAGTTCAGGTGACTTTTCGGCGATTTCCAGATATCTGCGGGCCTCGGATTTTTCATCTTCGTCCAGCAGACCTTCCGAGATCATCGCGATGGCTAAATCAAGCGCGACTTTGCTGTCGCCACCCTTTGCGGCCTCGCGTCGCAGTCGTTCGGCTTCCTGCGGGTTGGTGCCGAACGGTTCCCCGGCGGCATAGAATTTGACAAGCGCGTCGATTGCGACGGGGTTCCTGCGCGCGGCGTGTTGAAGCAGTGTCGCCTCTGCCTGGTCAAGGCGGACCTTGCTGACACCATCGCTGGCGCTCTTGAGCTGTCTTGCAAGCGGCGCAACCGCACCCGCCCTGCCGGTGGTGCAGGCGATTGTATAGTAGTGGATGGTATCCGCGTTATGGGCGGGATTTGTCGAGAGCCGTTTTGCGACGTAAAGGGCCGCCAGGCCATCGCCACGATCCGCCAACAATTGAAGCTCCCTGTAGGACACTTTTCGGTGGCCTATCATGCGCTTGCGAATTCCCTGAAGCTGGGCGCTGTTGAGCTGATCGGTGCGCGTTACTCCCTGATTGAATCCGCGTCGATAACGGCGTTCGTCAGCTTTCGATTTCCTGGTCTCGACCTTGGTGTTCTTGGGCTGGGTAACCGCGCCCGACTGGGTAACCGCGCCGGCGTCGCTGCCAGCGATTGATATCGCGATGCCAAGAGCGATCAGACTCACGGTCCTGAGCATCCTGTTACTCCTTCGTCTTGAGATCGTCCGACTTCCACAACGCCGGATCGGTCAAGTAGCGGATGGGAAATTCCCATATGACGGTCTCTGGCCAACTCGTGCCGTTTGCGTTCGACAAGAACTTGTGCATTGGAAAAACCGGTCCTCGACCGACCTCGGCGACATTGAGGACGTTCGATCCCAGTGCCGCTTCGAGATAAGAAGCGAATGACCAAGCCTCGTTGGCACTGTAACTTGTCCCGACCAGAACCGTTGGAAAGCTCTCGTCTGTCAGAATGTCATTTAGCGCGTCGGACCCGGTTTGCGACGCTGTTTGCGGTGTGATGCTTTCATCAGCCAGCCCTATCGCAGCCGCAAGCGCCCTGCCGGTGACGAATTTGACCAGGTCGCCCCGCACGTCCTCGGCTGGGGCATCATTCAGTGCATATTGCGCCATGGGGGAAACACCCGCCCTGGCCCCGGTAGCGTCGGCGACGGCCTTGGCACCAAGCGGCGTCCAATGCGTGTCGGTCTTCAGAAAAACGGATCCCCTCGACTTCATCTCAAGAAGCGCCGCTCTTGCGTCTACAAACTCGATATTCGCCGAAGCCATCGCTCGCGTGAAGTCCAGATAGCGATCCCGGGAAATCTCGGCGTAACGAGGATCTGCAAGGTGCTCGCGATAGACATCGTTCTTGGCTGGAAGCGGGACAACAATCAGGCGTACGCCGTGTGTGCGCAACGTCGCCGCGATCTTGGCTATTTCCCTTGTGGCGTCGCTGATACCGGCTTCAGCGCTCGCGGCACCGCGAAATTCCTCGTCCGAAAACAGCCATCCCTCGTTTCCGACGATAACGCCGCGGCGGCCCTCCCCAAGGACCATGTACCTGGCTGCACCGATCAGATCGAACGCGAGTTCCCGATGGGGAAGCTCAGTCTTGTAGAGCGCGTCGAGCCCGTCTCCGAGCATGCCGTGGCTCAGAGAGCCGCCATCGGTTGGCAGCCGTGAAAAGGCGCCGGCAATCTTATCTCGGATGTCGACATTGGCGAAGGCCGCATAGCCGAACAGCAAGGCGGGAAGCAGGAATTTTGTAATCGGTATTGCGCGTTCAAACATGGCACCACCCTCAGAATTGAAAATAGAGGAAGGGAGTCTGGCTGGATTCCGCGAGCTTCAGAATGGTGACCGTGGCGAGCAAGGAAAGCAGCAGCGGCATGACGATCGGCTGGCGCATCACGGCGGCGCCGTCACCTGCCGGTGCTGCAATGTTTGTCTGCCTGAGCGATCCCATCATCGGCTCGATGGCCACCACGAAACATGCGACGGCGAGCGTCAGCATTGCCTCATGGGTGACATCGAGAAGCGTGTCGGCACGAATTCCCAGCCCGTTTTGACCGAGCATGCCGCCATAAAGGGCAAAAGCATCGGCCACGCTGTCGGCGCGAAACATCACCCAGCCTAGCAACACGACAAGCATGGTCCCTGGCAGGGCGATCCACCTTGTGTCGGCGACCCTGTTCCAGCCAGTCGCACGCTCAAGCGCAAGCCATCCGCCGTGCCATCCACCCCAAAGCACGAACGTCCAGTTTGCTCCATGCCACAGGCCGCCAAGCAGCATGACCAGAACCAGATTGACATAGGTGCGCGTCGGGCCGAGCCGACTGCCGCCCAACGGAATGTAAAGGTAGTCGCGAAGCCAGCTCGACAGGCTGATGTGCCAGCGACGCCAGAATTCGGTTATGCTGCGGCTGATGTAGGGATTGTCAAAGTTTGGTCTGAACTGGAAACCGATCATCAGCCCGAGGCCGATTGCCATGTCGCTATATCCCGAAAAGTCAAAATACAGCTGCATCGCGTAGGCGATCGCGCCGAGCCAGGCCTCGGCCATGGTCGGATGCGAGCTTGCAAAAACGGTGTTGGCAATGGGCGCGATGGGATCGGCAAGCAGCACCTTCTTTGCAAGGCCTATGACGAACAGGGACGTGCCGTCCGTGAACTTCTCGAGCGTATGCTGCCTCGACTGGAACTGGCCGGCGAGATCCCTGAAGCGCAAGATGGGGCCCGCTATCAGCTGCGGAAAGAGGGCCTTGTATGCGGCCAGGTCGATGAAATTGCGGGTTGCAGGCGTGTCACGCCGATAGACGTCGACCAGATAGCTGATCGACTGGAAGATATAGAAAGAGATGCCGATCGGAAGGATGAGGCGCCAATGCACGCCAAGGCCGTCCGCATCGGTTCCCATCAACTGGGCGAAGCTGTCGATAAAGAAATTCAGGTATTTGAAGATGCCGAGCACAGCCAGGCACCCGGCAATCCCGATGGTTAGGAAGAGCTTGGCATGGCGGCTACCGAGATTGCGCTCGACCAGGATCGCAAAGGTGTAAACCCAGACGGTCGTTCCGAACAGAAGAAGAAGGAAGTCCATACGCCACCACGCGTAAAAGACATAGGATCCCAAAAGGATCGTGACGGAGCGGCCCCGCATGGGCGTCAAATAATAGACCGCCAGGAAAACTGGCAGAAAGAGAAACAGGAAGACTTCGGAGGAGAATACCATTTTGATTCATCCCTCCTTTCCTGCGCAGGCAGCAAGGTCGACAGCGGAAAACGCCGCGAGAGCTGGCTGGTTGTCGATTGTTTTTCCCGCAAGGCGAAATTCGCCAGGCTGCCTTGACGCGTCGAAGGCCAGCAACTGGCCGACGCTACCGGCAAATTCCCCGACGCCGAGGCGCGGCATTTGCCTGTCGAAATCATTTCCCACCAGAACCACGGATCCGACCCCTGACCCAGCCAGGCCCGCTCGGTTTTCGCTAAACGCATTGCGGGATACTTCGAGCGGCATGCCGTGATACTGGTCGTCGACCGAAAGGCCCGCAAAGCCATTGCCTGCGAGGTGGTTTTGACGAACGTGGCTGTGAAGCGCCGTGCGTATGGCAACACCCTTGGAACCATTGTTGATGACGGCGTTTTGCTGCACGGTGACGCAGGCTGCAGTATCAACACCGATGCCGGTCAGTGCCGACAGGGCAACGATGTTGTTGGAGATCGCGACCGACGTCGCGCCGTCGGTCACAAAAATTCCGTTGCCCGCACCGCCCACGACGAGATTGTCATTGATCGTGACGCCGCTCGAACTGCTCATCACCTTGATGCCATGCGAGCCGCGGTCGCCGACGATAATATTGCCGGCGATGTGCACGTCGCGCGCAGCTCTGAGGATGATTGCCGTCGTTGGGCTGTCAATGAAGCGATTACCCAGAATATTCAAACCGTTGACGTCGATCAGGCTGAGGCCCGCGACATCCTGGAACAGACTGCCTTGCACGATCGAAGGCCTGGCGGCATTCGCAAATTGCTGTCGGGCAAATGCTATGCCTGCGGTTTCAGCTGACGCGTCGAAGCCAAGGCTGACGAGGTTGCTGCGATCAATTGTCGTGGTGCCGCCGAAGGTGGTCAGGACGAAGGCCCGAAATGTCGACGCGCCCCGGCCAATGCCTTGCAATGTTGCATGATCAACCGTGAGCGAACCGGCGTTCACCATGAACGCGCCCTTGGCATTGTCCATCCTGAGAATTTCGCCGGGCGTTATCTTCAACTCTGCGCCATTCCAGATGAAGATTGGCGTATGTGCAATGTATCCACCGGGCGTTGCTTCGAGATGTCCGGCGTGGCCAAGCGCTTCCAGTTCACGCCTGACATCGCCAAGCCGGAACGAGCCGCTCTCGATGACGATCGCACCGATCCCGTCAGGCGGCTGCGCAGCCAGAACCGTCTCCATGAAACCGGCGCCGGCTGATGGACCGATGCGGCGCACAAGAATGTCGACGGCAGATCGGCTGATCCTCTTCTGGCGACTTGAAGCAGGGACGCTGTCTGGCTGTTTGAGTGCTGGAAGCGCGTGAACATCGCCAAAGGCTGCAGCGCGCTGGAAGACATCAGGCGCCGCAACGGAGAGGTCCCGGGCATCCTTTACCAGGGCCAGGAGCGGTTGCTGCTTCTGTGCAGATCCGCCGTCCGTCGCCGATGACGATGTTGCCACAGCTATCGCACCGACCAGGGAGGCTACCCTCAACCAGCTAGGCATAGTCGGCCATCCTCACGCCGGTTGCGAACTGTGTCAGAGATGGCGCGACGACGCCGGCCATTACCGTTCCACAGCTGATCTCGACGATCTCAGCAGCACCATCTGCATGGTTGAAAAGCGTTACGCTCGTTGCCGAATCGATCATCGCCGACAAGCCGGCGGTGAGCTGTTCCTGAGACCGGTTGCCATTGACGCTGACGCTGCCGCGGATCACCACGAGCACCCGCGACACGCCTTCTTCCCCAATCAGGGTCACCTGCTTTCCCGGATCAACCGTGAGCAGATCCATTGCAAAACCCGCACCCGCCTGCATGGTCTTCATGCCGCCCCATTCCGTGACCTGACTGCGGTGGCTTTCTGCTTCGCGACGCTTGAGCGAAACGAGATGTTCAACGATCTTCTTGACATCCTGCGCACTGGCCCTGTTGGTGACCAGCAGGGCGTCATCGGTATCAACGACGACGACGTCATTCATGCCAACCACGGCAACCAGGCGATCACTGCCGCGAACCAGAGAACCGCGAGTGTCCAGCAAGACAACATCGCCCGATGTGACGTTGCCGCTCTCGTTCTTCAACCCGATCGAATGGACGGAGGTCCAACCTCCTACGTCGTCCCATTCGATTACAGTTGGGGCAAGTGCGATATCCCTGCATTTTTCGAACACAGCCATTTCCGTTGGCTGGCTGACGGCCTGCGCAAAGAAATGCTCCTCCAGAAGCAGCCCGGTTTCAGCCGCCAACGGCGAAGCCGCCGTCAATGCGTGGGTGACTGCATCAAGTGTGGCTGGGTCGTACCGTCGATATTCCTCGACAAGTTTATCGGCCCGGAACATGCTGATACCGGAAGCCCAGTACGCAAAGCCGGTGTCAATCAGCGACTGGGCAACATTGACGCTCGGCTTTTCGATAAAACGTTCAACCCTGTGAAGGCCGGGATAGTCGTCAAACTCGCCGCCATCCATGATGTAGCCATATCCCTTTTCCGCATAGGTCGGATGGATACCGAAGGTCACGATCATTCCATCGAAAGCCGCACGGTGCATCCGCGCGATGACACGGTTCAGGTCGCCCTGAATCACGTGATCGGAAGGGAGGACAATGAGAACGGCATCAGGCTCGGCTGCCATAAGGTAAAGCGCAGCGGCAAGAACGGCCGGCCCGGTGTTTCGAGTTACCGGCTCCGTGAGGATGCTGGCTTTGCATTGTATTTCACGAAGCTGACGGGCCACCGTTTCCACGTGTCGCGCATTCACACACACGATCGGATCAGAAAACATTTGCGTGCGATGGCGCTGAACGGTGCTTTGAAAGAACGTCAGCGTGCCGTCGCCATTAATGGGTTGAAACTGCTTCGGCTGATGAGCCCTGGACAGCGGCCAGAGACGCGTCCCGGATCCGCCGCAGAGAATAAGGGGATGTATGTGCTTCATTGTGCACCTCCTACGGTTTGCTCGGCCGCAAACGAGATGCCGCTGCGAATGGTTCGCAGCCATTGCGGGGTAGCGTCTAGACGGACGGCAACAGGTGATCCGGGCTGCAGTCCGGACACGGGTTGCAGTGGAACCAAGGCTACCGATGCCGATTGGCCATCGCCAATGGCTTCGCGATCAACTTCGACCTTCGCAGGAACGGAGACGCCATCGGCGGTTTCAATCGTCACTTTCGCGCCGTCCGCAACATGGCGGAAGTCGGAGCCCGTGAAGGCCGTACGAACGATCATCGGTGCTCCCGGCTCGCTGACGAAGAGAACCGGTTGACCGGCAATCACGGTCCCACCCTTCGCAAGGCCGGCTGTCTCAACATCGCAGTCGCAAGGCATCGTAGCCGTTACCGCAACGCCGGTTGACGCAAGGATCGAATATGCGGGCTTGCCGACTGCGGCATGAGTGTCGATAAAATCAAGCTGACCACCCGTTGTTGCGGTCATCGTCGAACCCTGCCTGTAGGCAATCGCCGGTGCCTCGACGTCCGTCACGAAAAGGCGGTCACTGAGCACCGATGCTGCAAAGACAAATAGCGCGGCCGACGCGGCTGCGACGACGCATGTGCCGAGCAATTTCGAAAGGCGCGATGAGCCAGACTGGGCGACTTTATGTGCGGTGTTTTTGCCTTTCGGCAGACTGCTTTCGGCCACCAGCATCCCGTTAACGTCGACGTGGTCGCCAGCAAGCCAGGAATTCAGGATGTAACGCAGTTGCGGCATGTGCTGGCCGGTCGGATCGCGATAGCGAAGAGTAACTGCTCCGGTCTTGCTGTCAGCAGCGGAAACCGTCACGTCGATTGGAAGAGACATCCAGAAGCTCCCAAAATTGAAGCGAAAGATCGCCAATTTGTGGGCGCCCGGCCAATTTGCTCCGACGATTCCCGTCACGCGGGCCGCGACCATGGACAGTGCGGAGCCCTCATATGATCGCCCGTCGATGGTCACCGAGAAGGGCAGTCTGACGCGCGGATGTTCGTTGCCATCGGCAAAATCGAGCAAACTGTCGCGTTCCGCGTCTGTTGTCGGCGGGCTATCAGTGTGTTCACGTTGATCAAATGTCGTCATGAGAAACTCCAAATCAGATCTTGGCGCTTGAAATCATAAAGGCAGCGAACAACAGCCACCCGCTTGCGAGGATGTGTACGTAGGTCGACGAGAGCCCGCGAAGGCGCTCGGAGGCGGATGGAATGCGGTGTGAGGCTTCGGCTGTTTGACGTGTCCATCTCTGTCGATCGAGACGAAAAAACACGAAGCTTTTGACGAGCGCCCCACAGATCTGGCTGAAATAAAGAAGGAACGGATAGGATATCGGGAAGGACGGTCGGAATGTCGCCAGCAGGCAGCAATTTATGTACCGCGTGAACATGACCCACGCGACATAGATCGGCAGGACGAGCGGACTGACAAAGAGTGTCGACGTGAGCACCGCTACCGGGCCGAAGAGGGTAGTCCACATGGAGATGCGCTGGTCCAGAAGCGACCACCAGGTGAACAAGCCAATGCGTCTTGGCCCAAGAGCCAATGCTCGGCCATTGGTTCGCAGCATGTTGCCAAACCAGCGCAGCATCAATGCCACAGCGGAACCCACAAACCCCGGCTTCGGCTGGCTTTCCATCGAAACAGAGCGCACGTCGGGCAGGTAGGCCATTTCATAGCCGTTCTTCAACAGCCAGAACCACGTCGACTTGTCGTCACCGGTGACAAAGGGGACTTTGCCAAGACGCCAGTGCTCGAGCGAGTCGTACTGAATGCTCTCGATAAAATCTGCATTGCAGGCGAGAGACGCACGGAATATCGACAGGCGTCCGGTCAGGGTCAGGACGCGCCTTGATAGCCCCATCGAAGACATCATCATATGGCGCTGCGTGAAGCGCAGATTGAACCAGTCACGAAAGAGCCTTGAATCGCTGATTTCACAATCTTCGTCGGTCGTAACAGCGCCCAGGCGGTGATCAACGAAGAAGGGCGCGCATGCCTCCACAACATCTTCCGGTGGGCAGCTGTCACCGTCGACGAAGACCACAATGTCATCGTAGGTGGGGCATTGCCTCGAAAGGATACGCAAGGAAGCAGCTAAGGCATCGCGCTTGCCGGTCGCCGGCATCCGATCAACGATCAGATGAACGCCTCTCGCGTTTTGTGGCATCAACGAAAAAATTCGCCGAACCAAACGCTCGTCAGCGACGTCCACGACAGAGGCAACGACAGTGGCGCCGCCCCGGGATGCGGCTGCAGCCCGAAAAATCGCACGGTAGACACGCACTGTTACCGCGACATCAACCTTGTAGGTCGTGACGACAAAGAAGGCGTGAGCCGGTCGGTTTCTTGCCTCGTATTCCTTCACTGCAGCTGCTCGTCGGGCTGGATGCGCGAAGTGAATGAAGAGCTTCGCCCTTGCGAAATTCACACCACCCCAGCCATAGCGCCAGATTCCAAGTGTGCCGATTGTCAGCGCCAGGCCGGCATTCTCAGCAAGCCGGTGGGTCGGGACGGCAATCGCGATACTCACGAACACTAGCATGTAGAGGATGTGACCAAGCACAAGCATACGGGTCTCTCCTACCAGCAAATACCCTCGTAGAAGCCGCCTGACCGCAAATCCGGCCTGAGGCGCGTGAGGTCGACAAGATTTTTGGCCACGGCAGCCCTTGCCAATGGCTCGATCGTCTCTTCATAGCGATTGCCGACCAAAAGGACGTCGGCTTCGTCGATCAGTTCTTCGATCCTTGCAACCAGTCGTTCCTTAAGGTCGGGAACCTTGCCGTCGCCGCGCCCGGATCCACCAAGCTTGCTCTGATAGGCAACACGAACGCTCGGGTCGTAGACCTTTAGGCCGAAGCCCTTGGAAATCAGTCGTGATGCGAGTTCGGCAAGCGGGCTCTCCCGCAGATCGTCCGTCCCTGCCTTGAAGCTTATTCCGACCATTCCGACGGATCTGCCACCGCTGTTGTGGACGAGACTCTCGGCTCTTTCGATTTGGCGAGTGTTTGCCTCAAGGACCGAATCCAGCATTGGCGTCGCAACACCGCCTTTATGCGCGACATGGCGCAGCGCGCGCACATCCTTTGGCAGGCAGGAACCGCCAAAAGCAAAGCCCGGTCGCATGAAATAGGGCGACATGCTCACCTTGTCGTCGGAGCAGAGAACCTTCATGACCAACTGGCCGTCGATCCCACAGCTCTTGGCGATGTTGCCGATTTCGTTTGCGAAAGTGATCTTGGCCGCGCGCCACGAATTGCTGGTATATTTGATCATTTCCGCGGTCGACAGCGGCACGACGCTGCATACACAGGCGAGCTTAGCGTTCAGCTCGCGCAGGACGTTTTCAGTCGTGGAGTCGAGGGCGGCAAAGACGATAAGGCCCGGATTGTAGTTGTCATCGATGGCTGTACCTTCACGAAGGAATTCCGGATAATAGCCAACACCAAAATCCCTTCCTGCCGTCAGGCCCGAAACCATCTCGAGGATCGGTATGCAGGTCTCTTCCATTGTTCCTGGTACAATCGTGGACCGCAGGACAACGGAGTGGAATGAGTTCTTTCTGCGCAAGGCACCGGCAACATCGCTGCACGCCTGCTTGACATAGTTGAGCTCAACTGAGCCCTCGGCGGCGCTGGGTGTGCCCACACAGATGAAAGTTATGTCAGTATTGGCCACTGCCGCGCAAACATCGGTCGTGGCCGAGAGCCGTCCACGGTTAACGTTTCGGGCCAGCAGCGTCGCCAGTCCAGCTTCGACAATTGGCGGCTCACCCGCATTGAGTTTGGCCACTTTCGAGGGATCGGTATCAACCGCGACAACAGTGTGACCGTCCTCGGCGAGACAGGCAGCCGAAACGGCACCGACATATCCGATGCCAATAATGCTTATTCTCGACATGTCATGTCCCCGTTTTACGATTACTAAAAACTCTCGCTGCGGAATCCGGCAGCGTCTGTTTTTTAGGCAAGTCTCGAGTCTCGTCAGGCGCAAGAGAATGTTATGCCCGCGACAAAAGAAATGAAGTCGGGAAAAACAGAATAAATGTAGGGAAATTGCGAAAAGACGATTTTATATTTAGGCGCAATTGTATTGATCCGTAGAATAGACGGCAGCATCTATAGTACGTTCTAATTACGCGCGCGATTTAAGTATTGTATATGTCGAACCAGCCTCTCGATGCGCCATATTTTACTATGGATGCCCGGCTGGAAAGGCTGAGCTTGTCGGCTCCGCGTGCCTTGTATGTCTCGACTGTTTTGGTGCTCACATGGATCTCGGCGGCAATTTCCTTCGTGCTGAATCCATATGCAAAAAGCTTCAGCACAATTTCCTCTCTGGCGCTGAGATTGCCCTCGGAAAGACGCTCGATCCTCTCGGGTGCGCTATTGATCAGGGAATGAAAACTGCGAATATCGAGCGCCGACAAGCTGTTGAAGACAGCCGCGCTGATGTAGTGGCCACCCTGCGCAACAAGGGATATCGCCTTGTAGATCTGCTGATCGTCGTCGTTGGTGAAGACGATGTTTAGCATGCCATCGACGTAGATTTCGTCGATCCGGCGCGCGATCAGGGGATCCACTGCGTAGATGACCTTAAACGAGCTATCCCGCTCGGCATTTGACAGCCGACGCACGGCCCTGCCGACTGCAAGGTCAGCGTCATTTGCCACTTCGCAAATGACAACAGTGGGGAGGGTTCGACCGATGAAATCGACCAATGATTCCTCCTTGCGTTTCGTGTCAACGAAACACATCGAGGAATCTCCTAACAAACTAGAACCTATGACCTCGGGCAATCCCGGAGATGCGCAAATAGCCGAAACCCGGCTCTTATTCGGTGCCATGAAAGTTCCTCGATTAAGACGAAACTTCCTCCCAGGCATAGTTCGGAGTTACTGCATGTGTCCCGATGTAATACGACATCGCCTCCGGACATCAGTGAAGTAAGCTCGAACCGTGCTTATAGTTTGGAATTTAAATTACTAAGTCAAGGGATAAATAAACATCTTTTGTTGCGCGATTTATCGAAAGAATGGCCGATAAATACAGTTTTATGCTGCATAAACATATAGGCGATATTGATAGTTGCTGATTTCGGCGAACCTGTGATGATGCCATTTGATCGACCGCAACGGTGAGTAGCGTCAACCATGTGGGTGCTTTTCCCCACACGATACTCCTGCGATGCGGCGCCAGGCAGCCCTACTTGTGGGACCGAACTGCGGGACGACCAGATCAACATGAAACGAAGGATATGAATGCAGGTCAAGGCTCAGACCGCGGGGAGCTGAGGAAACCTTTCATGGCGGGGCGCCCAGTCCTCTGCTGACAATTTTTCACGCCGGACGGAACCTTTTCGCGATTGGCAGGTTTGAGCCATGGCCGCGCGCGGAGCCCTTCCTCCGGGCCACGCCTTTGGTGAAGGGCTTGCTGTCTCCCAGGCCAGGCCCTTCACCGTCCTTCCCACGCATTCGAGACAGGGACCGGCCCGATTGAGGCTTCCTGATGCCGCCGGCAAAGCCGGTTGACAGCACTTTCTGCTTTGGTTCAATGAAGGAAACCTCGCACGGCTCTCTGCCTGCGTGCAGGAACCCGCGTGCCGGAGCCAGCATGCCGGGCCCGGCTTCAGGCGCCTGTCATCTCCTGTTCGCGATCATCCTGTCCTGTGCGCTGATCCGCACCTTTGGCCCCAACGGCGCCTTCTCTGCTGCTGAATGCGGTTGGATTGCCGAAGCTGCCGTCGCCCTTGGCCCATGGCCGCTTATCGGTCCAGTCGGGATGGGTGAAGGGCTTGTTGTCGACGACATCGTCGTCAGCTCGCCATCAGCGTTCTAAGCCTGGATGTCCCGGGACTTGCCGATTTCAGCGACTAACGGTAGCATTTGTGAATTGCGGTCGATCTGATACCTACTTTTAAGTGCCTGGAGTTGAAGAAGCCATCTCGGTTCTGCTGGAGACTGGTCGATGAAACTGTCACGTCGTGTTCCGCCAGCCTGCCTGTTGATCGTGCTTGCAGCCTGGATGGCCGCGCCTCAGGGTGCAGTGGCACAGACTGCCCCATCGGTTGGCGTTATCAGCGTTCCGGTGGAAGACGTTTCGCCCAAGCACGAATTCGTCGCGCGCGTGGAAGCGGTTAATGCCGTCGATATTCGATCGCGGATCGAAGGGTTCCTGGACAAGCGCCTTTTCGACGAAGGCCAGGTCGTCCAAAAGGATCAGGACCTGTTCCTTATCGATCCTCGATCCCTGGAAATATCCCTGTCAGATGCCAAGGCTGCCCTTGCGAGTGCGCAGGCGACGCTCGCTGACGCCCAGCGTCGACTTGCGCGAAATCAGGCACTGAACACACAGACCGTATCGCGTGCAACGCTGGAAGAAAGCCAGGCCGCGGTCGAAACCTCTCAGGCTTCCGTGATGTCGGCGCAGGCGCGCGTGGGCCAAGCCGAACTTAATCTCAGCTACACCCGGATAACCGCACCGATCAAGGGGCGCATAGGGGCGGCCGAGTTGTCGGTCGGCAGCTTCGTCAGCGGCAGTTCGGTGACACTGGCTCGCATTGTCGAGCTGGATCCGATCCGGGTTGTATTCTCTGTCAGCGACCGATCCATCCTTGAACTGCGTGCGGCTGCCGGAGGTGCCAGCAAGGACGATCTTGCAAAGCGGTATGAGCCTACCCTGCGACTATCCAACGGTCAGCAGTACAAGGAACCCGGCAAGATCGAGTTTTTCGGAAACGAGATCGACGAATCAACGGGAACGCTGGCAATTCGAGCGCTGTTTCCCAATCCGGATCTCCTGCTCACCCCGGGCCAGTTCGTAACGGTGATAATTTCGGAAAGGGAAAAGACACTGCGCCCGGTTGTGCCGCTTGGAGCAGTCCAGCAGGATCGCGAGGGCAAGTTTGTCCTGCTCGTCGATGAAAAGAACGAGGTCGCGCTTCGACGCATAAAAGTCTCCCAGCAAGTGGGTGCAAACTGGGAGGTCGACGACGGCTTGAAAGGCGGCGAGAAGCTGATCGTCGAAGGCCTTCAGAATGTCTCCGAGCGCTTGGCCGTGACCGTCACTCAGATATCCCCTGATGACAACAACCTGACCTCCGCCACTCCCGTCCTGTCACCATCCGGTACGCCGCAATGAATATTTCCGCGCCGTTCATTGGCCGGCCAAGGTTCGCGATGGTTATTGCGATCGTCATGATCATCGCAGGACTTGTCTCCCTCCTTCAGATACCCGTCGCGCAGTTTCCGCAGATCACCCCGCCCGAAGTCCAGGTGACGGCAAGTTATCCGGGCGCGAGTGCCAGTGTCATGACTGACAGTGTGGGAGCACTGATCGAAGATCAGGTGAATGGTGTCGAAGACATGCTCTACATGTCGTCGTCGAGCACCAACAACGGCAGCTATAGTCTGACGGTCACATTTGCGGCAGGGACAGACCCGGCGATTGCCCAAGTCAACGTACAAAATCGCGTCGCAATGGCGACACCACGCCTTCCTGCTGCGGTCTCCCAAACAGGCGTCTCGGTGAGAAGTCGCTCCTCGAGCATGCTTCTCGGTTTTGCGGTCTATTCCCCAAAGGGGACCAAGGACGACGTCTTCATCAGCAACTACGCGACGATTAATATCCGAGATGCGATCGCACGCCTGCCGGGCGTCGGGGAAGCCAGCGTATTTGGTCCCGTCTACAGCATGCGCGTCTGGATGAACCCCGATCGGATGCAGGCGCTTGGGGTGACGGCATCCGACTTGACCGCGGCCATCCAGGGCCAGAACGCGCAGGCATCCGCCGGCCAGCTAGGATCTCCTCCATCGCCGACAGGCCAGCAATTGCAATTGACGGTTCAGGCCCAGGGACGGCTTGCGGATGCAACAGAGTTCGGCAACATAATCGTCCGCACCAACAGAGACGGAGCGATCGTCCGTCTTCGCGACGTCGCCCGGGTGGAGCTCGGAGCGCAATCATACGACATGGCCTCAACCTTGAATGGGCAGCCGAGTGCGACTGTTGTCGTTTATCAATCTCCGGATGCAAATGCGCTCGCCGTGTCGGCCGCGGTCCTTGCGGAACTGCAAACATTGTCGAAGCAGTTTCCTGACGACGTCGCATATACGGTCGTTTTCGACACGACCACTTTCGTTCGCCAAACCATCGAGGAAATTTTCATTACGCTGGCAATCACCTTTGTGCTTGTCGTGGCGGTCGTCTTCCTTTTTCTGCAGGACTGGCGTGCGACGGTCATTCCCACGTTGACGATTCCCGTTTCGCTGATAGGCGGCTTTGCCGTGCTTTACGTGATGGGGTATTCAGCCAATACAATCACGCTGTTCGCCATGATACTTGCCGTCACTCTGGTCGTCGACGACGCGATTATCGTCGTGGAAAACGTCCAGCGCGTCATGAGCGAAACCGGCGTCGACGTCCGCGAGGCGACACTCCGCACCATGGACCAGGTCACGGGCCCGATTGTCGCCACCACACTGGTGCTGGCCGCTCTCTTCGTGCCAGTCGCCTTTCTCGCCGGAATAACCGGTGAGCTCTATCGGCAATTTGCGGTCACCATCCTGGTCACGATCACTTTCTCGACGATCAACGCGCTGACGTTCAGTCCGGCAATTTGCGTTCTGATGCTGCGCCCCACTCCCGAGAGCCGCTCGCGGTTTTTTGTCAAGGTGAACCGGGGACTGGATGCTTCACGGCGGTTTTATCTGCGGTTGCTCGATCTCTTTGCCCGCAAGCTTGCCCTCAGCGCGCTGGTTTTTGCTGTCATCGTCGGCGGTACATACGGTTTCTATCGCATCCTTCCGACCGGCTTTGTTCCTTCGGAAGACCAGGGCTATCTCTTCATGAATGTGCAATTGCCGAACGCCGCTTCGCTCGAACGCACGCAGCAGACAATTGCGGCCGTCAGTTCCGTGCTTCAACGCACGCCGGGCGTTGCAAATACGATCGGAATTGCCGGCGCAAGCATGGTTGGGGGCGGTGGCTCCAATTCCGGAATGATCATTTCCGCGCTGAAGCCCTGGAATGAACGGGGGGCTGATCAAAGCGTCTTTGCTCTCATGGACCGATTGCGTGCCGAGTTTGCCGCGATTTCGACCGCCTCGGTCGTGCCGTTCAATCCGCCTGCAATTCCCGGTCTCGGGACGACGGGGGGGTTTGACTTCCGACTTCAGGCGCGGGCCGGGCAAAGCCAGGCGGAGCTCGCCGAAGTCATGAGGGGCCTGATTATCGCGGCAAACCAGACGAAGACATTGACCAGTGTCTTCAGCACTTTTTCCGCCGACGTTCCCGAGGTCTATCTCGATATCGACAGGAAGCGCACGGAGCTTTACGGGGTTTCGCCCGCCACGATCTTCAACACGCTGCAAGCCCACCTGGGATCGTCATATGTCGACGACTTCAATATTTTTTCGCGCGTATACCAGGTTCGCCTTCAGGACGAACCGAGTTTTCGAACCCGCATCGAGGACATTCAACGGCTGAGAGTGCGAAGCCAGTCGGGAAGCCTTATTCCGCTACAGGGACTGCTTTCCATTTCTACCGTCTACGGACCCAACTCCATCAGCCGCTACAATCTTTTCCCGTCCGCGGCGATCAACGGACAGGCTGCCGCGGGAACGAGTACAGGCGCCGCGCTCGACGCCATGGAGACACTTGCTGCGCAAAAGCTCCCACCCGGCTTCGGATACGAATGGACGGGCATGGCGCTTCAGGAAAAGCAGGCCGGTAACCAAACAACAATCATCCTGATTGCGGGGATCCTTTTCACCTATCTCTTCCTCGTTGCCCAATATGAAAGCTGGAGCGTCCCGCTTGCAGTGATGCTGTCCGTGACGGTGGCCGTTCTGGGAGCGTTGGGCAGCCTTCTGATTGGTGGTATCGACCTCAACATCTACGCCCAAATTGGCCTGCTGCTGCTGGTCGGACTGGCCGCCAAAAATGCGATTCTCATCGTGGAGTTCGCCAAGAAGCGCCGGGAGGAAGGGCTGAGCATCATGGAAGCGGCGACCGATGGCACGTCACAGCGCTTCAGGCCAGTGCTGATGACTGCGATGGCATCTGTGCTTGGCGTGGTGCCGCTGGTCGTGGCTACAGGTGCGGGAGCAGGCAGCAGGCAGGCAATCGGCACGACGGTTCTCGGCGGCCTGGTGGTCGGATCGGTCCTCGGCCTCCTGATAATTCCACTCCTCTATATATACGTTCAAACGGTCAGGGAGGCGGTCAAGCGTAAGCTTTTTGGTGTCGATCGGGTCGACCCAGACAGCAAACCTCCGGCTGCGGCGGCCGCGGATTGAAAATCCAACTCTTTAGGAAAGCTGAACTTTGGGATTCTCCGCCGAGAGAGCACTATAGTTTTTGAAAGCGGAACATCTGGAAGATCGCGGTATTCCTCTCACTGAGGCGGAGGAGCAATCACGCCATCGGTCGGTGCAGCAGGCGTCGAGCTGCTACAACGTTGCAACCCGGCGCAGCGGACGCGCCCCACGGATATGACTCGCTCTGGCGCCACTTCACGACTGGAGATCGTTAGCGTGCTGTCGCTTGCCTAGGGATCTGAATCGCACGTCTCCCTGCCAATTCGATATTTAACCTTGCATTTCGGGATCTGAACTCCATAATTGCAAGGATGATCCCCAGGCGAAAAACATTAGAACTCATTGAGCTCATCGATTCCAATCCCGCCGTCGCTTTGCTGGGACCTCGACAGGTAGGAAAGACAACGCTCGCATTGGAAATAGGCGAACAGCGGCCGTCGATCTATCTCGATCTGGAGTCGGACGCCGATCGAGCCAAGCTCTCCGAGCCGGAGCTCTACCTTTCCGGTCACGAGGATAAACTGGTTATTCTCGACGAGGTCCACCGCCTTCCGGACCTCTTCCAGGCTCTTCGTGGACTAATCGACAAGGGGCGGCGAAAGGGATTGCGCAGCGGCCGTTTCCTGTTGCTCGGCTCGGCCTCAATCGATCTCCTGAAACAGTCCGGCGAGAGCCTAGCTGGACGGATAGCATATTTGGAGCTTGCCCCAATTGACGGCCTCGAGGTCCACACGACTGAGCTCAATACGCTGTGGAACCGGGGTGGGTTTCCTGACAGTCTTCTGGCCAGGACAGATGCTGTTAGCCGGCGGTGGCGCCTTGATTTCATTCGAACGTACCTGGAACGGGACATTCCGCTTCTTGGACCAAAGATTGCTGCCGAAACGCTACGCCGATTCTGGACAATGCTCGCGCACCATCAATCCGGCCTTCTCAATGCGGCAGACTTCGCCCGCGCACTCGGCGTCGACGGAAAGACCGTTGCTTCCTATCTCGATCTCATGGTGGATCTGCTTCTGGTGCGTCGGCTCGAACCCTGGCACAACAATGCGGGCAAACGCCTGGTAAAGTCGCCGCGTGTGTACGTTCGCGACTCCGGGCTGCTCCACAGTCTACTTGGATTGACAACGCTCGAGGATATTCTCGGGCACCCGATCGCCGGCGCCAGTTGGGAAGGATTCGTGATCGAAACGCTTCATGCCGCTATGCCAGTGGGCGCACATGCGAACTTCTATCGTACCGCTGCCGGCGCCGAGGTCGACCTCATTGTCACTCTGCCCGGCGGGCGCCGTTGGGCAATCGAGATCAAGCGAAGTCTCACTCCGAAAGTGGAACGCGGCTTTCATAACGCCTGTCTGGAACTGAAGCCTGACCGCCGCATCGTCGTTTACCCAGGGTCCGAGGCCTATCCTCTCAACAACGAAATCGAGGTGCTGCCGTTGCGACAGCTTGGTGAGGAACTCACGCGTCTTCAGCCTTGATAGCGAGCGCGTCCGGCTATTTTAGTGTGATTTCACCAGACCGGAGAAACCAGCGACAGCCAGAAGGCTGAGGGCCCAGCCGATGACGGACTGGAAGAAAAAATATCTCAAGGAGAACGTGCCGTTTGGTTTCATCGAATCCGGTCGCCAGTATTCCCTTTGACCGATGGACGCTACCGGCAGGAGTACATCCAGCGAGTACATTGGCGCATTGAACTCCGGGTAGCTGGCCGCTTCCGGCTGATTGCGGAAGCAAGTGAGCTGGTCTTCCCCGACCGCGGCACGTCCAGCCAGGTCCTGTCCGGTTGATGGCATGTAGCGGATTTCGGTTCGCGGGAGATCACACATCGTCCATTCGGGGGAACGCAGAACGATGGGATTGTTCGGTTTCATCGCACCGTCGCGATAGGCGAATGCAAAGACACCCGTCCCGATCGCCCAGAAGAGCATCAGCCAGACCAGCACCAGCAGAGGCTGCCGCCCGTAACGAAGGGTGACGGCAAGCACACCGTCGACAATCGCCAGGCTTGCCCGCAAGATTGGATTTTTGGCACGCGCTCGGCGCGCACGTCGCTGCAGTCGCTCCTTGGCGATCAAGACTGCACGGGCATCCTCGTCATGGCCCATTTCGCGCAATACCATTGACAGATGCTCGTAGGGCTGCGGCCAGAAGTCCGCGTTCCACCGTTCTGGCGTCTGACGCGATAGCCAGTCGAGCCGGCTTGCCGCATCGGCTGGCCCTCCAATGAAAGCACCGTACCGGCAGCGGTTCAAAAGCAGGTCGCCAGTCTTGGGCCAGCTGCTCTGGTCGTCATCGATCGCGCCGATCGTCGTCGCAGTGAGGTCGAGCGCACCCTCGACGGATGCACCTTGTCGCAGGAAGAATGCGCCGTCGATGATGGCGCGATTGAGCCGCAGCGCATTGCCGTCCGGCTGCGAAAGTGATGCGGAGGTGCAATTGACGTCACCTCCGAAGCGGGCACCGAGCAGGCGCGTTTCGCCGACGATGGTCGCCCCACGCAAGGAAAGGTCGCCTCCTGCCACGATCGCGTCTGCGTTCAATGCGACTTCGCCCGGGCGTTCGATCTGCGCGCCGACCGCATTGACGTCGCCCCCAAGCCGCGCCGCCGAAAGATTGATGCCGCCACGCACATTGGCGCCACGCAACAGGAGGCCACCGCGTGTTTCCAACGCCTCGGCGTCGAACGCGATATCGCCGGGCGAAGCGATCGAAACACCGTCAGCCTCAATGCTACCGCCAATCCGCGCGCCGGGAAGGCGGATTTCACCGGTTACAATCGCGCCGCGAAGCGAAAGGACTCCCCGTGCCTCCAACCTGTCGGCCTGCAAGCCGGGCAGGGCCGAACCGTCCAGGAACAGATTGTCGATAACCGCCGAGCGCAGCACCGGCGAGGCGTCGAAGTGACAATCCTTGAGACCGATGTCGCGCGGTATCCGGCACCCCTCCAGGTCGAGAATGCCAATGATCCAGGCTCCGCTCAGCCGCAACCCTTTCTCATGCAAACGATAGGCACCGTCGCCAAGGATGAGATAGCGCAACAGGTCCGCCCGCACCGTCCGCTCGGGATCTTCCTGTTCCGGCCGCAGACCGTCGCCCAATCGGTCGAAGTCTCCGAGCTGCAGATGTGCCACGACCTTCGTTTCAGCGGCGCTCAACGGATGAAAATCGGCAAGGCTGGGTAGGACGGGAGCATGAGATCCCGGTTGGGGCGCTTTCTGGTTCATGAAGGCGGCATCCGTCTGAAATCACGTATAGATCTTGCTCGAACGCCGCTTTGCCTTCCGGGTCCGCAAATCGGTCGTTGGACAAGCAGGGCATGGCAATTCATGACGATCGTTCTCCTCCACCATGGCGTTCGCGCCGATCGTGAACTATGCGCCCCGACACCCGTCAACGTGATCCCAAGACATCGATCAAGCTAGGGAGCTCCCGCTCGACCTCGGTTACAACGATATCGAATCGTCGCTGTCTTGGAAACGCGCCGGGTCAGCACTTTTCCAGCCCGTCATTGATTTCGTCGTTTGGGTTGAGGGTCAAGAGATCACGCCGAAAGTTGATGTGTTGCAGCGGCATATGGGACCAGAAGCGTAGTTTCCGGACGCAGTGCCGATCACAGCCCGCGTGGACGACCCCGATCCCAGATTGCCGAAGAGCACAGTTTCAAAACGCGCCCGCCGGAGCGTTTGGATGACCGTGAGCGTTGAACACAAACAGTCCATCACCAACGGCAGCCGTCGTCGGGCTTATTCCTTTGGTCGCTGCTCAAATCATGCGCATCATCGATCCTATGTGACTGCACCCACCTGCCAGGGCACGAATTCGTTGTCGCCGTAGTCATAAACTTCGCTCAACGTCTTCTTTCCTGATGCGACGGCGATGATGTCCTCGAATATCCGTTCGCCGGCGGCCTCGATCGTATCGTCTCCGGTGACGATGCCACCGCAGTTGATGTCCATATCCTCCTGCATGTGCTCATACATTTCGGTGTTCGTGGCAATCTTTATGCAAGGGGCCGGCTTGAAGCCGGAAACGGAACCACGGCCCGTCGTAAAACAGATGACATTGCAGCCGCCGGCCACTTGGCCCGTCACCGCGACGGGATCGTAGCCGGGCGTGTCCATGAAGACGAAGCCGGGCTCATCGACAATTTCTGCATATTCGTAAACGGCTTTCAGGGGCATGGTGCCCCCCTTGGCGACGGCGCCGAGCGACTTTTCGAGAATCGTCGTCAGGCCACCCAGCTTGTTACCATGCGATGGGTTGTTGTTGAGTTCGGCACCATTGCGCGCGGTATAGTCGCGCCACCAGTCGATCCGCGACAGCAGTTTCTCGGCGACCGCTGGCGTAGCGGCGCGACGGGTCAGAAGATGTTCGGCGCCGTAGATTTCAGGCGTTTCGGCCAGAACGGACGTACCTCCATTGCGCACGACGAGATCGGAGGCGTAGCCGAGTGCCGGATTGGCAGAAATGCCCGAATACCCATCCGAGCCGCCGCATTCGAGCGCCACCTTGAGGCCGGACAGCGGTTGCTTCGTGCGGTTTGCCGAATTCACTTCCGGCAACATGTCGCGGATCATCTCGCTTGCCGCTTCGATCGTCTTGCGCGTTCCGCCAAGTCCCTGGATCGTCATCGTTCGCAGGCGCTTGCCCTCTTCGAGCTTGTAGTGCTCGAGGATCGGCGCGATCTGGTTGGTCTCGCAGCCAAGCCCGATCATCAGGATCCCACCAAAGTTCGGATGCCGGGCATAGCCCTGCAGCGTGCGCGTGAGGTAGCGGTAGCCCTCGGTCTTGGTATTGATCGCGCAGCCGCCGCCATGCGTCAGCGCCACGATACCGTCGACATTGCCGAAGCCCTCAAGCCCGCCGGTACGATTGAAGTGCGTGGCGATGTATTTGGAAACGGTTGCCGAACAGTTCACGGTGGTGACGATACCTATAAAGTTGCGCGTGCCGACGCCCCCCGCGCCGCGATCAAAGCCCATGAACGTACGCCGCTGGTCCAGCGGCAGCATACCGGTCTCTTCGATATCGACGCTGAACTGGTGGCGGTGCGCGGATTCCACGACCGCCAGATTATGCAGATGCACATGGCTCCCCTGTGGGATGAAGATCGTTGCAACGCCGATCGGCTGGCCGAATTTGCGAACTTCCTCACCGGCCGCGATGTCGCGGATCGCAATCTTGTGACCGCGAGGAATCTGGTCAACAGCCACGAGACCCTCAATCCCCGTTAGGCCGCCCGCCCTTATCATGACACGTGCCACAGCGACGTCGTCGATCGTATTGAGAAGGATCACCGGAGTGTCAGAACTCGGCATGGTCATTTTCCAAGATGGCTTTCAATTCTCTTTACACGCTTTGGTTCAGGGACACTGCGCGCCGTTCGTCGTCAAATAAATGGCGTAGACGGAGCGTGTCGCGGTGATGAACAGCCGGTTTCGGCGGGGGCCGCCGAATGTCAGGTTGGCGACAGTCTGCGGAACCTTGATCTTTCCAAGCAGCGTAGCGTCAGGCGAGAAGCAGTGAACGCCGTCGCCGGCGCTTGACCAGAGATTGCCATGCTTGTCTACCCGGATACCGTCCGGAATTCCGGTATCGATGCTGCAAAAGACCCGGCCATTCGTCAGCGTCCGCCCATCCACGACATCAAAGACGCGTATATGTCGGGGAGCCGCGGGGTCATGACTGGCACCGCTGTCGGCGATATAGAGTCTGGTTTCGTCCACTGAGAAGGCCAGTCCGTTCGGCTGCAGAAAATCGCCCACGACCGCTGTCAGTTCGCCGCTGTCAGGATCCAGGCGATATACATTGCGCCGGGATTGCTCGGGGTCGGACTTGTAGCCCTCATAATCGGACAGGATGCCGTAGGTGGGATCCGTGAACCAGATGGTGCCATCGGAGCGCACGACCACGTCGTTGGGAGAATTCAGCCGCTTGCCCTCAAAGCTGTCGGCGAGAATGGTGATGCTGCCGTCGGGCTCCGTACGGGTGACACGGCGGGGGCCATGTTCGCAGGAGACCAACCGTCCCTGGCGATCGCGCGTGTTGCCGTTGCTGAAGTTGGACGGGCTGCGAAAAACCGAAACACCGCCGTCGGGAACCCAACGCATCATCCGCTGGTTCGGAATATCGCTCCACAAGAGACACTGCATGTCGTCGAACCAGACCGGTCCTTCCGCCCAGCGGCATGAGCTGTCGAGTTCCTCCAGTTGAGCACTTCCGACGAACAGGGCCGTGAAGCGTGCATCATGGACTTCAAAATGTGAGGCATCGGGCATGGAACAATCCGCGTTCAGTGGTTTCTGAGCTTGCGGCCGCCGGCGATGACGATGACCGCAATGATAATGACCCCGGTCATGACGAGGCGGATGCCGGCGCCAAACCCGTAGGTGTTGAGCATCGAGACGACTAGGAACATGAACAGGGAGGCGCCCCAAATACCAGGAACGTTCGAATCGCCACCCGCAACGGCGGTTCCGCCGATCACAACCACCGCGATCGACGTCAGTAGATATTCCTGCCCCATGTTGAGCGCCGCGCCCCCGGCGAAACTGGCCAAAAGATATCCGCAGATCGCCGCAAGGACCGAGCATAACATGTATGTCGCAAACCGGACGCCATCGACGGGAATTCCGGCCATGCGAGCGGCAGTGATGCTTTGACCGATTGCCGCAATCCAGCGTCCGTAGACGCTCCGGTAGAGGAGAATGTAAGCCACGCCCGACAGAACAAGGGCAACGATCGCCACGTTCGGCACGCCCAAGGTCGTTTCCGTCGTGAAACGCGCAAGTGCCTCCGGCGGCTTGATACGCAGGCCGCGATTCGTCCAGATTGCCGTAGACTGCACGATGAAACTCATCGACAGCGTTGCGATGATTGGCGGAATTCGCAGCAACTTGATCAGCAAATAGTTCCCGATACCGACGGCCACGCCCACCCCTATCGCGACGAGCAGCCCCGCCACGATCAACGAGTTCTCGACATTCATGAACTTAAGGGCGACCGTCCCTGAAAGCGTCATGGTTGCCGGCACGCAGAGATCGATATTGCCCGGTCCGAGCGTGATGACGAGCATCTGGCCGAGCCCGACGACGATCGAGAAGGCTGCGAAGGTCAGCGCGGCCTGGCTGAGGCCGAAAGTGCTTGCCCCGCCGGTAAACAGGATGGTGACGAACCAGACCAGGAATGCGGCCACGAAAGACCACACCCAGGGCTTGCGCGCGATGATGGCAAGCGTCGTCATGCGCGCTTCTCCCTCTTTTCAATGCGGTTCAGCAATAGCCGCAGGCCGAGCACCACGATCAGGATCGCACCTTGCGCTCCGATCTGCCAATCCGGCGAGATGCGCAGGAAAGACAGGAAAGAGCCGGCCAGCGTCAATGTCAGCGCCCCGATCACGGCGCCGATCGGCGAGACGCGGCCGCCCACAAACTCGCCTCCGCCCAGAATAACTCCCGCAATGGAGAGCAGCGTGTAGCGCAAGGCGATGTTGGCATCGGCGGAGGTCGTGAGGCCGACCAGCGCTATTCCAGCGAAAACGGCAAACACGGCTGCCAGCGCATAGGCGCCTCCCCTGATAGTCAGAACAGACCAGCCGGCGCGCTCCACCGAACGCGCATTGCCCCCTACACCGCGCAAAAGCACACCGAGCGAGGAACGCATGACGAGGAAATGGGCAACGACCGCGATAACGACACTTGCGACGATTGCCATCGGAATGAGGGGTGGCCGCGACGTCATCAGGCCGCGAGCCCATTCCGGCGCATGCCCGCCCGGCGCAGGCAGGAGGATTACGGCAAGTCCGCTCCAGACGAAACTCATCCCGAGCGTGACGACGATCGACGGCAGATCGCGAACGTGGATCAGTATGCCGAGCCCAGCATAGCTGGCAATTGCGACGATCAGAATAAGCAGGCCAAGCAGCGGATTCGATTGAAGGACGGTCGCAGAGACGCAGGCGACGAAGCTAACGAATGCGCCCATCGACAGATCAAGGTCGTTCACGGTCATGATCAGCATCTGCGCGATCGTCGCCAATGCGATCGGCACGGCCAGATTGAACAGCAGGTTCAGCCCGACGTAACTCATGGCGCGGGGCTGCAGGTAGAAAACCGAAAGCAACAGGATCGTGAGCGACAAGGCGGGAATGACCAGGCGGATCGTATCCGAAGACAGCCGAAGCTTCATGCGGCGGCTCCCGAAAAAGAGGCGGCCAGGATGTTTTCTTCCGTTATGTCGGCACCGATGAGTTCACGGACGATGACCCCACCGTTGAATACATAGACGCGGTCGCAAAGGCTAACCTCGTCCATCTCTGTGGAATACCAGACGAACGCGCGTCCCTTGTCCGCTTCCGCTCTTACGATGGCATAGACTTCCTGCTTGGTTCCGATATCGACGCCGCGCATGGGATCATCCATCAAGACAGCCGGCGCGCTCGTCGCGAGCGCCCGCGCGAACAGCACTTTTTGCTGGTTGCCGCCGGAGAGTGAGAGAATGGGATTGTCCATATCCCCTGTGCGAATTTCGATGCGTTCCTTCCAGGAAGCGCCAAGCTCATCTTCCCTCTCTCGGCTCACCATGCCCCTGCGGGACAGATCACCGAGGTTGGCGATGGTCAGGTTGTTCAAAATGCTCCACAGCGGAAACACCCCGTTCAGGGCGCGGTCGCCCGCGACGAAAGTCACGTTGGGATTCGGACGGCGAAGCCAGCTGCCGGTTTGCGAGAGGTAAAGATCAAGGAGAATATCCGTCTGACCATGTCCGCCCAACCCCGCGAGACCGACCAGTTCGCCGGGGAAAGCGGCGAATGGCAAGCCCTTGCCCTTTCGCGGCGCAGCCGTCAACAATGGCGGCCCCTTGCCGCCACCGGAGCGGCGTGGTGACATGTCGCGCGCCTTGACCACGCTTCCCATGGTAGCGACGAGGCTGCCATGATCGAAATCCGCGGATTGTTTCTCGGTTACGACCTTTCCATCCTTCATGACGATGATGCGGTCCGTCGCGGACAGGATTTCGCCGAGGATGTGGGAAATCAGAATAATAGAGCCGCCCTTCTTGATGAAGGTGCGCACGTAGGCGAGCAATTGCGCCGCAAGGCTCGCGTCGAGCGAGGATGTGGGCTCATCGAGGATCACCAGCTGGGCCGGATGGGATATCGTCGAAAAAGCCATGGCGATCTCGACGATCTGGCGCTCTGAAATGGACAGATCGCCGACCACGGCTTCGGATTTTATGGCATGGCCGGGAAATATCTCGTCCAGCGTCTTGCCGATCATGTCGGCGGCGCGGCTGCGCCAGCCCCACCCCTTTAGCTCTGGGTGCATGACTCGCGTGTTTTCGATCACCGTCAGATTGGGACACAGCGATAGTTCCTGGAAAACGCAGCGCACGCCGTTGGCGCGCGCGGTGCCGATGCCATGGCGCTCAACGTCAGTTCCGCCGTAGCCGACCGTTCCCGCATGGGGCGTCAGCCCGCCGTTGATGATGTTGACGATCGTTGATTTTCCCGCCCCGTTGTGACCGACGAGACCGATACACTCACCAGCGGCAATTCGGATCGTTACGCCGTCCAGGGCCTTAACAGCACCGAAATGTACCTTGACGTCCCGGACCTCGACGACGGCCGGACCTTGAGCTTCAACGGTCAAAATTCAATCTCCCGATAAATGGAGGATCCGCCCGACGAGTCGGGCGGAGCAATGCGTTGGGAGGACCGGTTACTTGCTGTCGGCGATGATCTTCTCGGCGTCAGCCTGCGAATACTCAACGTTTGCGACACCGCCAGCCTGGGTGGTGGCAAGGTTGGCTTCGAGATTGTCCTGGTCGATGCGCAGGAAAGGCACGACAAGATCTTTCTTGACATCCTTGCCGTCGAGGATTTGCTGCGCCACCCAGAACGCCAGCGTCGAGACGCCGGGCGCGATGGAGACGGACATGGTCTCGTAGTTGTTGGCGTCCTTCTGCTTCTTCCACCAGACGAGCTCATCCTGGCGGTTGCCCATCACGACGGTAGGCGTCGGGCGCTTGGCGGCTTCGAACGCCTGGGCGGCGCCGTAGCCGTCACCACCCTGGGTCACCACGGCGGCGATCTCGGGCAAGCTTGGCAGGATGCCCGCAACCGCCTTCTGAGCGACGTCCTGAGCCCAGTCGCCGTGAACGGAACCGACGATCTTGAACTGCGGGTTCTTCTCCACGCCCGCATGGATGCCAGCCGAGATCTCATCGTCGACCGAAACGCCTGCGAGGCCACGGATTTCGAGAAGATTGCCGCCCTTCGGGAGTTTCTTTGCAAGATAATCGATCTGGCTTTCACCCATGGCCTTGAAGTCGACGGCAATGCGCCAGGCGCAGGGCTCCTTCACGATGCCATCGAACGAAACAACGACGATTCCGGCATCGCACGCTTCCTTGACAGCGCCGTTGAGCGCTGTCGGAGAGGCTGCGTTGATGACGATTGCATCGTAGCCCTGCAGGATCATGTTCTGGATCTGCGCGGCCTGTTCAGTTGCCTGGTTTTCCGCCGTCGTGAAGGGATCTGCAGAAGCGACGACGCCGGCTTTCACGGCTTCGCCGGTCACCTTTTCCCAGCTCGTCAACATGGCCTGACGCCAGGAGTTCCCCGCGTAGTTGTTGGACAGTGCGATTTTTTTTGCCGAAGTATCGGCCATGGCCGTTACCGGAATCGCCGCGCAGGCCACAGCCGCGGACGTCAGAAGCAGTTTTCTGAAATTCATGTGCTCTCTCCCTGTTGCTCGCGGCCCCACTTCCGGGGCGGATGCAACTTTGCAATAGTGTCGAGTTTCCTCCTCTCGACGAGCGGGAGAATGTTATAGATCGACAGGCCTGTATAGTAAGAAAGAGGCACCCAATTTGCGGCATTTGCTCTAATTGATGCGGGATCCTGCAGGACGCAACCATACCATCTGGCGCTTACTAGAGCTGGCGCGCGCACGGAACCGCGCGAGGAGGAAACTATGCTCAAGCTGGCGCCTTCGGCGCTTCTCGACCATTATCTGGCGATTTCCCGACTTCTGGCGGGACAGCTGGAATTCCGGTCGGCCATCCGCGCGGTTGCCGCTGAGATTTCCCATATCATCCCGCATGACCATCTTGATGTATGCATCATGACCCATGGCGGAAAATATCATACCGCCTACGAAACCGGCATCGAAACGGCGTGGGGCAACCGCCCATCGGCGCTCGTCTCGGAAAGCCCGATCCGCACCCTGCTTTGGGGTGAGGTCGGCTATCTTCTGACCGACGACGCCTGTGTCGATCCACGGTTCAATTTTGATGGTGCCTTCTCCCGCCCCATACTCGAAGAGGCGCTGCGAAGCCGCATTCACGTTCCACTCAAGGTCGAGGGCGACGTTATCGGCGCGCTCAGCTGTTCCGCTCATGATGCGGCGTTGTACACGCTCGACGACGTTTCCAACGCCCGATCCATTGCCGATCTGCTGTCGCCCTATTTCTTCGCCCTGCGCGCCGCCGAGCAAGCCCAGCAGTCGGCAATCGTTGAGGCGGAAGCACGGGCACGAGAGGAAGGCTTGCGTCTCGGCGCGCTCAAGCTGACCGAGGCGCTTGAAGCCGAACGCCAGCGCATCGGCATGGACCTGCATGATCAGACGCTCGCGGACCTGACGCGCCTGTCGCGCCGTCTGGAACGGCTGACCCGCGAGCCGGATATTTCGGGGGAAACGCTGGAGCCGCTTGCACGCAGCCTCCAGCACAGCATGCAGGATCTCCGTCAAATCATCGACGAGGCGAAGCCTTCGATATTGCAGCTGTTCGGATTTGCCCAGGCAGTCGAAAACCAGCTGGATCGCGCCATCCGGGATAGCGGCCTGTGCGTGACGCAACGACTTGTCGACAACACCGCCGGCATCATCGACAAGCTAGAGCCGACCGTCCGCATTGCACTTTTCCGCATCACGCAGGAAGCTATCAACAACGCCGTGCGGCACGGGCAGCCCGATCACATCACCGTCACTCTAAGCGGGAAGCCCGACGGCATTTCGATCGAGGTATGCGACGACGGCATTGGCATTGCAAAGCTGAGACGCCGTAATGGCTCGGGCATCGACAACATGAAAACGCGCGCACGGCTGATTTCGGCCAGGTTCACGATACTGGACGCACGGGATGCATCTGGAACCATCGTTGCAATTCATCTACCGACGACTGCCCAGTCGATCCAATCGGGGAATCAAGCATGAAGGTTCTGATCGTCGAAGACGACCCTCTCCACCGGTCCTATCTGCATGAGGCTATCTGCGCCTCGCTGCCGGAATGCGAGATGGTCATCGAGGCGCAAAATGGCAAAGAGGGAGAGAAACTTGCGCGCGACCACAAATCCGCGCACGTCGTCATGGATCTCCAGATGAACAACCGCAACGGTATAGAGGCTGCGCGCACGATCTGGAACGAGCGGCCCGATACCCGCATTCTCTTTTGGTCCAACTATTCCGACGAAGCTTATGTACGCGGCGTATCGCGCATCGTTCCCGACGGCGCGGCTTACGGCTACGTGCTGAAGTCTGCCTCGGACGAACGCCTCAGACTTGCGTTGCGGAGCATTTTCATCGAGGCGCAGTGCGTGATTGACCGCGAGGTTCGCGGGATGCAGCAGAAGAGCCTTGGTCACGCAAAAGGCTTCAGCGATAGCGAGTATGAAATCCTTGTCGATATCGCGCTCGGCCTTACGGATCGCGCGATCGCCCGTCGTCGCGGTCTTTCTCTGCGCAGCGTTCAAAACAGGCTACAGCAGCTGTATGAAAAGCTCGAAGTCTATCAAAACTCATCTGAAGATAATGAGGACGGCCGCTTTAATCTGAGGGCCAGGGCAGTGACCGTCGCGCTGTTGCGGAAGCTTTTGAACTACAGTGCTCTGGAACGGGCCGAAACCGAACTCTCAGAATGGTTGTCGTCACTTTAATTCTTGCTTTCGCCTATACTTGACGGCCCTATGCAAAGGGCGCTATCAATTCCGAACATCGAAAAAAATCAGGCGGTTCGGCCTCACCGGGATGACATCCCGCGTGGGGGTTTTTTCGTTCATAGGTGCTTTTTGGACACTCGGACGGTTGTTCAGGTCGGCGTATTGTTTTCCCGCTCCGGTCCCTACGCGGATCTGGGTGAGCAGGGCTACGCTGGCACAATGGCTGGGATCGCCGCAGTCAATGCACGCACCGGCCTGCCGTTCCGGCTTGAGGCCAGCGTTGCCGATCCGAAGGGAAACACCGATCGCTATGCTGCGCTTGCAGCCGAGCTGGTGAGCGGTGGCGAGGTCCGACATATTGTCGGCTGCACGACATCCTGGAGCCGCAAAGAGGTCATCCCGGTCCTGGAAAAGACGCAGGCACTCCTCTGGTACCCCTGCGTCTACGAGGGGTTCGAGGCGAACGAGAATGTTGTCTATGTCGGCGCCTGCGCCAACCAGCACATTCTACCGCTTCTGGAATTCGCCCTTCCTGCCTTCGGCCGCCGGGGTTTCCTCCTCGGCTCAAACTACATTTGGGGCTGGGAGACATGCCGTATTGCTCGTGATGTGATCCTGCGTTCCGGTGGCGAGGTCCTCGGCGAAAGGCACGTTCCGCTCGGCGACGCCGATATCGACCGTATCATCGATGAAATTCACCGCAAAAAGCCGGATTTCATCCTCAATTCGCTGATCGGACCGTCATCCTACGCTTTCCTGCGCGCCTATCGCGCGCTCGGCGAGCGCGACGGCGATTTCGCGCCGGGCCGTCGCCCGGTGCTGAGCTGCAATCTCGGTGAGAACGAGATCGTCAAGATCATGCCTGCGGCCGAAGGGCACTACACCACAGCCACCTATTTCGAAACGCTGGAGACGCAGGAGAACGCGCGCTTTCTCGCGGGACTTCCAGCAGACGCTCGCGCCGCCGGCATATCGGCCTTCTTCACTCAGGCCTATTCGGCGGTTCTGCTGATCGCTGCCGGGATCGAGGTCGCAGGCGAAGCGGCGGCACTCGATGTGCTCGAAGCGGTCAAGGCACGCGCGGTCGAAACGCCTTTCGGCCCGTTGCGGATCGACCCGGCCAACAACCACATTCACGTGGTCGCGCATGTCGCTCGGGCGACTGCCGGCGGCCGTTATGATATCGTCCGGCAAGGACGCGACGCGATCGCACCGGATCCTTTCCTCATCCGCTCGGCGCTTGCCGTTCCCGCAATCGAAACCGCGACGACGCCGTCCCGACCACAGCTGAGACTCGTCTAATGAACAATGGCTTCATGACGCCTTCCTTCGAAGGCCTAAGAGCGCTGATCCTGCACCGCCAACACGCCAATACCGAGGCGCTGGAACGCCAGTTCGCGCGCATCGGCGTCAGTGCCGTGACCGTCTGGCCGGAGCTTGCGGCCGAACAGTCGTTTCAGGATTTCGACGTGCTGATGTTCGACGCAGACATGGGCTATGACGAGCAGTTTCCCTGGAGCGCCGGCGAGGCGCCCATTCCGACGATCGCCCTGATCGGCAGCGAAGCGCCGGGACGGATCACCTGGGCCGTCAGCCACGGCGCCGACGCGCAGCTGCTGAAGCCGATCGGCAGCTCGGGCGTCTATAGCGCGCTGGTCATTGCCACGCATGCGTTTAAACGCCGCAAGTCGCTCTCAAGCGAGGTCGCAACGCTCTCCGAACGCCTGGCGAACCGGGAAAACCTTGCCGAGGCCACCGCGATCTTGATGGTGCGGGAGCGGCTGCCGGCCAACGCCGCCTATGCGCTTCTTCGCCGCCGCGCGATGGACGAACGCCGAACGATCGACGAGGTCGCTCAAATCATTCTGGAGAAAACCGGGTTGAACGAGGGCAAGTGCCGTGGCTGAGGTCGCCATCTCCGTTCCTGTTGCCCCGACACCTGGCGTCTTTCGCCGCCTCCTGAAGCGCAAACTTGCCGTTTTCGGGCTGATCGTCATTGCACTGATCGTTTTCGCCGCAGTGTTTGCGCCATGGATCGTTCCTTACAATCCGGATGAACAGTTCTTCGAAGGACTGACGCTCGAGGGCGCGCCGCTCGCGCCGAACGCGCAGTTCTGGTTCGGCACCGATCTGGTCGGCCGCGATCTCCTGAGCCGCATCATCTACGGCGCGCGAACCTCGCTGATCATTGGCGTCATCGCCAACGGCGTTTCCGTCCTCATCGGCTCGGCGGTCGGTATCACTGCCGGCTATTTCAAGGGCTGGGTGAGTACTGTGCTGATGCGTTTCACCGATCTGATGATGGCATTTCCGGCGCTGTTGCTTGCCATCGTGCTTGCGGCGATCTTCCGCCCGAGCCTCCTGATCGTTGCCATGGTGATCGCCATGGTCAACTGGGTGCAGATCGCCCGCGTGCTCTACACGGAAACACGTTCGCTTGCCGAGCGGGATTTCGTAGAGGCTGAACGGGCACTCGGAGCGGGGACTTTCCGCATCCTCACCCGCCACATTTTCCCGCATCTGGTATCGACTATCGTCGTCTATGCGACGCTCGGCATTGCAACGACGGTGCTGCTCGAGGCGACGCTCAGCTACCTTGGCATCGGCGTCCAGCCGCCGACCGCCTCCTGGGGCAACATCATTTTCGAGAACCAGACCTATTTCACCAGCGCGCCCTGGCTCGTCTTCATTCCGGGTTTTGCGATCATCTTGCTCGCGCTCGCGTTCAATCTCGTCGGCGATGCCCTGCGCGACATCCTCGACCCGACTCAGCAGGGGCACCACTGATGATCTCCTACGTCGCCCGCCGCCTGCTGCAATCGGCGCTCATTCTGGTCGGCATCAGTCTGGTCACCTTCGTGCTGCTTTACCTTTTGCCGGCCGATCCGGCCCGCCAGATCGCCGGGCGCAGCGCGACGGCCGAGACAGTGGAAAGCATCCGTCAGCAGCTCGGGCTCAACCTGCCATTCTACCAGCAGTATCTGCGCTATGCGACCGGACTGCTGCACGGCGATTTCGGCCGCTCCTACCTGCAGAAAACCGAGGTGGTGGAGCTGATCGCCTCGCGCCTGCCGGCAAGCCTGCTTCTGATGGCAGGGGCGATCACCTGCGAACTCATTCTCGGCATCGCCATGGGTCTCGTCTCGGCGCTGCGCCGTGGCTCTGGGCTCGACAACGGGCTGATGCTGCTTTCCTTCGTCGGCGTTTCGGCGCCGCAATTCGTTATCGGCATCCTGATGCTCTACGTTTTTTCCGTGCAACTCGGCTGGTTTCCGATCGGCGGCTACGGCACCTTCGCGCATCTTGTGCTGCCCTCACTCACTCTCGGAGTGCTGGGAGCGGGCTGGTATGCGCGCATGATGCGTTCCTCGATGATCGACGTGCTGCGCCAGGATTTCATCCGCACGGCTCATTCCAAGGGGCTTGGCCGCGCCACCGTGATTTTCCGCCACGCGCTGCCCAACGCCATTCTGCCGGTAATCGCGATGATCGGCATCGACATCGGGATGTTCATGTCGGGCATCGTCGTCGTCGAAAGCGTATTCGGGTGGCCCGGTATCGGCCAGCTTGCCTGGCAGGCGATCCAGCGGGTGGACATTCCGATCATCATGGGAGTCACGCTGGTCTCGGCCATGGCCATTGTCGTCGGCAATCTCATGGCGGACCTCATCGCCCCGATGATCGATCCGCGCATCAAGCTTCGCTGACGATCGTCGGCGGATAACGTGAACAGGTACAAAAAAACCAGAGGAGAATTGCAAATGCGTAAGACACTTCTTGCAGGCGTGGCGTTCTTTGCCATTGCCGCAGCGGGCATGACGGCGGTACACGCCGATGACATCAAGCAGGGCGGCCAGATGGTCGTGACCTACAAGGACGACGTGTCGACGCTCGATCCGGCCATCGGCTATGACTGGCAGAACTGGTCGATGATCAAGAGCCTGTTCGACGGTCTCATGGACTACGAACCCGGCACTTCCACACTTCGGAAAGATCTCGCCGAGGACTACACCATCTCCGACGACGGCAAGACCTTCACCTTCAAGCTGCGCAAGGGCGTGAAGTTCCACAACGGCCGCGAAATGACTGCCGAGGACGTGAAATACTCGCTGGACCGCGTCACCAACCCGGCGACCCAGAGCCCCGGCGCCGGCTTCTTTGGCTCGATCAAGGGCTTCGACAAGATGGCCGACGGTTCGGCCAAGTCGCTGGAGGGCGTCACTGTCGTTGATCCCTACACGATCAAGTTCGAACTGACCCGTCCGGACGCCACCTTCCTGCACGTCATGGCGATCAACTTCTCCTTTGTCGTCCCGAAGGAAGAAGTCGAAAAATGGGGCGCCGATTTCGGCAAGCATCCGGTCGGTACGGGCGCGTTCAAGCTGGGCGAGTGGACGCTCGGCCAGAAGCTCGTGTTCGAGCGCAACAAGGATTACTGGAACGCTGGCCTTCCGAAGCTCGACCAGATCACTTTTGAGGTTGGCCAGGAGCCGGTTGTGGCACTTCTGCGCCTGCAGAAAGGCGAGGTCGACGTCGCCGGCGACGGCATTCCGCCGGCAAAGTTCCTCGAGGTGAAGAACGACCCGACCTATGCCAAGCTGATTGTCGAGGGCGGTCAGCTGCACACCGGCTACGTCACCATGAAGACGACGATGAAGCCCTTCGACAACGTCAAGGTGCGTCAGGCCGTCAACATGGCGATCAACAAGGATCGCATCATACGCATCATCAACGGCCGCGCCGTTCCTGCGAACCAGCCTCTGCCGCCGACCATGCCGGGCTTCGCCAAGGACTTCGAAGGCTACAAGTACCACGTGGAGGGCGCCAAGAAGCTTTTGGCTGAAGCCGGTCTGGCGGACGGATTCGAAACCGAACTCTACGTCTACAACACCGACCCGCAGCCTCGCATCGCCCAGGCGATCCAACAGGATCTCGCCGCCATCGGCATCAAGGCTGAAATCAAATCGCTGGCCCAGGCCAATGTCATTGCCGCCGGCGGTGAGCCGGACCAGGCGCCGATGGTCTGGTCGGGCGGCATGGCCTGGATCGCCGACTTCCCGGATCCGTCCAACTTCTACGGCCCGATCCTCGGCTGCTCGGGCGCGGTCAAGGGTGGTTGGAACTGGTCCTACTACTGCAACAAGGCACTGGAAGAGCGCGCAACCGCGGCCGATTCGATCACCGATCCGGCCAAGAAGGCTGAGCGCGAGGAAGCCTGGCGGTCGATCTTCCTCGACATCATGAAGGATGCCCCGTGGGCACCAGTCTTCAACGAGCAGCGATTCACCATCCGCTCCGAGCGGCTCGGTGGTCCGGACGCGATTTTCGTCGATCCAGTCCACATCCCCATCAACTACGAGCAGGTTTACGCCAAAGATGTGCAATAACTGTAACTACACCATCCACGGCGCGCATCATCACTTCGGGTGGGATCGTTCGATCCCGCCCGTCGAGAAAGTCGCGCCGGGCTCGACGATCCGCTTCGAATGCATGGATAGCGGCAGCGGGCACTTCAATGCCAACAGCACCGCGGCCGATGTCGCGACGCTGGATTTCTCGAAGGTCAATCCGGTCACCGGTCCCGTCTATATCGACGGGGCCGAGCCCGGGGACGCGGTCAAGATCACCATCCACGAGTTCGAGCCTTCCGGCTTCGGCTGGACGGGGATCATTCCGGGTTTCGGACTTCTGGCGGATCAGTTCACCAGCCCGGCCCTGACGGTATGGAAATACGATCCCGTCAGCATGGAGCCGGCTATGTTCGGCAAGAACGGTCGCGTGCCGTTGAAACCGTTCGCCGGCACGATCGGGCTGGCGCTGGCGGAAGAAGGGCGTCATTCGGTTGTTCCGCCGCGGCGGGTGGGGGGCAATCTCGACATCCGGGACCTGTCCTCCGGCTCTGTGCTTTACCTGCCGGTTGAAGTCGCTGGCGGCCTGTTCTCGATCGGTGACACGCACGCTGCACAGGGCGATGGCGAGGTTTGCGGCACGGCGATCGAAAGCCAGATGAACCTCACGGTGACGCTGGATCTCGTCAAGGGCGCCAAGCTGTCCATGCCGCGCTTCACCACGCCCGGCCCGGTGACCCGTCATCTCGACGCCAAGGGCTACGAGGTGACGACCGGGATCGGAGCGGACCTGATGGATGGGGCCAAGGCCGCCGTTTCCAACATGGTCGATCTGCTCGGCAAGCTCTACAACCTCTCCGCCGACGACGCCTATATGCTCTGCTCGGTCTGCGGCGACCTGCGCATCAGCGAAATCGTCGACATGCCGAACTGGGTCGTGTCGTTCTACTTCCCGCGGATCGTGTTCGAATAAGCCATGCGGAGCCGCGTTTCAGACGCGGCTCCGCTTCTTTCACCCCTATTGATCGCAAGCCATGACGACGACGCACAAGACATCCTCAGAACCGCTACTTTCTGTTCGCGATCTCGTGACACAGGTGGCGACCCCCATGGGCGCGAAGACCGTCGTCGACGGCCTGAGTTTCGATCTCATGCGTGGCGAAACGCTGTGCATCGCCGGCGAAAGCGGTTCCGGCAAGTCGATGACGGCACTGTCGCTGATCCAGCTGCTGCCGAAGCCGATGGCGCGGGTCGCTTCCGGCGTGGCGCTGTTCAAGGGCCGTGATGTCTTCGCGCTCGACGACGAGGGACTGCGCAAGCTGCGCGGCAAGGAAATCGGAATGATCTTCCAGGAGCCGATGACCTCGCTCAATCCGGTGCTGACGATCGGGCGCCAGCTCGTCGAAGCGATCACGGCGCAACGGCCGATGAGCCATGCCGAAGCCATGGCCGAGGCCCTGCGGCTTCTCGAACAAGTGCAGATTTCAGACGCGGCACGGCGGTTAAGCCAATACCCGCACGAACTTTCAGGCGGCATGCGTCAACGTGTGATGATCGCGATCGCGCTGTCGCAAGGCCCCGATATCCTGATCGCCGACGAACCGACCACGGCGCTCGACGTAACCGTCCAGGCGCAAATCCTGAGCCTGATCCGCCACCTGCAGAAGGAGCATGGAACGGCGGTGATCATGATCACCCACGACATGGGCGTCGTCGCGGAAATGGCCGACCATGTCCTGGTGATGAAGAATGGCAAAGCCGTGGAATACGGCACCGTGCACGACATCTTCGAAAAACCGGGCGCGCCCTACACGCAGATGCTGCTCGAGGCGGTTCCAACGCTCGGGGAAATGCACGGCATCGACACGCCGAAGCGAGCAAAACCGATCCCCGCCGTTCCTGCCTCCGCGACCACGGAGGCTGCGGCACGGACCGACGGGGCGCTGGTGGAGGTGAGGGATCTCACCGTGCGTTTCGACATCAAGGGCGGCATTCTCCAGCGTCCGGTGAGCCGCGTCCATGCGGTCGAGGGCCTGAGCTTCGAGATCGCGAAGGGCGAAACACTCTCGCTGGTCGGTGAAAGCGGCTGCGGCAAGTCGACGACCGGCAAGGCGTTGATGAACCTGATCCCGTGGACAGGCTCGATCCGGGTTAAGGGACAGGAGACGAGCGGACTCGGTCGCCGGGCGATGAAGCCGATCCTCCGCGACGTGCAGATGGTGTTCCAGGATCCCTATGCCTCGCTCGATCCGCGCTATCGCGTTGGCGATCTCGTGGCCGAGCCGTTGGTAATCCATGGCCTTGCCAAGGGGTCCGAGCTCAAGGACCGGGTGGAGTACTTGTTCCGCCGGGTTGGTCTGTCGCCGGATCAGATCAACCGCTATCCGCACGAATTTTCAGGCGGCCAGCGCCAGCGCATCTCGATTGCGCGCGCCTTGTCGCTGTCACCGAAGGTCATCATCGCGGACGAAAGCGTCTCGGCGCTCGACGTGTCGATCCAGGCGCAGGTTCTTGATCTACTGCAGGATATCCAGAACGAGACCGGCATCGCCTATCTGTTCATCTCCCACGACATGGCCGTGGTGGAACAGATCAGTCACCGTGTCGCGGTGATGTATATGGGCCAGTTCGTGGAAGTGGGAACCCGCCGGCAGATCTTCGAAAACCCGCGGCACAGCTATACGCGCCAGCTGCTCAGCGCAGTGCCGGTTCCGGATCCTCGCCGCGAACGCCGGCTTTACGACGCCGCAGCCCGCGAGATCAAAAGCCCGATCCGGCCGCTCGGATACCAGCCGGTCTACAATCAGCTGACGGACATCGGCGATCGGCATCTGGTCGCGGCGGCCTGAGGCGATCACGGGCAGGGGACGATGTTGCCCGCATTGCCCGGGCGTCCGCCCACTGTGGTCATGAGGGATATCGGGTGGCGCACCTCACTCCTCCGCGACGACGTAACCGATTTTGAGTGGGGGTGAGATCATCGATTGCGGCTCTCACCCCAGACCGGCCGCCGCGGCGATTTGCTAGACCGCCTTCAGATCCCCGAGCAATGTCGGAATGAGTTCTGACACGGTTGGATGGATCGGCACCGCCCATTTCAGCACCGGATAGGGCGCCTTGGCATTCATCGCGTCGATGAAACCGTGGATCGCCTCGTCACCTTCGATCCCGAGGATTGCAGCACCCAGGATCTGCTGCGTTTCGGCATCGGCGATCACCTTCATGAAGCCCTTGGTCTCGGCGCGCTCGTTGGCGCGGCCGACACGGCTCATCGGCCGTGTGGAGATCATGATGGTGCGGCCCGACGCCCGTGCTTCCTTCTCGGTCATCCCGACGCGACCGAGCGGCGGGTCGATATAGAGCGCATAAGCAGGAATGCGATCGCTGACCTTGCGATCCTCGCCGTCGAGAAGGTTCGCGGCAGCGATCTCGAAGTCATTGTAGGATGTGTGGGTGAAGGCGCCTCGGCCATTGCAATCGCCGAGCGCGAAGATCCCCTCGACATTGGTGGCAAGCTTGTCGTCAACGGTGATGTAACCGCGCCGGTCGGTGGCGACGCCTGCCTTGTCAAGACCGAGGTCGTCGGTGTTCGGCGTGCGCCCGGTGGCAACCAGCACGTGGCTCGCCTCAATGGCCGGCTGACCATTGCCGATGCTGACGCTGATGCCGTTGGCCGTATTGGCAAATCCGATCCCGTCGGCATCCGTATGTACGGCAATGTCTTCCGAGCGCAGGATGTCAGCGATCGCGTCTGAAATGTCGGCATCCTCACGCGAGGCAAGCTTCGGCCCGCGTTCGATCACCGTCACCTCAGCCCCGAACCGGCGATACATCTGCGCGAACTCAAGCCCGATATAGCTGCCGCCGATGACAGCAAGGTGCCTTGGAAGACGGTCGAGATGGATGATCGAGGTGCTTGTCAGGTAGTCTATGTCGCCAATCCCGGGCATGGCGGGGATGGTCGGCCGCGCGCCGACATTCAGGAAGATCCTTGGGGCCGTCAGGATCTCGCCGTTGACGGTCACGCTGTGGGTGTCCTGGAAACGGGCATGTCCATAGATGACGGTCATGCCGTCCATTCCGGCGAACCAGTTGATCAGGCCGTTGCGGGCGTTCATCGTCACGGTTTCGGCACGTTTGCGCACGACGGTCATGTCGATGCCCACGCCACCTGGAAGCACCACCCCGAAGTCCGCGCCGCGCCGCGCCATGTGGGCGGCACGGGCACTTGCCACCAGCGTCTTGGTGGGCATGCAGCCGGCATTGACACAGGTGCCGCCCAGGAACTTTCGTTCGATCAACGCCACCTTCATGCCATTGGCGACCATGCGCGCGGCGAGGAAGGGACCGGATTGGCCGGCCCCGATGACGATGGCGTCGAAACTAGGCATCACACTGCTCCCACGATGATGAGCGCGCCGATGATCGCAACCGCATCCTCGATCAGCGCTGCCGGTGTATCCTTGCCGAAGGCGGCGGCGAGTTTACCACGAGCCGCCGCTCCACCGAACGTGCCAATCGCTGCGCCAACGACGCCCGCAATCAGTCCGCCAATGAGTGAGACGCCGGTAACACCGATCGTGGCGCCCGCCAGCCCGCCCATGATCAAGCGGGCGGCAAATTGCATCGGAACCTTGCGGGACGGGGTCGAGGGCAGCTGGTCGGTGATCAGTTCGACCACAGCGAGCAAGGTGAACACCCATGGGGCCCAACGATATCCCATGAAGGCAAGCGGCGTCTGCGAAACGTCAAGCCAGCCGAGAGCAGCCGCCCAGGCAACGGCGGCAGGCGCCGTCATGGCCCTGAGACCCGCGATAATTCCAATCAGAAATGCAAGAAGCAAAAGCATGTGCAATCCCCCATGCCGCGCACAATTTAAGCGCGGTCATCGGAAGCTTGCACATTGTCGCACAGGTTTCAATTTGCGCGATGGTTTACGTGTTTCAATTGGCGAAGGCGGCAATGCCCGTGACGGCGCGGCCGAGGATAAGGGCGTGGACGTCGTGGGTCCCCTCATAGGTGTTGACCACCTCGAGGTTGACGAGATGGCGGGCAATGCCGAACTCGTCGGAAATGCCATTGCCGCCGAGCATGTCACGCGCCAGCCTTGCGACGTCGAGGGCCTTGCCACAGGAATTGCGCTTGACGATGGAGGTCAGTTCCACGGGCGGGTGCCCGTCCTCCTTCATGCGGCCGAGCCTGATGCAGCCCTGCAGGCCGAGCGCGATTTCGGTCACCATGTCGGCGAGCTTCTTCTGGATGAGCTGGTTGGCAGCCAGCGGCCGGCCGAACTGCTTGCGGTCGAGCACATATTGACGTGCCCTGGCATAGCAGTCCTCGGCAGCGCCGAGCGCCCCCCAGGCAATGCCGAAGCGGGCGGAGTTCAGGCAGGTGAACGGGCCCTTGAGGCCCGAGACGTTGGGCAGCAGGTTCTCCTCCGGTACGAACACCTCATCCATCACCACCTCACCGGTGATCGAGGCGCGCAGGCCGACCTTGCCGTGGATCGCCGGCGCCGACAGGCCCTTCCAGCCCTTCTCGAGGATGAAGCCGCGTATGACGCCGTCTTCGGTCTTGGCCCAGACGACAAATACGTCGGCGATCGGGGCATTGGAAATCCAGGTCTTGGCACCGGTCAGGCTGTAGCCGCCATCAACCTTTTTCGCCCGCGTCACCATCGAGCCCGGATCTGAGCCGTGGTTGGGTTCGGTGAGGCCAAAGCAGCCGATCCACTCGCCGGTCGCAAGCTTCGGCAGGTACTTCTGCTTCTGCGCCTCGGAGCCGAAGGCATCGATCGGCACCATGACGAGGGACGACTGCACGCTCATCATCGAGCGGTAGCCGCTGTCGACGCGCTCGACCTCGCGGGCAATCAGACCGTAGGCGACGTAGCCCAGGCCGGCCCCACCATATTCCGGCGCGATCGTCGGCCCGAGCAGTCCGAGTTCGCCCATTTCGCGAAAGATCTCCGGATCGGTCTTCTCGTGACGGAAGGCTTCGAGCACGCGCGGCGCCAGCTTGTCCTGTGCATAAGCCTGCGCCGTCTCCTGCACCATGCGCTCCTCATCGGTCAGCTGCTCGACAAGGCGAAACGGATCGGCCCAATCAAAGATCTCGCGGGTATGCTGCATGGTCACTTCTCCTCATTTACCTGCTGGCACCAACATCCTTCGGGCATAGACCCGGCCGTCGAATGGGTCAACTCGCCAAGAACACTGCTCGGTGGCGCCTTATCGCTTCACCCAGGGCGGGATGAACCTGACATCCTCGCCGGTCACCGCCTCGCGCAGGAAATCGATGACCGCACGCACCCGCGGCGACTGGCGAAGATCGCGATGGCAGGTGATCCAGTAGTGCCGTCGGAGATCGACTTCTTCAGGGAGAACCCGCTCGAGTTCGGGGTAGCGACTTGCGAAGAAATAGGGAAGCACGCAAAGCCCAAGACCGTTTCTGGTCGCCGTCAGCTGCGCAAAGATGCTCGAACTCTGGAACTGGGGCTTGATGCGCGGATGCACGTCGCCAAGATAGTCGAGGCCAGGGGCGAAGATCATTTCCTCTATGTAGCTGATGAACGGGTGCCCCAGGAGGTCGTCGCGGCAGGTGATGGGCGCGCTTCGGTAGAGATAGTCGCGCGAGCCATAGACCTGAAGGTGGTAGTCGGTGAGCTTGTCGGAGAAATACGGTCCGCCCTTCGGCTCATCGAGAACAACGGTGATATCGGCCTCCTTGCGCGACAGCGACATGATCTGCTGGATCGTCACAAGTTCGAGCGACAAATTCGGATGCCTTGCGACGAACTGCGGCAACACACGCGCGAAGAAGAAATTGGAGAAGCCCTCGGGCGCACTGAGGCGTACCACGCCGCGTTGGGTCGTTGCGCCATCGGTGAGGTCGGCTCGCAACCGTTCGGTCTCCTGCTCCATCTTCTCGGCGGTTTCGACGAAGCGGGCGCCCATCGCCGTCATCACATAGCCGCGAGCGTTGCGTTCGAAGAGCTTGACCTTGAGCGCAAACTCCAGCCGGTCGATGCGGCGCGACACGGTGGCGTGGCTGCTGCGCAATTGCCGCGCCGCAGTCGACAGCTGTCCGGTGCGGGCAACCGCGAGAAAGAACTGCAGGTCATCCCAGGTAAATTGCGGCGGATTGTTCATTCGGATCCCCCAAATCGGCGCCTGCATCATCCAGCCGTTCGATATTGGTCTTTCGTCTAATGCACCCCAGCCTGCACCTCGTCGTCTTCCGCCCTAGGTTCCAACGAAAGCGCCCTAACGATCTGCATTCATTGGGGAACCGCGACAGACCAACAGTTCTGTTCAAAAACGAACAGATACTGTTTGGAATTAGTTGTAAAGCGGCCTTGCCTGATTGGTGCAATTCCATGATCGTGGGGGCATGCGCTGGCGGCCTTGAGGAGGGCGGCTGGCCAAATTTGAACAGATCCGCGTTCTGGCCAATCTCTGGGAGGAGAGACATATGCGAAAGAATCTCATTGCGTCGCTGGCATTCCTGCTTGCAAGCAGCACTGCCGTGCTTGCCGATGGTGCATCCGACGGCAAGGTGAAGATCGGCATCCTGAACGACCAGTCCGGCGTCTACGCTGATTTCGGCGGCAAGTCCTCCGTCGAGGCGGCCAAGATGGCGGTCGAGGATTTCGGCGGCAAGGTGCTTGGCGTGCCGGTGGAGATTGTCGACGCCGACCACCAGAACAAGCCTGACATCGCCTCCAACATTGCCCGCCAGTGGTACGACACGGAGCAAGTGGACGCGATCATGGAATTGACCACCTCGTCGGTGGCGCTCGCGGTTCAGGCGATCGCGAAGGAAAAGAAGAAGATCAACATCGTCACCGGGGCCGCGACCACGGATCTCACCGGGAAGGCCTGTTCGCCCTACGGCTTCCACTGGGCCTATGACACGCATGCGCTTGCCGTCGGCACTGGCGGTGCGCTTGTCAAGCAAGGCGGCGACAGCTGGTTCTTCCTGACGGCCGACTACGCATTCGGCTACTCCCTGGAGCAGCAGACGAGCGATTTCGTCAAGTCCGCCGGCGGCAAGGTCGTCGGTTCTGTCCGCCATCCCCTGTCGAACCAGGATTTCTCGTCCTTCCTGCTGCAGGCACAATCCTCCGGCGCCAAGGTGATCGGCCTTGCCAATGCCGGCCTTGATACGTCCAACGCCATCAAGCAGGCTGCCGAGTTCGGCATCACTCAGGGTGGCCAGCATCTGGCGGCACTGCTCTTCACACTGGCCGAAGTTCATGGCCTGGGGCTCGAGGCAGCGCAAGGCCTGACGCTGACGGAAGGCTATTACTGGAACCTCGACGACAAGAGCCGCGAATTCGGCAAGAAGTTCTTCGCCCGCACCGGCAAGATGCCGAACATGATCCACGCCGGTACCTATTCGGCCGTGCTCCAGTATCTCAAGGCGATCGACAAGGCCGGCACCGACGACACCGAGGCCGTTGCCAAGCAGCTGCACGAACTGCCCGTCGACGACGTCTTCGCTCGCGGTGGCACCGTGGGCCCGAATGGCCGCATGATCCACGACATGTACCTGCTGCAGGTCAAGAAGCCGGCCGACAGCAAGGAACCGTGGGACTACTTCAACGTTCTCGCGACCATTCCGGGCAAGGAAGCCTATATCGATCCCGCCAAGAGCGGCTGCGCCCTGGTGAACTAGGCGATGGCGGTTTCCGCGACCCAATCGAACGCCATGCCGCGGGTGGTCCTTTCCGCTCGCGGTCTGCGTCGTGACTTCGGCGGCTTCACTGCCGTCAAGAATGTTGATCTGGACGTCCATGACGCGAGCGTGCATGCCCTGATCGGCCCCAACGGTGCGGGAAAGACGACGGTATTCAACCTGCTGACGAAGTTCCTGCAACCGACATCGGGCACCATCACGCTGATGGGTACGGATATCACCAGAACGGCACCCGACAAGGTGGCGCGCATGGGATTGGTGCGATCATTCCAGATCTCGGCCGTGTTTCCACATCTCAGCGTTCTCGACAATGTGCGGGTAGCGCTGCAACGGCCCAACAAGCTGTCGACGCAATTCTGGCGCCCACTATCAGCACTCGACGCATTGAACGATCGCGCCGAACAGCTGCTTGCGAAGGTCGGCCTCTTCAAGGAGCGCGAGGCCATCGCCGCCGATCTTTCCTATGGCCGCAAGCGCGTCCTTGAGATCGCAACGACCCTGGCACTTGATCCAAGAGTGCTCCTTCTCGACGAACCGATGGCCGGCATGGGGCACGAGGATGTCGGCGTCGTCTCCGCTCTCATCCGCGAGGTGGCGCGCGACCGCGCCGTCCTGATGGTCGAGCACAATCTGTCCGTCGTCGCCAACATCTGCCAGCATGTGACCGTGCTGCAGCGTGGCGAAATCCTTGCCGAAGGCGACTATGCGACCGTCAGCGCCGATGAGCGGGTTCGCCAGGCCTACATGGGCTCGGAGGAGGGCTGATGGCGACACTTCTGGACGTCCAGGGGCTCAACGCCTGGTACGGCGAAAGCCACATCCTGCACGGTGTCGACATGCGGGTCGGCGAGGGTGAGACAGTTACCATTCTTGGCCGCAACGGCGTTGGAAAGACGACGACACTGCGCACCATCACCGGCATCGTCCGCACCCGCAAAGGCAAGCTGACATTCGCAGGTAAAGACATGATGCAGGTGCCGTTACACAAGACGGCGCATCGCGGTATCGGCTTCGTGCCGGAGGAGCGCGGCATATTCTCGACGTTGACGGTGTCCGAGAATCTGATGCTGCCGCCAGTCGTTGCCCCGGGCGGCATGACGGTCGAGGAGATCTACGAGCTGTTTCCAAACCTTTACGAGCGCCGCAACAGTGCGGGCACGAAGCTGTCGGGCGGCGAGCAGCAAATGCTGGCAATCGCCCGCATTTTGCGCACCGGTGTTCGCATGCTCCTGCTCGACGAACCCACGGAGGGGCTGGCGCCCGTCATCGTCCAGCGCATCGGCGAAGTGCTGAGGCAATTGAAGGAGCGGGGCATGACGATCCTGCTTGTCGAGCAGAATTTCCGTTTCGCTAGCCGGATCGCCGATCGCTTCTATCTTATGGATCACGGGCAGATGGTTTCGGAGTTCCCGGTGGGCGAGCTGCCCCAGCGGATGGATACGCTGCACAAGGTTCTGGGAGTGTGATCTGAATGACAATGATCTTCGGCATTCCCCTGCAGGCGTTCATGGGCCAGTTGCTGATCGGTCTGATCAACGGCTCTTTCTACGCGCTTTTGAGCCTCGGGCTCGCCATCATTTTCGGCCTGTTGCGCGTCATCAATTTCGCGCACGGCGCGCAATACATGCTCGGCGCCTTCGCCGCCTACCTTCTGCTTGCCTATGCCGGCATAGGTTACTGGCCATCGCTGATCCTTGCCCCCGTGATCGTCGGATTGGCCGGCGCGGTGATCGAACGCTTGTTCCTCCGTCGGCTCTATGATCTGGACCCGCTCTACGGGCTGCTCTTCACATTCGGTCTTGCCTTGACGGTCGAAGGCACCTTCCGTTACCTCTACGGCTCATCCGGCCAACCCTACGCGCAACCCGCTGCCCTGGCCGGCGCCGTCAATCTCGGCTTCATGTTCCTGCCGATCTATCGCGGCTGGGTGGTCGTCGTGTCGCTTGTGGTCTGTCTCGGCACCTGGCTCCTGATCGAGAAGACAAAGCTCGGCGCTTATCTCAGGGCCGCCACCGAGAATGCAACGCTCGTCCAGGCATTCGGCGTCAACGTGCCGGTTCTCCTGACATTGACCTACGCACTTGGAGCCGGTCTTGCAGCCTTTGCGGGTGTACTGGCCGCGCCGATCTATCAGGTGTCGCCGTTGATGGGCTCCAGCATGATCATCGTCGTGTTCGCCGTCGTCGTGGTTGGTGGCATGGGCTCGATCATGGGCGCGATCATCACCGGTTATGTACTCGGCATCGCGGAAGGCCTGACCAAGGTCTTCTATCCGGAGGCTTCCAACATCGTGATCTTCGTCATCATGGCAATTGTTCTTCTCATCAGGCCCGCGGGCCTCTTCGGCCGGGATGCCTGACGATGACAGAGATCACCGAAACCATCCGTCCGGAAAAAAGCCGCACCGCGCTATCGGTACAGGCGGCATTCCTGATCATCGGCCTGCTGCTTCTGCTATTGGCGCCGTTCTTCTTCTACCCGATTTTCCTGATGAAGCTCTTGTGCTTTGCGCTGTTTGCCTGCGCCTTCAACCTGCTGCTCGGCTATACCGGCCTGCTGTCGTTCGGTCATGCGACCTTCTTCGGCGGGGCTGCCTATTTTACCGCCCATGCCGTGAAGGAATGGGGGTTTTCGCCGGAACTCGGCATCCTGGTCGGCGTCGCAGGTGCCGCCGTCCTCGGCCTCGTCATGGGTTTCTTCGCGATCCGCCGTCAGGGTATTTATTTCGCGATGATTACGCTTGCCCTCTCGCAAATGTTCTTCTTCTTCTGCCTGCAAGCGGCGTTCACGCATGGCGAGGACGGTATCCAGTCCGTGCCGCGCGGCCAGCTGTTCGGCGTCCTCGATCTCAATAGTTCGACCAACATGTATTATTTCGTGCTGGCCGTCTTCGTCGTCGGCATCCTGATTATCTGGCGCTTCATCAATTCGCCGTTCGGCATGATCCTGAAATCGATCCGCGAGAACGAACAGCGGGCGATATCGCTCGGTTATTCCGTCGCCCGTTACAAGCTGGGCGCCTTCGTGATGTCGGCGGCACTCGCGGGCCTGGCCGGGGCAGTAAAATCCCTCGTCTTTCAGTTCGCGACCTTGACCGATGTCGCCTGGCAGATGTCGGGGGAGGTGATCCTGATGACCCTGCTTGGCGGTATTGGTACCTTGATCGGTCCGCTGTTTGGCGCGGGCCTTGTCGTCACGCTGGAGAACTACCTTGCAACATCGGAATTCCCGGTGACGATCATCACGGGCATCGTGTTCATGGTATGCGTGCTGATCTTCCGCCGCGGCATCATCGGCGAGTTTTATGCGTCGCGTCTCGGTCGGAAGCTCGGCTTCGTCTACCGCCGCTAACCTGCGGGTGGTATTTGCATGGATCGCTTCGACTACATCATCATTGGTGCCGGCAGCGCCGGCTGCGTTCTCGCCAACCGGCTGTCCGAAGATCACAACACGCGCGTTCTGCTGCTGGAGGCCGGTGGCAACGACAATTACCACTGGATCCATATTCCTGTCGGCTATCTCTATTGCATCAACAACCCGCGCACCGATTGGTGCTTCACGACGGTTCCGCAGCAGGGATTGAACGGGCGCGCCCTCAATTATCCGCGCGGCAAGGTGCTCGGCGGCTCATCCTCGATAAACGGCATGATCTACATGCGCGGCCAGGCACGCGACTATGATCTCTGGCGGCAGATGGGATGCTCGGGCTGGAGCTGGGACGACGTGCTTCCGTTCTTCCGCAAATCGGAGGACTACTATCGCGGCGAGACCGAGATGCATGGGACAGGCGGCGAGTGGCGGGTGGAAAAAGCCCGCGTTCGCTGGGCGGTACTCGATGCGTTCCAGGCCGCCGCCAGGGAGGCCGGCATTCCGGAAACGCCCGACTTCAACACCGGCGACAACGAGGGATCAGGCTACTTCGACGTCAACCAGCGGTCCGGCATTCGCTGGAATACGACCAAGGCCTTCCTGCGTCCGGCCATGCGGCGAGGCAATCTGACGGTTCTGACGAAGGCGCAGGCGCGCCGGCTGCTGATCGAGGAGGGCGCCGTCACGGGCGTCGACTATCAGCATGCGGGCACGACCAAGCGCGCCTACGCGACGAGGGAAACGATCCTCGCGGCGGGCGCGATCGGTTCGCCACACATCCTGGAGTTGTCCGGTCTGGGCCAAGGCGAGGTGCTGAAAAGCGCGGGCGTGGAGGTCATTGCCGAGGTAAAAGGCATCGGCGAGAACCTTCAGGACCACCTGCAGCTTCGTATGGTCTACAAGGTCACCGGCGTTGCGACGCTGAACGAGAAGGCAACAAGGTTCATCGGCAAGGCTCAGATCGGCCTGGAATATCTGATCAGACGTTCCGGGCCGATGGCAATGGCGCCAAGCCAGCTTGGCATCTTCACCCGCTCCGGCCCCGACAAGGCGACGCCGGACCTTCAATACCATGTGCAGCCGGTGTCGCTCGACAAGTTCGGCGATCCAGTTCACCCTTTTCCTGCCATCACCGCGAGCGTCTGTAACCTCAGACCCGAAAGCCGCGGTTCGGTCCATGTGGCGAGCCCGGATTTTGCTCTCCAGCCGACGATCAGTCCGAACTATCTCTCGACCGAACGAGATCGCGACATAGCTATTCGCGCGATACGCATGACACGCAAGATCGTCGCGCAGCCGTCCTTTGCGCGGTTCCGGCCCGAGGAGTTCAGGCCTGGCCCGAATTACCAAAGGGACGCGGAACTGGCGCAGGCAGCCGGAGATATTGGCACGACGATTTTCCACCCTGTCGGAACATGCCGGATGGGTTCCGATCGCGAAAGTGTCGTCGATCCTCGCCTCAGGTTCCGGGCGTTGGCGAAGCTCCGGATTGCAGACGCCTCCGTGATGCCGGCCATCACGTCGGGCAATACCAATTCGCCGACGATCATGATTGCCGAAAAGGCAGCTGCGATGATCCTGGCGGACAACAGATAGGAGGAGAACGGCATGGCACGGATTGCATTTATCGGGCTTGGCAACATGGGCGGACCGATGGCCGCCAACCTCGTCAAGGCTGGTCATGACGTCACCGGTTTTGACCTCGCCGCCCCCGTCCTGCAGGCTGCGGAAGAGCACGGGGTGAAGGCGGCAAGCCATATCAGCCAGGCGGTTTCAAACGCCGAGATCGTCGTGACGATGCTGCCGCAGGGCAAGCATGTGCTCAGTGCCTGGACGGACATTCTTCGCTCCATCGCCGCCGGGACGCTTGTCATCGATAGTTCCACGATTGACGTCGACAGCGCCCGCCAGGCGCATGCCATGGCAAGCAATGCCGGTTGCCTCTCCCTCGATGCACCTGTTTCCGGCGGCACGGGCGGGGCAGCTTCCGGCACACTGACCTTCATGGCCGGCGGATCGGACGAGGCGTTCGCGAAGGCAAAGCCGGTCCTGGAAGCCATGGGCAGGAAAATCGTCCATTGCGGGGACGCGGGCGCAGGGCAGGCAGCGAAGATCTGCAACAACATGATCCTTGGCATCTCGATGATCGGCGTCTGCGAAGCTTTCGCGCTTGGCGAAAAGCTCGGTCTTTCGCATCAGGCGCTGTTCGACGTCGCTTCGACCTCGTCGGGACAATGCTGGTCGATCAGCACCTATTGCCCTGTCCCGGGACCGGTTCCGACATCGCCCGCGAACAATGACTACAAGCCTGGTTTTGCGGCCGCGCTGATGCTGAAGGACCTGCGCCTGTCGCAGGAGGCGGCACTGTCGACCGGCGCCTCGACGCCGCTCGGCGCCGAAGCTTCCCAGCTCTATGCGCTTTTTGAGAAGCAGGGGAATGGCGCGCGCGATTTCTCTGCAATCATCGAAATGCTGCGGGGCAAGACCGAATAGCCCTCTGCCGTGGCTTGACACTCCTGCTGATATGCGCGACGCCGCCGGCTGCCGCGATGCGGCGACCGGCAACAGGAATTCCGACATGCAACCGCAGCCTACCGCGACCGGCCTCAAGAACTTCGTGCTACTGGGCGTTGTTCTGATGCTTCTCGGGGACTTTCTCTTCGCGCTCAATGACGCGATGGGCAAGTGGCTCGTGACGAACTTCTCTGTCGGCCAGGTGTTGCTGATCCGCTCGTTCGGATGCTTCATCATCCTGGGACCCCTGATTGCCAGGCAGGGCCCAGCCCAACTGTTCAGGGTAGAGCAGAAGGGGCTGCAGTTTCTTCGCGTGCTCTTCGCAACACTCGATGTCGGCCTGTTTTACGCTGCCGTCGCCTACCTGCCGCTCGCTGACGTCATGACCTTCTACATGGCCGGACCTATCTATGTCGCCGCGCTCTCGCATTTCTTCCTCAACGAACGGATTGGCTGGCGCCGTTGGCTTGCGGTCTTCGTCGGCTTCTGCGGCGTGGTGATCGCACTGCGTCCGTCCTCGGCGATGCTGTCGCTGCCCTCGCTTTTCGGCATTGTCGGCAGCCTGTCCTTTTCAATGGCCCTGGTGCTCAACCGATACCTCCGCAACACCAGTGACACGACCCTTGTTACCTGGCAGATGGTCGCCGCACTCGTCGTCGGGGCGGTGCTTTCCATCGGCGCCTGGCAGCCAACAACCCCGGTCGAGCTCACCGGCATGCTCGCCCTCGGCGTCGTTGCATCCTGTGCGCACCTTCTGATCACGCGTTCGCTGAAGCTCGCCCCGGCATCCCTGCTGGCGCCGCTGCAATACAGCCTTCTGATCTGGGCGATTGCGCTCGGATATCTGTTCTTCGGCGACGTTCCGGATCTCTATGTGATCTCAGGCGGCACGATCATCGTCGTCGCCGGCCTGTTCATCTTCCACCGCAAGAGCCTGCTGGAAACAGTGCCGCCGGAGGCTGTTGCCCCCGACGGCCACTAATTCACAAGTTCATTTCCGCTAGGCGGCAGCGGGCTTGATGACACCGCGGCGTATCTGGTCGGCTTCGATCGATTCGAAAAGCGCCCGGAAGTTGCCTTCGCCGAAACCTTCGTCGCCCTTGCGCTGGATAAACTCGAAAAAGATCGGACCAATCACCGTCTTCGAGAAGATCTGCAGCAGGATCTTCGTCGTGCCGCCGTCGAGCACCCCTTCGCCGTCGATCAGGATGCCATGCCTGGCCATTCTTTCGATCGGCTCGTCATGTCCATGAACGCGCTCGCGTGACATATCGTAGTAGGTCTCCGGGGGACCCGGCATGAAGCGCAGGCCGTTTTCGGCAAGCTTGTCGGTCGCCTCGTAAATGGCGTCGGTTCCGACGGCAATGTGCTGGATGCCTTCGCCTCTGTACTTCTTCAGGTACTCCTCGATCTGGCTGGTCTCGTCCTTCGATTCATTCAGAGGAATACGGATCTTGCCACAGGGAGAGGTGATTGCACGGCTCATCAACCCCGTTATCCGGCCGTCAATATTGAAGAAGTGGATCTGTTTGAACTTGAAGAGTTCGCGATAGAAGTCCCACCACTTGTCCATGTTGCCGCGATAGACGTTATGGGTCAGGTGGTCGAGATAGAAGAAGCCGACGCCCTTGGGCCGCGGATCACGCTCGGCCAGCCAGTCGAACTCGAGATCATAGGCCGAGCCTTTCGCGCCGTAGCGTTCCACGAAGTAGAGAAGCGAGCCGCCAATGCCGACGATCGCTGGCACGTCGAGGGTCTTGTCCTTGCCCTCGTAGGGTGTCGCGCCCCTGGCAACGGCATGGTCGAAGGCATGCTTGGCATCGACGACACGCCACGCCATCGACGGCGCGCAGGGCCCATGATCCTCGACGAAGCGCATGGCATGGCTGCCCGGCTCGGCATTGACGATGTAGTTGATGTCGCCCTGACGCCAGACCGTGATGTTCCTGCTCTTGTGCCTGGCGACGGCGCGATATCCCATACGGTTGAACAGTTCCGCCAGCTTCTCGGGCGCAGGATGTGCGAATTCGACAAACTCGAACCCGTCCGTGCCGGCAGGATTGTCAACGGTGATCTGAGACGGCGGTGCGTCGTGCGGATAGGGGCCCATTTTCTCCTCCTGAGGCTGTAGCCAGCTGGATGCAAATTATGGACCTGTTCTTGTGCAATGTGCTTGCATTATGGTGGCTTATGGCCAAAAATCCGCACGGAATGTGCATAGGACGAGATAATCGTACAATGTCTGAGCAGCTGGATGGTTTCGACCTGAAGATCCTCGCCGAACTTCAAAGAGACGGACGGTTGACCAATATCGAACTGTCCGAACGCATCAGCCTCTCGGCCTCCCAATGCTCGCGACGGCGAACGCGGTTGGAGGCAGAGGGCTTCATCCGCGGCTATCAGGCAAATCTCGATCCGGACAGGCTGGGGCTCAATCTGCTGGTCGTCATCTCGGTCACGCTGGCAACCCATAATCGCGACAATGCCCGCCGCTTTCAGCAATTGGTCAACGGCCTGCCAGAGGTCCTGGAGGCCTATGCGCTGACGGGCGAGATGGACTATCACCTGAAGGTGGCGACGCGCGGCCTGTCGGGCCTTTCGCGGTTCGTCAACGACGTTCTGTTGCCGCACGAATCCGTCCAGCACGTGAAAACCTCGATCGTGCTCAACACGTTGAAGCACTTCGAAGGCTACCCGCTCAGCGGCTCATAGATTCATTTCGATTTGCGCCGCAGTCCTGCGGAAGCCTCGATCGCCGAAAGCGCGAGGTCGAGGTGGCGGATCGCCTCTTCGCCAAGCTTCAGGCACACCGTCTCCTGGTACTTGTGCGCAAGGACTGTGATCCTGCGGTAGTATTCGCGCCCGAGCGCCGTGAGTTCGATCTCTTCGAAACGTCTGTCTGTATAGCTCGGAATTCTCTTCAGCCAATGGCGCTGCTCAAGCGCATGGACGGCCCGGCTCACCTTGGTCTTGTGCATGTGTGAATGGGCGCCGATGTCCTTTGCCGTCATCACGCCGACACTGCCGAGTGCGGCAAGCGTGCGCCATTCGGGCCGGGTCAGATCGAACTCCTGCTTGTACTGGCGCGCGAATGACAGGCTGATGAGTTCCGACGCCCGATTGAGCCGGTAGGGAATGAAGCCGTCGAGCTCAAATCCACTCTCCATGGCTGCTCCTTGATAGTTACAAAATCGACGGTTACGTTTGTAACTATATAGACGGAGGAGACGCAAGCATGGACACCACCGAAGCACCAGGTTCCCGTGCGCGGGCGGGGACCAGCAAGCTGGCCTACATGCCGGGGTTCGGCAACGACTTCGAGACGGAGGCGCTGCCAGGGGCATTGCCGCAGGGCCAGAACAGCCCGCAAAAATGCAGCTATGGCCTTTATGCCGAGCAGCTGTCCGGCTCGCCATTCACGGCTCCGAGGGGAACAAACGAGCGTTCCTGGCTCTATCGCATCAGGCCAAGCGTTCGCCACACGCGCCGCTTCGCCAATGCGAGCTACCCCTTCTGGAAATCGGCGCCATGTCTCGACGATCACTCCCTGCCACTTGGTCAATTGCGCTGGGATCCGATCCCGGCTCCAGTGGTAAGCGCCGACTTTCTTGCCGGAATCCGAACGATGACGGCAGCCGGCGACGTCATGACCCAGGTCGGGATGGCCGCGCATGCCTATGCCTTCAATGCGGACATGGTGGATGACTATTTCTTCAATGCCGACGGGGAACTGCTCATTGTTCCGCAACTTGGCGCCATCAGCGTCTTCACCGAGATGGGCGTCATGGAGCTCGAACCGGCGGAAATCTGCCTCATCCCCCGTGGGATGATGTTCAAGGTTTCACGTCTCGGCGACGGGCCCGAGTGGCGCGGCTACATCTGCGAAAACTACGGAGCGAAGTTCACCATGCCGGATCGTGGACCGATCGGCGCCAACTGCCTGGCGAACGCCCGCGACTTCAAGACGCCGGTCGCCGCCTTCGAGGACAAGGAGACGGCGTGCCGCGTGCATGTGAAATGGTGCGGCAAGTTCTATGTGACCGAGATCGACCACTCGCCGCTCGACGTCGTCGCCTGGCACGGAAACTACATCCCCTTCAAATATGACCTGAGGACTTTCTCCCCGGTCGGGGCCATTCTCTTCGATCACCCGGACCCGTCGATTTTCACGGTCCTGACAGCGCCGAGTGGTGAAGAAGGGACGGCAAATGTCGACTTCGTGATCTTTCCGCCCCGCTGGCTCGTTGCCGAGCACACGTTCCGACCGCCCTGGTATCACCGCAACATCATGAGCGAGTTCATGGGGCTGATCCATGGACAATACGACGCCAAGGAAAAGGGCTTCGTCCCAGGCGGGATGAGCCTGCACAACATGATGCTGCCTCATGGGCCGGATGCCTCCGGCTTTGAGAAAGCGTCCAACGCCGAGCTGAAGCCGGTCAAGCTCGATCACACGATGGCGTTCATGTTCGAGACGCGCTTCCCGCAGCAGCTGACAAGATACGCCGCGGAACTGGAGACGCTGCAGGATGACTATATTGATTGCTGGGACGGTCTGGAGCGCCGTTTCGATGGGACGCCTGGCATCAAGTAGGCTCGAACGCGGAGGATCACATGAAACTTGCCACGCTCAAAGACGGTTCGCGCGACGGTCGACTGATCGTCGTCACCCGTGACCTGACGCAGTTTGCCGATGCGGGCGAGGTCGCCCGCACCCTGCAGGCAGCGCTGGACGACTGGCCGGCAACCGCGCCAAAACTTACCCGCCTCGCCGAAAGCCTCGAAGCCGGCTCAGTGCCATCCGAGCCCTTTGATCCGCGACATGTTCATTCCCCACTGCCACGCGCCTACCAGTGGGCGGACGGATCGGCCTACGTCAACCATGTCGAGCTGGTGCGAAGGGCGCGGAATGCCGACATGCCGACGACATTCTGGACCGATCCCCTGATGTACCAGGGCGGCTCCGACAACTTTCTCGCCCCTTGCGACCCGATCCTTGCCGCCGATGAACGCTTCGGCATCGATATGGAAGGCGAGGTTGCCGTCATCGTCGATGACGTTGCGATGGGCGCAACGTCTCGGCAGGCACATGAAGCAATCCGGCTCGTGATGCTCGTGAACGACGTGTCGCTGCGCGGTCTCATTCCCGATGAGCTCGCCAAGGGATTCGGCTTCTTCCAGTCGAAACCCTCGTCGTCTTTCTCGCCCGTCGCCGTAACAGTGGACGAACTCGGCGACGCCTGGAAGGACGGCAGGGTCCATCTTCCATTGCTCGTCAGCTTGAACGGCATTCCGTTTGGCCGCGCCAACGCCGGCAGAGACATGACGTTCGACTTCGGACAGCTCGTCTCGCACGCGGCGAAAACACGCCCGCTGGCGGCAGGCTCGATCATCGGTTCAGGCACGGTTTCCAACAAGCGTGACGGCGGCCCCGGCAAGCCGATCGTTGAAGGCGGAGACGGCTATTCCTGCATCGCCGAGATCAGAATGATCGAGACCATTGAGCACGGAGGCCCCAAAACGCCTTACCTGCACTTCGGCGACAGGGTTCGCATCGAGATGAAGGACAAGCACGGTGCATCGATTTTCGGCGCGATCGAGCAGACCGTACAGCGTTACGCCGGGGACGAGCGGCAATGACCGGGATCGTGCTCTACGACTACTGGCGCTCCTCGGCCAGCTACCGGGTCCGCATCGCGCTTCATGTGCTTGGGCTTGCCTTCGAGACCGTCCCGATCGACCTGCTTGCCTTGGCCCACAAGGATCCTGACTACCTGAAAATCAATCCCCAGGGTCTGGTCCCCACCTTGCGCATCGGCGGACGCACGCTCACCCAATCCCTGGCCATCATCGAATACCTTGCCGAGACCTATCCCGAAAGCGGGTTCCTGCCCGATACTGCCGTGGGGCGGCAGCGGGTGAGGGCGCTGTCTTATGCCGTTGCCATGGATATTCATCCGATCTGCAACCTTAATGTCGTCGCGCACGTCGCTCACCTGACTGGCGAGGAGGGCGCCCGAGCCGAGTGGATGACCAGGTTCATCGGCAGCGGACTGCACGCGGTGGAACAGATGCTCGATGAGCCGACGACCGGTCGCTACACATTTGGAGACACACTGACGATGGCGGATTTCTGCCTGGTGCCGCAGGTCTACAACGCCCGTCGCTGGGGTATCGAAATGTCGGCGTTTCCTCGCGTCGTTCGCATTGTCGACGCGTGCAACGCACTGCCGGCGTTCAAGGCTGCCCATCCGGACGCGGCAAAGGCGGTCTAACCGACATCACGATATCACACGCTGCAAGTTGTATCTCACCACTTGCAGCGGGTGACGGCCCCTTCGTGGCGCCTGGCACACGGGCCGTTGCCGGGCGCGCAATAATTCCTTCTGCCGATTGACGATCGCCAACGCAAGCTGATTAAATCAAATTGATTGATCAAATCGGAACAACATAATCCCTAACCCTATCAAGAGATGATGATGTCGATACAGCGCCAACCCGCCCTGCGGCTCGAAACCTCATGGCTGCCCGCTTCGGACGAACGAGACCAGGCCTACACGCTCAACCTCAAGAACCTTTCATCGAATTCCCTTGCCAACTTCACCCTCTGCATCAGCGGTCCGGGACGGGTGGATCCGGCTGTTCACATCGAGGGGGGCACGATCGGCCGCCGGCTATCAAATTTCACCGAATTTCTTCCGCCCGAGAATTTCGAGCTTGAGGCGGGCAAGACCTGGACGCTGACCATCTCCGCTCTCAGCTGGCTGTTCCAGCATTGGACGGATGGGGCAACCGGTGCCTATGTGGCGTTCGCCGACGGCGGCACGCTTGCACTATCTGTCGAGCCGACCCGCTCGCTTGCCAACAATGCCCCATTGAAGCGTGGCGCAGAAATCTATCCCGTGCCGGTCAATCCGCCTGTGCCTGTCGCGATCGTCCCGTGGGCTGACGTGGTGTCGGTATCTGGCAAGCGCTCGGTTCCTCCCGGCTTTGCGCTCAATGCCGGCAATCCCCCGGCCATTGCCGCGGCAAATGCCTTTACCGGCCTCGTCGAACAGCTCTTTGCGGTCGAAGGGATCGTCCGTCCTGCCTCGGAAGGCGGAATGCCCGTGATGCTTGACGTCGTCGAGGGCCTGGCGCCAGAAGCCTATCGCGTGTCCTTCTCGAGCGAGATCGTACACATTTCCGCGAGCACGCAGACCGGCCTGCTCTATGGCCTGATCACGCTTGGCCAGGTCTGGCGTGGTGCGCACCTTTATCCGCACGCCTTCCGTTTTCCGGTCGAAGGCGAGATCCGCGACGAGCCATCCATGGGATGGCGCGGCCTTCATCTCGATGTTGCCCGTCAGTTCTACGGCAAGGCTGAAATCAAGAAGCTGCTCAGCATCCTCGCCTGGAACAAGGTCAACCGCTTCCATTGGCACCTCTCGGACGACGAGGCCTGGCGGATCGAGATCGACGCCTATCCTGCCCTGACCGAAGTCGGCGCCTGGCGGGGACACGGCCTTCCCATTCCGCCGCTTCTCGGCTCTGGCGCGGCCCGCACCGGCGGTTACTACACCAAGGCGGCGGTACGCGAGATCGTCGCGCACGCCAAGGAGCTCGGCATCGAGGTCGTGCCGGAGATCGATGTCCCTGGACATTGCTATGCGATGCAACAGGCAATCCCGGAACTTCGCGACCCGCAAGAAGCCGGGAGCTACCATTCGGTTCAGGGCTTCCCCGACAACTGCCTGAACCCGGCACGCGAGAAGACCTACGAGGTTCTGGAAACGATCTTCCGCGAATTGATCGAGCTCTTTCCATTCAAGACGATCCATATCGGCGCCGATGAAGTGCCCCTCGGCGCCTGGTCGGGTTCGCCGGAGGCCTTGGCGCGTCTGCGCGAGATTGGCGGAGATGCAGTGGCTAAAGCACATGCCAAGCGGCTCAACGTCATCACCAATACTCACGGCGCCGACGACATAGACGGATCGGGAGCCGCGGTTCTGCAGTCGATTTTCCTCGCCCGGATCCAGAAGTTCCTCGCCGAGCAGGGCTGCATCACCGGCGGCTGGGAAGAGGCAGCGCATGGCAATGTCATCGACAAGGCAAAGAGCTATCTCTGCGGCTGGCGCAGTGTCGAAGTTTCGGCGGCGCTGGCCGGTGAGGGCTACGAAATGGTCGTCTGCCCTGGGCAGGTCTACTATCTCGACATGGCAAACAGCCCGGATTGGGACGAGCCGGGCGCCAGCTGGGCCGGGTGGTCGGAGCCCGAGAAGCTCTACAATTTCGACCCGGTCGAAGGCTGGAGCGACGAGCAGAAAAAGAAGCTGCGTGGCATCCAGGCCTGCATCTGGTCGGAGCCGATGACCGATCGCGCGGTCTTTGACCGCCTGGTGTTTCCAAGGATCTCGGCACTTGCCGAGAGCGCCTGGACGAAGCCCGCGGACAAGTCCTGGGAGCGCTTCAAGGCAGTCGCGGGATTGATGCCGGTCCTGTACGCCTATCCGTGAGGTTGTCAGCCCAGAGGTTTTTGAAGGACATCGAACTGCGGGTTCGTTTCCGAGAAGATCGGCAGTGCCGCGGCGCCCAGAAGCGCCGTGTCCCTGCCGGTCGCACCGATCATGATGCGCGGCAGGTTTCGTTCCTCCCCGGGATTGACCGGGGTATGCAACGGATCCAGCTGACGAGCGAGGCGCTGCAGCAGTGACGGGGGCATCGAACCGCCAAGCACGATCGTCTGCGGATCGAAGGCCAATTCCAGAACATCGATTGTCTGACGCATGGGCTTCGCGGCAGCCTCTGCCCAGGCATCAATCCGACTGTCCCCTTGCGCGATCAAGGCGGCAATAGTTTCAGGGTCGTGCTGTCTGGGGTCGCCAATGTCGAGATATTCGTAGACTGCGCCGAGCGAGACATAGCGGTCGAGGCAACCACGCTTGCCACACACGCAGGCCAGCCCATCCGGCACCACGATCATATGGCCGATTTCGCCGGCATTGTTGCGGCTGCCCTTGTAGAGATGGCCGTCGAGAAACATGCCGGCCCCTATACCCCCGCCGAGAAACAGATAGACAAAGCTGCTCAAGCCCCGAGCGACGCCGTGGAGCCGCTCGCCGATCGCAGCAGAGGTGGCGTCGTTCTCGACGAGAACCGGGACGCCAACAAGTCGGGCAAGTTCCGGGGCCACGGGGAAACCCTGCCAGCCGGGAAGCGTCACCGGGCTCAGCGATGTCACCCCTTCGGCCGCATACCGCCCCGGCATTGCGATGCCGACACCCAGCAGGCGAGCGCGATCGAAGCGAAAGTTCCGTTGCAGTTCGTCAACGATACCACCGAGGATCGGCATCGCCTCGGTCGGCGTCGGCCTGTCGACGGGCTTGTCGATCCTGGCACGGACACGTCCCGAAAGATCGGTCAGCACGCCAACGGCACGATCCCGCTCCAGCTCCAGGCCAATGGAGTAGGCACCGTCCGGATTGATCGAGTAGGGCGTGATCGGCTGCCCACGCGCCGCCTTTTCCGGGGCTTCGGCCTTCAGCAACTCGGACCGTTCGAGTTCTTCGACAATGTTCGATACCGTCTGCGTGCTGAGCGCCGTCAACCGGGAGAGGGCCGCCCGCGACAACGGGCCATTCGTCCGGACCGCTTCGATCACGACGCGTCGGTTGTGCGATTTTGCCTGTTCGAGATTGGTGCCTGAAATTGCCTTCATGGGCCTGACTTGCGAGCGTTCTGAACAATCACCTTGCTTACCGCATAAGCGGTTCCGCCATTTATATCCAGCAGATTGCATCCCGACGGTCGGACCCATCCGCGTGATTGTGCGCAGGCGTTGCAACGGGACAAGAGCGAGCTTCAGGAACGTTGCGGGCGCCGGCGCCGGCGCCGATTTCTGGTCGCCAGCAACGGGCCGGGTTGACAGCATGGGGAGCACATGGCACTTATGTAACTAAATAGTTATTTATGGGAGGAAGACGCAGATGGCGACGATTTCGCTTGGCATTATCATGCATGGGATCACCGGCCGCATGGGCTATAACCAGCATCTGGTGCGCTCCATTCTCGCGATCCGCGAGCAGGGGGGCCTTGAGCTTTCCAACGGCGACCGCCTGATGCCCGATCCGATCCTCGTCGGACGCAATGCCGACAAGATCGAGGCCATTGCCCGCAAGCACGGCCTGACGCGCACGACCACTGATCTCGACAGCGCCCTTGCGGATCCGAACAACAGGATCTTTTTTGACGCAGGCTCGACGCAAATGCGCGTCTCGCTCCTCAAAAAGGCAATCGAGGCCGGCAAGCATGTCTATTGCGAAAAGCCGATCTCGGAGACTCTCGAGGAGGCGCTTTCCGTTGCGACGCTTGCCGAACAGCGCGGCGTCAAAAATGGTGTCGTGCAGGACAAGCTCTACCTGCCGGGACTGCGCAAGATCGCCCTGCTCAAGGACAGCGGCTTCTTCGGCAAGATACTCTCGGTACGCGGCGAGTTCGGCTACTGGGTATTCGAGGGTGACTGGGGCGTGAAGGCTCAGCGTCCATCCTGGAACTATCGCGCGGCCGATGGTGGCGGCATGATCCTCGACATGCTGCCGCACTGGCGCTACGTGCTGGACAACCTCTTCGGCGAGGTCAAGGCCGTCAGCTGCTACGCGTCCACCCATATCCCGAGCCGCGTCGACGAGAACGGCAAGACCTACAGGGCAGATGCCGACGACGCAGCCTATTCGACTTTTGAACTCGACGGCGGCATCGTCGCCCACATCAACTCCTCCTGGGCGGTTCGCGTGCGTCGTGACGACCTCGTGACCTTCCAGGTCGACGGAACACATGGTTCGGCCGTCTGCGGTCTGACCAAATGCTGGACGCAGCATCGGGTCAACACACCGAAGCCTGTCTGGAATCCCGATCAGCCGCAGACGATCGACTTCTACAGGACATGGGACGAGGTTCCGGAAACCCAGGTTTTCGACAACGGCTTCAAGGCGCAGTGGGAAGACTACCTGCGCTACGTCGTCGAAGACGCGCCGTGGAGGTTCACGCTGCGCGAGGGCGCCAAGGGTGTTCAGCTTGCGGAACTGGCGCACCAGAGCTGGAAGGAACGTCGCTGGGTGGACGTTCCCTCGCTCGCCGATACATCAGTCCGCAAGGTTGCATGACGGCCATGGCAAAGTCACTTCGTCTTCCCGTCTCCGGCGGCTCGCTGGAGGATTATGCCATCGCCAACGCACCGCTTGTCACGCCGGAACGCCCGGCCGGCGGCCATGCCTTCAACCGTGTCGCCTACGCGGCCGCTCATGTGGTCGTCGATCCATTGGCGGACAACGATCCATGGCTCGACCGCAACATCGACTGGGAGCGTACCGTTGCATTCCGCGAGTATCTTTGGGACCTCGGCCTCGGCGTTGCCGAGGCGATGGACACCGCCCAACGCGGCATGGGGCTCGACTGGGCTGGCGCCAAGGAACTCATCGCCAATGTCCAATCGGCAGCGCGCCGGCGCCCGGATGCCCTCATCGCCTATGGCGCCGGCACCGACCATCTGCCACCGGGCCCTGGCGTTAGCATCGATGATGTCATCCACGCTTATGAGGAGCAGGTCGCCTACGTCGAAGGGCAGGGCGGCCGGATCATCCTCATGGCAAGCCGCGCGCTTGCGGCCGCCGCCAAGAGCCCCGAGGATTACGTGCGTGTCTATGATCGCATCTTGCGGCAGGTCCGGCAGCCGGTGATCATCCATTGGCTTGGCGAAAGGTTTGATCCTGCGCTCGCCGGCTATTGGGGTTCGCGTGATGATATGCAGGCCATGGAAACGGCCGTTGCCATCATCAATGACCACGCAACCAAGGTGGACGGCGTGAAGATCTCCCTCCTCTCCGCGGAGAAAGAGATCGTCATGCGTCGAAAGCTTGATCCGGCGGTCAAGATGTATACGGGCGATGACTTCAACTACGCGGAGCTTATCGCCGGCGACGAGAAAGGATACTCACACGCCCTGCTCGGCATTTTTGATGCCATCGCGCCCGCGGCCAGCGCTGCCCTGCAGAAGCTTGGCGCAGACGATCTCGCCGGATTCCACGAGATCCTGGCGCCGACCGTCCCGCTTTCACGGCACATCTTCAAGGCACCGACGCGGTTCTACAAGACGGGCGTTGTCTTCCTGGCCTACCTCAATGGTTTCCAGAACCACTTCCAGATGCTGGGTGGCCAGCAAAGCACGCGCTCGATGGTGCATCTGGCGGAACTGTTCCGACTTGCCGACGAGGCCCGCGTCCTGCGGGATCCGGATCTCGCCGTCACCCGGATGAAGACTATCCTGGCGACTGCAGGCATCTGAAAATCACGGCATGCACTTCGCATCGCGAGGTGAGGGAGGAATATCAAAAATGGCAGTCAATGGCCTTTCCATCAACCTCGCGACGGTGCGAGAGCAGTACGACATGAAGCAGGCGGTCGAGGCCTGCCTCAAGCAGGATATTGTTGCGATCGCTCCCTGGCGTGATCAGGTGCATGCGATCGGCTTGTCGGAAGCTGCCCGGATCGTCGCCGACAACCAACTGCAGGTGACCGGGCTTTGCCGCGGGGGCATGTTCCCCGCTGCGGATGCTGCGGGGCGAGCTGCAGCAATCGACGACAACAAGAGGGCGATCGATGAGGCAGCTGCTCTCAACGCCGATTGCCTGGTTCTCGTCGTCGGCGGCCTGCCTGCGGGGTCCAGGGATGTCGCCCACGCGCGCGATATGGTTGCAGACGGGATCGGAGCGATCCTTACGCACGCACGCGCATCCGGCATACCACTTGCGATCGAACCGCTGCATCCGATGTATGCCGCCGACCGCGCCTGCGTGAACACACTTGAGCAGGCACTCGATATCTGTGACCTGCTCGGCGACGGCGTCGGTGTGGCCATCGACGTTTATCACGTCTGGTGGGACCCAAAGCTCGAGCAACAAATCGCCCGAGCCGGGGCGTCGGGCCGGATCCTGGCACACCACATCTGCGACTGGCTGGTTCCGACCACGGACCTGTTGCTGGACCGCGGCATGATGGGAGACGGCGTGATCGATCTCAAGGGGATCCGACGCTCCATCGAGGCTGCCGGTTATCATGGAGCGCAGGAAGTCGAAATCTTTTCGGCAGCGAACTGGTGGAAACGACCGGGGGAAAAGGTGCTCTCCACATGCGTTGATCGGTTTCGCAGCGTCTGCTGACACAGTCGTTGCGCCGCCGCTAAATCATTGACCAACTGTACATTTTTTTCACTTACGGCAGCCAACGACCCGTTTGGTTCCGCTACATGCTATTTGCAGGGCGGGAAGCCAATGCCGAAGGATGCTGCTGAAATTGCCTCAATGACGGCTGCGGCATCCAGAAAAATGTCCTTGCGCCGCTTCCAGCGAGCGGCGCAAATGCTGAAACCTGCCCACAGAATCTCGGACAAGACCGTGCTTTGTCAACAACAATCGCCCGATCATCGGGAATTGTCACCAAGGCACACCAATCACGGCGCGGCTATTCTGAAATGATTCTGCGCCTCATGCCGGTGGATCAGCGGCGCGACAAATGATCTGACCCTACTGTTCCCCGCGGGGAACTCCGCATGGTCGGGACCCTGCGAGGCTGGCAGCAACCCGATGGTCAGGGCACCTCCTGATGCTGCGTCCCCACGATCTTGCGGCCAATGCGAGCGCGAGACAGGCAGGCAACGCCGAGGGACTTGGCAACTCCGGTCGCAGATCCCTTCATGTCCGAGGCAAGCCCTACGACGACGCTCAACGATTCCTGTCGAACCGATACTTCCCCTCGCGCCGGTGGATAGCCGCCCGACCAGTCATCTGGCCCATTGTTCCCCGCGGGGAACTCCGCTTGATCGGGACCTTGCGAGGCTGGCAGCAACCGATGGTCAGGGCATCTCCTCATGCCGCTCCCCGACGGTCTTCCGGCCAATGCGAGCGCCAGACAGGCAGACAGCTCCCAGCGCTTTGGCATGTCCATTCGCAGATCCCTTCATGTCCGAGCAAAGCCCTGCGACACCGCCAAGGATTCCTTTCAAACTGATACTTCCCCTCGCGCCGGTGGATAGCGGCACGACACGTCATCTGGCCCATTGTTCCCCGCGGGGAACTCCGCTCGAACCCGGACTCTGCGAGGCTGGCAGCAACCGATGGTCAGGGCATCTCCTGATGCTGCCCCCCGGACGGTCTTCCGGCCAATGCGAGCGCCAGACAGGAAGACAGCTCCCAGCGCCTTGGCAAGGCCATTCGCAGATCCGTTCATGTCCGAGCCAAGCCCTGCGACAACGGTCAATCATCCTGCATGCACCAACCCACCGTCACCGAAGGCGCCGACCGCATTGTCGCTCACCACCTCGGCTCTTCGCGAAAAGCCCTCTCATCTTGCCCGGCGCTCGAACGCCTGTGGGTAACGCGGCCGCCCTCACGCCTGGCCCGCGCACCCCCGAAGTGCGACGCCCTCACACAGGCGACAGCAGGTGCAACACCAACCACGCGCAAATCACAGTGCCGACATGACCACAGGAGGTCAGCCCGCCATGTCGCGGCGTTCAGACGACGCAAGCCCGCGCGCCGCTCATCGGCAAGAAAATCTCCGCAAACGCAACGGTGAAGCCACCATCATACGCACGAGCGCGCCATCTGGCGTGTCCAAGTCTTCATTTCCAGGACGAAATGTCATCGCCGCCCGGCACGGCCCGCCGTCCGAGCGTGGCGTCCCCCGACTACAGGCAAACGCCGCAAAGCCTGCGCCGGCGGCTGTTACCGCCAACGACGAGGAAGCCTTCACCGCGCAGTGCGAAACGGACCCTGGCGACAACGCCCGACCGTGACCCCGATATCCGACAAGGAACCCTTCGGTCGTCCCGCGCTTCCCTGCATCCAACACAATCATTGCAAGAAGGCGTTGGACGAATAAGAGATTGTCCCGCGTCATGGCCAGACAACTTCCGCAGCGATGACCCCACCTTTGGTGTCGAATGGACAAACAATCAGGGCCTGGCATTGCCGATCTTCGTGCCGGAACTTTGCAACCGTTGCCGCATGGCGTCAAAACCGCCAGGAACCGCCGCAGGGCCAACCTACAAATCCACAACAGTCGGTGATACGCACCTCGACAGCATCGAGCCCAGGAACTATCTCTAAAATATGACTATTCATAACGACGACACGATAGCCGGACGCATAAGTCGCGCGCTCGCAGAGCGCATCGTGACGGGCGCCTTGCCGCCCGGCTCGAAACTGAAGCAGGACCACATAGCCGAGGAATTCGGATCCTCGCACGTTCCCGTGCGCGAGGCCCTGCGCCGTCTGGAGGCGCAAGGCCTTGCCGTCAGCGAACCGCGCCGCGGCGTTCGTGTTGCCTCATTCGATCTAAAGGAGGTGCAGGAGGTCGCAAAGATGCGCGCCGCCCTCGAGGGCCTTGCACTGCGCCACTCGGCAGAGCACCTGACGCCTTCGCGTCTCGACCAGGCCGAACAGGCAACGATCGACGGCGACAATGCGCGCGACGTTCGCACCTGGGAAGAGGCCAATCGCAGGTTTCACAAGCTCATCCTCGAACCCTGCGAAATGCCGCGTCTGCTTTCTGCCATTGACGACCTGCATGCGGCGAGCGCCCGATTCTTGTTCGCCACCTGGCTCACCGACTGGGAACCGCGAATCGATACGGACCACCGCAGCATTCTCGCATTTCTTCGCGCCGGCAAGGTCGAGAATGCCGTGACCGCGCTGGAGCGGCATGTGCAATGGATCGGCGGCCCGTCGCGGCGAATGCAGCATGCCGCTCGCGAGCGATTTGCAATCGTCGGCTAGCCTCCGTTCTCACTTGCTCCCCGCGCGTTTCCTGTTCAGCGGTAGCCTGCGCTCCGAGCTCGGACAATAGCGACGCGCATCGGCCGAGCGATCGCAATCCCTGTTGCGCGCTGGAATGCAGCCTGATTTCTGAGAGTGGCATCGAAAACGCGAAGCCTGTCAGCCAATCAGGCGCTAGCCGACACAGGAGCACCTGAGTCGGATCGCCAAGCTTCCTCAGGCGAACAAACTGAAAAACGCACTTGCCTAATGTCGTATGAAATTATTATAGATAATTTTGATTTCTATCTATGACTTGATATCCCGAAGCGCAAAGGTTTTAGTCAAATGCAGCCTTATACCGACTGTCCAGCCGCAATGAAAGGCAGCAGGGGGCATCTAACCGCATCCGACGCCACAATTATCTATAATTTGCCTTTCAACGACCTTCTCTTTCGCGCCCACGGCATCCATCGAGCCAATTTTGATCCCAATGCCGTACAGATGAGCCGTCTCCTGTCCGTCAAGACCGGCGGATGCGCCGAAGACTGCGGCTATTGCAGCCAGTCGGCCCATTATCCGACCGGCCTCAAGGCTTCAAAACTGATGGAGGTCGACCGCGTACTTTCCGAAGCGCGAAAGGCGAGGGAAGGGGGTGCAACGCGCTATTGCATGGGCGCCGCCTGGCGCAGCCCCAAGGACCGGGACATGGATTCGATCGTCGCGATGGTCGAGGGCGTGCGGGCGCTCGGGATGGAGACCTGCATGACGCTCGGCATGCTGACCCCGCAGCAATCGGCAAGGCTCGCGGATGCCGGCCTCGACTATTACAATCACAACATCGATACCTCGGAGCGCTTCTATAGCGAGATCATCACAAGCCGGACCTTCGCAGATCGCCTTGATACCCTTGCCAATGTCCGCCAGGCCGGCATCAAGGTCTGCGCCGGCGGCATTCTCGGAATGGGCGAGACGACAGAAGATCGGATCTCGATGCTTGTCACGCTTGCCAATCTTCCGGCGCCGCCAGAGAGCGTTCCGATCAATATGCTGATCCCGATCCCCGGCTCAAAGCTCGCCAATGCAAAGCCGATCGATCCAATCGAGTTCGTTCGGACGGTTGCACTGGCACGCATCCTGATGCCCGTATCCCACGTTCGCCTGTCTGCGGGACGAACGGATATGTCGGACGAGATGCAGGCGCTCTGTTTCTTTGCGGGCGCCAATTCCATCTTTGTGGGCGAAACCCTCCTGACAGCGGACAATCCCGGTGAGGATCACGACACGGCTCTCTTTCGCCGCCTGGGATTGAAGGCCGAACAGCTGGAACGGGCAGAGTGAGTGCCGGGGGCCTTGCAGTCTATGAGCGCAAGCTCGCTGGCCTTGATCGCAAGGGAAGGAGCCGCAGCCTTGTCGCCGCTTCCGGCGCGGATTTCGCCTCGAACGACTACCTTGGTCTTGCGCAATCGCAGCGGCTAGGAGATGCGCTTCGGTCTGCATTGGACCGCGGCGTGGCAGTGGGGGCCGGGGGTTCGCGCCTGCTACGCGGCAATCACCCGGAGCATGACGCGCTGGAGCGGGAGGCTGCCGCGTATTTCGGGGCAGCACGGGCGCTCTACTTCGCCAATGGTTATGCTGCCAATGTGGCGTTGTTCTCAACCTTGCCTCAGCGCCAGGACATCATCGTTCATGATGCGCTCATCCATGCCAGCGCTCATGAAGGGATTTCTGCCAGCCGGGCGGCATCGATCGCGACCTCGCACAACGATGTCAGCGCCGTCGCCGACGCCATCCGAGCATGGCGCAAAGCCGGCGGCACGGGCCGACCCTGGATCGCTGTCGAAAGTCTCTACTCGATGGACGGGGATCGCGCGCCGCTTCGCGATTTGGCCGAACTTGCCAGGCTCCATGATGGTTTCCTCGTCATCGATGAGGCACATGCGACGGGGGTCTTCGGAAAGGGAGGACGCGGCCTGGCGGAGCGGCTGGGACATCCAGAAAACTGCATAACCCTGCACACCTGCGGCAAGGCGCTTGGTGCGTCGGGCGCGCTTGTCCTTGCGCCGGCAGTCCTCTGCGATTTCCTCGTCAATCGCGCCCGGAACTTCATCTATTCAACGGCACCATCCCCGCTGATGGCTGCGACAGTCCGGGAGGCATTGAGAGCCCTCGACGATGAACCGGAGCGACGCGACAAGCTCGCCGGACTTGTCGCTCTTGCCAATCGCGAGATGGAAAGGACGATCGGGATGCAATCCAGCGGCTCACAGATCCTCCCCATTCTTGTTGGCGACAATCGTCGCGCGGTGCGGATCGCCGAAGGCTTGCGGACCGAGGGTTTCGACGTCAGACCCATCCGCCCACCAACCGTGGCAGAGGGCACGGCGCGTTTGCGCATCTCCATCACCCTCAACGTCGAACCGGAGACAATTTCGCGGCTGTTCGAGAGGCTGGCCGTTGTCATGCGAAAGGAGCAGCAATGACGTCGCGCTTCGTCGTCACCGGCACTGACACCGGCATCGGCAAGACTGTTTTCGCTGCTGCATTAACCTGCGCACTCAAAGGGCATTACTGGAAACCTGTCCAGTCGGGACTGGACGAGGAGACCGACGCAGAAACGGTCGCCCGACTGGGCAATGTTCCGGCCGAACGGATTCTCCCCGAGGCCTACCGGCTAAAGACACCAGCATCCCCCCACCACGCAGCAGCGCTTGATCACGTGACGATCGAACCCGGCGCGCTTGAACTGCCGGCGCTCCCGCATCCGCTTGTCATTGAGGGCGCTGGTGGCGTTCTCGTTCCACTGACATCAGGAATCCTGTTTGCCGATATCTTCGCTCGCTGGCAGGCACCCGTCATCCTGTGCGCCAGAACCTCGCTCGGTACCATCAACCATACGCTGCTATCCGTAGAAGCGCTGCAGCGCCGATGTGTGCCCATCTTCGGCATTGCCTTTATGGGCAAGGAAAACGCCGACACCCAGAGGATCATCATCCACATGAGTGGTGCTCGGGAATTGGGACGGCTGGAGCCGACCAACCCGCTTACCCACGACGGCCTGATGGCAGCCTTTCATCGCGGCTTCGATGTGTCGGTCTTTCGGAGTTCAAAGTCATGACGCGCTCCCCTGTATGGCATCCATTCACACAGCACGGCCTCGAGCCGCCGATGAAAAAGGTCATAGAGACGGAAGGCGCCTATCTGATCGACGAAGCCGGCAGTCGCATTCTTGATGCGATCTCCTCATGGTGGGTCATCACCCACGGGCATCGGCATCCGACGATCATGGAGGCGATCCGCCGTGCGACTGACAGTTATGACCAGGTCATCTTCGCCGAATACACGCATGCCCCTGCCGAAGACCTCGCCCGTGGTCTGATCAAGGTAAGTCCGGCCGGGCTTGAGCACGTCTTCTATTCGGACAGCGGGTCGACGGCGGTCGAGGTTGCGTTGAAGATGGCGCTTGGCTTCTTCCACAACACCGGCAGGCGCCGCGATCGGATCGTCGTCATGGAGCACGGTTATCATGGCGACACGATCGGAGCGATGTCCGTCGGCGAAAGGGGCGTCTTCAATGCCGCTTACGAGCCTCTGCTGTTTGGCGTCGATCGACTTGCCTTTCCGGAGCCCGGTTCGCAGCAACAGACGCTTGATGCCTTTCACCTCCTTTGTTGCTCCGGTCAGGTCGCGGCTTTGTTGATTGAGCCACTGGTACTTGGCGCCGGCGGCATGAAGATCTTCGAGCCATCCTTGCTCGGCAAGCTCAGGGAGATCGCCCGCTCCCACGATGTGCTTTTCATCGCAGACGAAGTGATGACCGGCTGGGGCAGGACAGGCACCCTGTTTGCCTGCAATCAGGCAGGTATTTGTCCGGATATCCTCTGCACATCAAAAGGACTGACCGGGGGCGCCATGCCGCTCGCTGCCACACTTTGCACAAGCGAGATCTTTGACGCGCATGTTTCCACCGACCGCCGCAAGACCTTCTTCCATTCGAGTTCCTACACTGCCAACCCGATTGCATGCGCGGCAGCGGTCGCCAACCTGGAGATCTGGGCAAACGAGCCGGTTCAGGCGCGCATAGATCGCCTCACTGCCCTGCACGAGAAGGCGCTGCGACGCTTTGCCAATGATCGGCGCTTCATGAACGTCCGCCAGACCGGCACCATTGCGGCGCTGGACATGGCTGTCCGCTCGGAAGGATATTTAGCCGACATAGGACCGCACTTGCGCAGCTTCTTCCGCGACCGCAACCTCCTCATCCGCCCACTTGGAAACGTCATCTACCTCATGCCACCTTATTGCGTGTCGGAAGCCGAAATCGATCGCCTTTATGACGCCATAGACGAGGCAGCGGACAAACTGATCGGAACGGCAGCATGACGAAGGTCCGCTCCGCGCGCATCGCAGGCTTTGGGCACGCTGTTCCGGGTCGCTGTGTCGAAAACGCCGAAATCGAGCAATCCCTCGGGCTCGAAACCGGTTGGATCGAGCGTCGCACCGGGATCCGCACCCGATACTGGGCAGAAGAGGGCGACACCCTCAGCGGCCTCGCCACCGAAGCCGGAGCCATGGCCCTCGACAACGCCGGGATCGATCGATCCGAGGTCGGCCTGATGCTCCTGGCAACCTCCACGCCGGATCAGCTGCTGCCACCGACGGCGCCACTCGTGGCACACAGGCTTGCACTAGAGCACTGTGGCGCGATCGACCTGGCCGGCGCCTGCTCCGGTTTTCTTTATGCCCTGACACTGGCCGACGCTTTCGTTCGCACCCAGGGGAGGCCGGTTCTTGTCGTTGCCGCCAATATTCTCAGTCGCCGCATCAATCCGGCCGAGCGAGCCAGTTGCGTATTGTTTGCTGACGCGGCGGGCGCAGTCGTGCTGACGCCCTCCAGCGATCCTTCCATCGGAATTCTCGGCACTGAACTCTGCTCCGAGGGCAGCAACTACGACCTGATCTCGATTGTCGCCGGCGGCAGCAACAAGCCCTTCGCGCCGGGGCGCGTCGCCACGGACTATCTGATGACGATGCGAGACGGGCGTGAGGTGTTTTCCCGGGCGGTCGAGATGATGAGCACCGCCTCGCAGCGGACGCTCGACATGGTTGGCGTGGAAGCTGCAGCGATCACCCGATTTGTACCGCACCAGGCCAATGTCCGGATATTTCAGGCAGTTGCAACCAATCTCGGGATCGGGCCCGAACGGACCGTCTGCTCGCTGGACCGGTTCGGAAACTCTTCCGCCGCGACGATCCCGCTCACCTTGTCGCTGGATGCAGCCGCCCGGCCTCTCAGGGAGGGTGAAACCCTTCTTCTTGCAGCAGCCGGTGCTGGTCTCACCGGGGCGGCCGTCACCTACCGCGTCTAGTGCTTCCGACATTCAGGCCGAGTCCGAACTGCAGGTGCCCCTTAGCGGTTGATGCGCGTCGACAGGATGATCGAAGAGAGGGTTTTCTCCACGCCGTCGATATCCCCAATCTTGTCGATGGCGGTATCGAGCTCGCTGATCGAGTCGGCGGCCACGATTGCGATCATGTCGAAGCTACCGCTGACCGAATGGACCGAGCGGACGTCCGCAATGGCCTGCAGCTCTTGGGTGACGCGTCCGAGCGCCTTGGCAGCAAGGGTGATCAGCACGTGGGCTTTTATCTGACCGCTCTCGAAGTTATCCGATAGCCGCACGCCATAGCCTGCTATGACGCCGTCGCGCTCCAGGCGCTCGATCTTGGCCTGCACTGTTGTGCGCGACAGGCCGAGCTTGCGGGCCAGCATGGCGGTCGGCATCCGGGCGTTTTCGCTGAGAATCGACAGAAGCTGCCGATCCTTGTCACTCATCGTCATATTGATCAATCCAGACGGCGATATGCCAAAGAATTCCGGTCGATTTTATCATTCTCGCGCTGTGAATCAACCAAACCGACAGGAATAAAGGGGGCATAAAGATTTCTCGAACCAATATGAGGGAACGCATATGAAAAACATTGTCGTCATCGGCGCTGGCAAGATCGGCTCGACGATCGCCCGTCTTCTCATCCATTCCGGCGACTACCACGTCACGCTTGCCGACCGCAGCAAGCAACAGCTGGATCACATGGAGGCCAACGCCGGGCTCAGCCTGGCGGAAGTGGACATTGCCGACCACGCAGCCTTGGTCAAACTCCTTTCCGGCAAGTTTGCCGTGCTGAGTGCCGCACCGTTCCATCTGACGATTGCCATCGCCGAGGCTGCGGCCGAAGCCGGCGTGCACTACCTCGATCTGACCGAAGACGTCGAATCCACCCGCCGCGTCAAGGCCATTGCCGCCGGTGCATCCACCGCGTTCATACCGCAATGCGGCCTGGCGCCGGGCTTCATCTCGATCGTCGCCAACGATCTTGCGAGCCGCTTCGACAAGCTCGACAGTGTTCGCATGCGCGTCGGCGCCTTGCCGCAGTATCCCTCGAATGCCTTGAACTACAACCTGACCTGGAGCACCGACGGCGTCATCAACGAGTACATCGAGCCCTGCGAGGCGATCGTCGACGGCCAGCTCATCGAAGTGCCGGCTCTGGAAGAGCGGGAAGAGTTCTCCCTCGACGGCGTAACCTACGAGGCCTTCAATACCTCCGGCGGTCTCGGCACGCTGTGTGAGACGCTGAAGGGCAAGGTTCGCACGCTGAACTATCGTACGATCCGCTATCCCGGCCACGCCGCGATCATGAAGGCATTGCTGAGCGACCTCGGCCTTCGTCATCGCCGCGAAGTTCTCAAGGACATCCTCGAGCACGCCTTGCCGTCCACGATGCAGGACGTCGTCATCGTCTTCGTCACTGTGTCCGGTTGGAAGAACGGCCGTCTCGTGCAGGAAACCTATGCCAACAAGGTCTACAGCGCTGTTGTCGCCGGCCGCATGATGAGTGCGATCCAGATCACCACCGCCTGCAGCATCTGCGCCGTGCTCGACATGCTGGCCAAGGGTGAGTTGCCTGGCAAGGGTTTCATCCGCCAGGAAGATATTGGTCTCGACGCATTCCTCGACAGCCGCTTCGGCCACCACTATGCGCAGAAGGCGTACGGCGAAAAGATCGCCGGCTGATCGTCCGATCAAAGCGGACAAGAAAAAGCGCCCGGAAATGATCCGGGCGCTTTTGCGTTGTCTGCCTGGCAACGAAAGCCAAACTCAATTCACTTTGCCTTGTGGCGGGAAAATGGCGCCCCTCTCTCGCTCAGACAATCAGCCGAGCCGCCTGCAAGCCGCTGCGGTTCGCTCCAGGGCTTCCTTCAGGTCCGCTTCCGCTGAAGCGTAGGAGATCCTGAAATACGGCGACAGGCCGAAGGCCGAGCCCGGAACGACAGCGACATTCGCCTCCTCGAGCAGATAGGCGCAAAACTCGCTGTCCGACGTGATCTTGCGGCCGCCTGGGGCAGTCCGGCCGAGAATGCCGCCACATCCGGAGAAGGTATAAAAGGCGCCCTCGGGAACGCGGCAATCGAGACCATCAATTGCATTCAGACCGGAAACGACGAGATCGCGGCGCCGCTTGAAGCTCTGCGTTCGCTCGGCAAGAAAATCCTGCGGCCCGTTGAGTGCGGCAACGGCGGCAGCCTGGCTGATCGAAGATGGGCAGGACGTTGCCTGGCTCTGCACCACGGCCATAGCCTTGATAAGCGCCTTCGGGCCACCTGCATAGCCGATACGCCACCCGGTCATCGCATAGGCCTTGGAGACGCCGTTGATCGTCAGCGTGCGCTCACGCAGGCGCGGCTCCAGCTGCAACGGCGTGACGAACCGAAAATCGTCATAGACGATGTGCTCATACATATCGTCGACCATCAACCAGACATGCGGATGCCTGAGCAGTACATCCAGCAACGGGCGATAGTCCTTTGCGCTATAGGCCGCACCGGACGGATTGGACGGCGAATTCAGCAGCAGCCAACGCGTCCGCGGCGTGATCGCCGCTTCGAGTTTTTCGGCGGTCAGCCGGAAGCCGCTCTCGGCATCGCATGGGACAAGCACTGGCTTGCCTTCGCAGATCTGAACGATATCGGAATAGGACGTCCAGTAGGGCGTGGGAATGATAATCTCGTCGCCGGGATCGACGGTTGCCATCATCGCGTTGAAGAGGATCTGCTTGGCGCCGGTGGCAACGGTTATCTCGCCAACCTCGAAGGAAACTTCGTTCTCGCGCTGAAACTTGGTGCGGATTGCTTCCTTCAACGCCGGCGTGCCGTCGAGCGCCGTGTATTTTGTGTCGCCGCGCTGCATTGCGTCCCATGCAGCCTGCTTGACATGGTCTGGCGTTTCAAAATCAGGCTCACCGGCTCCAAGGATGATAACCGGCTTGCCGTCCCGTTTCATGGCAGCGGCGCGCGCCCCGATCTGCAGGATCTCCGAGACGCCTATGGCAGATATCCTCGAGGCGGGACGAAAGCCCGCCTCTTCAATCTTCACATCGATCGTCATGGCAACACCTATTCGATCTCGAAGGAAACGCCCTGCGCCAGCGGCAGAGCCTTGGAATAGTTGATCGTGTTGGTTGCACGGCGCATGTAGGCCTTCCACGCATCCGAACCGGACTCGCGGCCACCACCGGTCTCCTTCTCGCCACCGAATGCGCCACCGATTTCAGCGCCTGATGTTCCGATGTTGACGTTTGCAATACCGCAATCGGATCCATCGGCTGACAGGAAGCGCTCCGCTTCACGCAGGTCCAGCGTGAAGATCGACGAGGAAAGCCCCGCGCCGACGGCATTGTGGTCTTCGATAGCGCTGTCGAAGTCGGAGTATTTCATCACGTAGAGGATCGGCGCGAAGGTCTCTTCCAGCACCGGCCCGACCTGCGACGGCATTTCCACCAGCGCCGGCTTGACGTAATAGGCCTTGTCGTGGGGCATCGCGACGCGCTCACCGCCGTTGACCGTGCCACCATGGGCTTTCGCCTCGCCGATCGCCTTTTGCATATTGTCGAAGGCAAGCTTGTCGATCAGGGGACCGACCAGAGCCGTGCTTTCAAGCGGATTGCCGACAGAGACATTGGCATAGGCCTTTTTCAGGCGCGGTACGAGTTGATCATAAACACTCTCGTGGACGAACAGGCGGCGAAGTGTCGTGCAGCGCTGGCCGGCCGTGCCCATTGCCCCGAAGGCAATTGCGCGCAGCGCCATGTCGAGATCGGCAGACGGGCAGACAATGCCGGCATTGTTGCCCCCGAGTTCCAGGATCGAACGGGCAAAGCGGCGAGCAAGTCGAGGACCGACTTCCCGTCCCATACGTGTGGAACCCGTCGCCGAAACCACCGGCACCTTCGGATGGTCGACCAGGACCTCGCCGATCGCACGGTCGCCGATCAACACTTCGCTCAGACCCTCTGGCGCATCACCGAAGCGGGCAATGGCGCGCTGCAGGATGGCCTGCGATGCAAGTGCGGTCAGGGGCGTCTTTTCGGAAGGCTTCCAGACGACCGCGTTGCCGCAGACCAGCGCCAGAGCAGCGTTCCAGGCCCAGACTGCGACAGGAAAGTTGAAGGCGGAGATGACACCGACAACACCGAGGGGATGCTAGGTTTCCATCATTCGATGCCCCGGCCGTTCGGTTGCGATGGTCAGACCATAGAGCTGGCGGGAAAGACCGACCGCGAAATCGCAGATGTCGATCATCTCCTGTACTTCCCCCAGGCCTTCGGACGGAATCTTGCCGGCTTCGATCGATACCAGTCGGCCAAGCTCCGTCTTGACGGCACGCAACTCTTCGCCCAGGAGGCGGACAAGCTCACCGCGCTTCGGCGCCGGGACAAGGCGCCAGGTCTGGAATGCACGCGCAGCCTTGTCGATCTTGGCGCCCGCCGCGTCCTGGCTGTCTGTCTTCAAAGCCGCGAGCTGCTCGCCCGTGACCGGGCTGTAGGAGGCCAGGTCGCCGCCGGTGTAGAGCGCCTTGTCGACGCCGATCTTGTCGAGAAGCCCGACGGCTTCGTGGGCCACATTCACTGTTCTTGCTGCGATGGTCATTTGTGCACTCTTTGACGTTTTGAATGGTTGCTGGTTCGGTCTGTTGGCCTACTCGGCCGCCTGCGCCGCGGTCAGAAGGGCCTGGCATTCGGCGATTGATTGCGCCTCGATATCAGCATAGTGATCGAATTCGTTGAGAACCGAGGCGCCGAGGTCCCGCTCGAAGCGCTGCTGATTGGGGCTTGCAGTGAACTCCTGCGCAGCCTCGTCCCCGAGGTTGGACTGGAAGATGCCCGCCGCACTGACGGGCAGGAAGTCTTCGTAGACAATCGGGTCGAAGCAGATGAGGCCTTCCGCCACAAGTTGATCGACACTGGCATCAGCCGAGGCAATCGCGCTCCGACCCTTCGGCGTGAGTGAGTAGCTGAAGTAGCCAAGACCCTGGTCGCGAATTTCGGCCCAGCTGTCCGGGAAAGGCGCGAAAGCCTCGGCGAGTGCTTTTTCGTAAGCCGCAGCGTTCGAGCCATCGGCTGCGGGCCGCACGACCTTGCGCGAATCCGTCAGGAGCTTGTCGTAGAGGGCGCGGCCCTTCGGTGTCAGGGCGATACCGCGGCTCTCAATCTCCCCAAAACGCGCGGTATGCGTGCCCTGCTGCCAGTTCCCGCCAGCATCCTTGAAAGAGACGGCTTCCTCGAGGGCCTTGAACGACGTCTGCCGCAGCAGAATCGCGCAACGACGGCTCGGCGGACCTTCGACAACTGCCTTCGGCGCAATGCCATATTCCGGCATCAGCCGCTGCACGTCGTCGATATCAAGCGTGCGGGGCGTCAGGTGATTGATGTGCGGTCCCTTGAACGAGACAACGTCGGCTATAAGCCGGTGCGCATCATGCAAGCGCCTATACATGGCGAGATCAACGTTCGCCTGATGATGCCAGCGGAAAGTCTCCAGCACTTCTGCGACGAAGCGCTTGGCATCGTCCTCGCCTAGACCGCCCTCGCGCTCGGCCCTTTCAGTCAGTTCGATGGCGCCAGCAGTAAAGATATGACGCTTCTGCAGGACCGTCTCGGCTTCGGCGCGCAGTTCTTCGTCGGCAATCAGGTCGAGGCGCAGTAGCGAGGTGAAAACACGGAAAGGGTTGCGCTTCAGCGCTACATCGCCGACCGGGCGGAAAGCGGTGGAATGGACTGGTACGCCTGCCTCGCTGAGATCGTAATAGCCGACCGGGAACATGCCCATGACGGCAAAGACGCGTCTCATCATCGCAAGTTCGTCGGCAGTTCCGAGACGGATGGCGCCGTGGCGCTCTTCGGAAACACGCTCGAGGCAATCCGTTTCTTCCAACCTGCGCCTGAGGGCTGGATCGGCTGCAAGCGTGGCCTCATTCACTTTTGCAACAATGTCCATCAGGGTGCCGTAAGCGGGCACCTCGGTGCGATACATGGCCGACATTGCCGCCGAGAATGCAGAGCGGATGCTGCAGGAGGAAACGAAACTTCTGGTCAACATTTATTGCCTCACGCGCCATAGTTGGAAGAGTTCATTCTGGATTGCGATCATATCGCGCGTGGAGTACATGAATAACAATAAATCAAGCTTAGATGATGCGGTTTTGGAATGACTTTGCCCCGAAAGCTGACGCCCGACCTGACAACGCTGCAGTCTTTTGAATCTGCCGCCCGACACGGCAATTTCACGCGCGCCGCTCTTGAACTTCATCTGACGCAAAGCGCCATCAGCCGCCAGATCAAGGATCTGGAAACCCAGTTGGGGGTCCTTCTGTTTGAACGCGTCCGCCAGCGGGCAATCCTGTCGGAAGCCGGACGAAGGCTGCTGCCTGAGGCAAGGCGGCTCCTCCATCAGACAGAAGAGATGATGATCCGTGCGGCATCGGGCGCCGATGCGACTGCGACGCTTTCGATTGCGACCTTGCCGACGTTCGGCAGTCGTTGGCTGACGCCTCGGCTGCCGAACTTCCTGGCTGCCCATCCCGGCTCCCTCGTTGACATAGCATCGCGCACCGAGCCTTTCGATTTCGAGCAGGAAAACGTCGATCTCGCCATCCATTACGGCCAGCCAATCTGGGCAGGGGCGACCTGCACCTTCCTTTGCGACGAGAAGATCGTTCCCGTTGCCAGCCCAACCCTTTTACAAGCGGATCCAGTTGCAACCCCGGCCGACCTCATGCGCAGGCCCCTGCTGCACCTCGCTACACGCCCGCGACTCTGGCGCCAATGGTTCGAATTTTGCGACGTCGTCGCAGATCCTTCCTATCGCGGCAATCGGTTCGACCAGTTTTCGATGATCATCGAGGCGGCTACGATGGCGATGGGGTTCGCGCTTCTACCGCTCTATCTCATCGAACAAGAGTTGAGTGCTGGAAAGCTGCAAATCGTCTTTGACCGGCCGATGGCGACGGAAAACAGCTATTATGTCGTGATGCCAGACGGTAAGCGCGAACATGCCCTCGGCGTGGCGTTCACGACCTGGCTTCTCTCACAGGTGAGCTCCAAGGGCGCGACTGAATCGTGAGCAATGATGAAGCACCATCAGACGTTCCCAGTGCACGGATGCTGAGTTGGGCCCGAAACTCCACCATCTATCGGCTCGAGCGGCGAATGATGACCGAAAGACAGCTGTACGATGCCATCATCCGGAAGGCGAAGGACAAATTCGAAAACATCACCGAAATGCAGCTCAGAGCGGTTGCAGAATCGGCCGTGACCTTCGCCTATGATAATGGCGGCCTGAACGATATCAGCTATGCCGAGATCAGCACGCGCTCTGGTGTTCGCAGTGGCCGTTCGAAACGGCGCATCGCTCAGACCCTTACACAAAAGGGCGTCGATCAAGAAGTCATTACTGCCGCACTTGATGAGGCGGATGAACTGCTCGCAGCCGTGCATTTTGCGCGCAAGCGTGGCTTCGGACCGTTTCGTCGTGGCGATGTCGATCGGGAGCGCAGCGCAAAGGAAATGGCGGCCTTCGGCCGCAATGGCTTCAGCTACGAAACGGGCAGGACGGTGCTCAATATGAGCCAAGAAGAAGCCGAAGATCTGGTGATCACGCGATCTCGCCAGGCGTAAATTTCGTCTCTGAAACAATGCCGCGGGAGACGTTTCTCGACGTCGAGCCCCAACGGTCCGCGAAGGTGAGGGTGATGCTGCCGGCCTTCCAGCTGAGCATAGCACTCGACAAGCTCCCACGACTGCATCGATGAAGGCCGCGTGGTCGAGACCAAGCGTCGTCGGGTTATTGCAGCCTTGCGCCGCCATGGCGATGCCGTCCCGTCCGACGATGGCGATATAATCCGGAGTGCTTCTGCCGAGCAATCGGTCCTTGCGATCCTGTTGTCATCCCGGGTGCCCTGCGTGGGCTTCCGCCTCCGGCAGCGCGAGCAGGCGGCGCAATGGTACGGCTGGTCGCGTCAGGTCGGCAAGCGTGTAGCCATCGAGCACATCGAGAAATGCCGCAGCCGCCGAAGCGAGCGCCCTCTTCAATACGCACGCAGGCTGCACGACACAGACAATCTCGGTACCAATTTCCATGCACGGCACGATCGCAAAGTCGGGTTCGCAGGCCCGCACGATCTCACCGACGCCGATCTGTTCGACGGCACGTGCGAGCCGCATGCCGCCGTGACGACCTCGTACAGTGTCGATCAGGCCCTTTTGCCCGAGTTCGTGGGTGATCTTCATCAGATGCGCCTTTGAAATATCATAGGCTTCGGCGATTTCCGCAATCGTCGACAGCCGCTCTCCCTTGAGCGCAAGATACATCATGAGCCGCAACGCGTAGTCGGAGTAAACGGTCAAACGCATCACCAGATCCTCCCGGAAAAATCGGCGCAATCGCATAAAAGATATCGGCAACGTATATCAAATAGCAAGGCGGCCGTCGCCGGTCGCCTTGCATTTCCGAAAACCTATGCAGCAGCGAGTTCGTCGGCCGGACCGAAGAACTCGTAGTGAATACGATCCTGCGGGACACCGGCCTTTGCGAGCCCGTTCACAAAGACGGCGAGAAAGGGCCGCGGGCCGCAGAGATAGAAGTCGGCCTCTGCGATCGGCGTGTTCCTTGCCAGCCATTCAACTGTGATGAGGCCATCGTGGTCGAAGTGAACGCCCCTCTGATCCTGCGCATGCGGGCTTCCGTAGAAAATTGTCGTCTTGAGATGCTCCCGGTCCTTGGCAATATCGCGGACGTGCGATCCCATCGCATGGACACGACCGTTCTCGGCACCATGGACGTAATGCACGGGAACGTTGCGTCCATCGTTTGCAATGGTCTCCAGCATGCTCACCATCGGCGTCAGACCGACACCGCCGCTCAGCAACACCACGGGCCTTTCCTGCCCAGTCGGCAGATGGAAATCTCCCGTAGGAGGGGCAACCTCGATGACCGCGCCTTCCTCAACCTGATCATGAAGGAACCTTGATACCAGCCCATGCGTCTCTCGCTTGACCGAGATGCGGTAGCTCTCGGCATTGGGGGCAGAAGAAATGCTGTAGTTTCGATGCTGCGGAGGAAGACCCGGAATATCGAACCGAAATGTCAGATACTGACCAGGCCGATGACTGATCACCGCCCCGCCATCAACCGGTCGCAGCACGAACGATGTGATGATGTCGCTCTCCGGGCGCTTTGACACGACGGCAAACTGCCTCCATCCATTCCAGCCGCCTTCGGACGCTTGAAGACTATTATAAATCTGTCCTTCACGTTCGATCAGAATATTGGCCAGAAACCAGAAGGCCTCGCCCCATCCATTGAGGATCTCATCCGTCGCCGCCTCGCCGAGGACATCCTTGATCGCATTCAGGAGGGCCGTCGCTACATGGGGATAATGCTCGGGCCGGATGTGCAGGCCGACGTGTTTTTGGGCGATCCGTTCAACAGCGGAGGTGAGTACGGCCAGGTTGTCAATGTTCTGGGCGTAAGCGAGGATCGCCTGCGCCAACGCCTTCGTCTGGCGCCCGCCTTCTCCCTGGTTCGACTGGTTGAACAGGTTGCGGACCTCGGCATTCTCAAACAGCCGCTTATACATGGCCGCCGTGATTTCAGTCCCGTGACTTGCGAGGGCAGGCGCTGTTGCGCGGACAATTGCCTTCGTGGCCTCGGTCAATGTTTGCGTCATCATGATCTCCAAAATTTGGTCCGTCGACAAAGGTCACGTAACCATCCTAAGATATATTGGCAATATATGTTTATCCGCCTGTGCCGTTCGGTCGCAGCCGCGCTGCAAAGCTCGGACGCTGCCTGAGGCCCGCCTCATGCAGTGCCATGGGCCCCACATTGCCTGGTGGAACGAAACGGGGAGCGCGGAACCGATGACGACACGGCTCGGTCATCCAGAGGACAAAGGAACTTGCCACTTCCGCCCCAACGAATGCCCGAGACCACGGGCAGGGCCGAATGGCAACTGCCTCGCTCATGAAGCGGTTGATCATTTTTTTCCGGATCCAGACGAGTGCCCGTATCTCCTCCCAATCTCGCCTGACAGCGACGCGTCCCTCTGCTCACCTCAAGCAGAACCTCGCGATCTGCAGACATCCGGTTATTCGACTGGCCTGGCGGCCAGCGTTCCCCGGAAGCCCTTGCCAAGGACCTGATCGCAATCGGGGCGGCGGTCGACACGCCGCGTTAGACTGGGCGAGGCGATTTGCGCCCCATGTCGCCCTTTTCCCCTCAAGGGCACTTGCCGTCGACACCGCCCAGGTCTTCGCACATTCGATTGCGCGGCAGTCTGTGGATGAAGGACGATCGCGAACCATGCCAATTTGATCACGCCGTAAGGCGCTCGAACGCATAAAGCGCAAGACGCCGCCGGTGAAATAGGACGGGCGTCGAAAGAACCTCCTATGGGTCGAGCCGACGCTAATTGCCGAGATCGAGTATCGCGCCCGGACACAGGACGGCAAGCTGAGACACGCGTCCTACAAGGGGCTACGCGAGGTGTAGGATAATGCAGCGGTTTATGTGGTCGGCGATCAACTTGCAGGCAGTTTGTAAATTAGGGTGAGACGTCCGCCAACCTCACCCAGGTAGTTTCCACTGCCGGGAAACGCCACGACAGATTCCAATCACGGCCCGAAAAATTGTAATCTTCGTGCTACATATCCTTCCAATCTGTTGCGCGAAGGTTTCAAATGCCTACTCCCCATAACCCACCAGCGGCCGTGCGCCGCGGCCTGCGGAAGCTCGGCGCGGATATCCACGACGCCCGCCGCCGTCGCAAACTGACAATGGCGGTCGTGGCGCAGCGTGCTTTCACATCCCGCTCTACCCTGCAAAGGGTCAAAGCCGGCGACACCAATGTCAGCATCGGCATCTATGCTGGCGCCCTTCAGGCCCTCGGTTTGCTCGAAGGTCTGGGGCAAATCGCCGACATCAGCAACGACATTGTTGGACAGGCATTGGCCAGTGCCGATCTGCCCAAGCGCGTTCATCTTAAGCGGCCAACCGGATCGCCCCACGCTGGCTGACTTCGAGGTGCACATCGATCTGATTGGTCGCACGCGCCCGATCGGATTGGCGAGGAGCAATCGCGTTCGCGGCGCGGAAACAATTCTTTTCGAGTACGAAGATACATGGCTTGAGGATTCGCACCGCTTCTCGATGGAGCCAGCGCTTGCAATGACGCGTGGCGCCTTCGCTCCTCCTGTCGGACTAATTTAGCAACCTTCGGCTCGATCGGCGACTCCTCGCCAGATACGTGGGGCCGCCGCCTCATGCAGCGCACCGAGCATCGCTTTGCCGATCGCGAGGGCCGCGCCGTGCGCACGCTCGCGGAAAGCGACTACCTGATCGGGGTCGCAGATGAGACGCGCTCGGCGCGCCGCGGTTTCGCTGGATCGGCGACGATATCTTCCAGGCACCTGTCAGAGCCGCGGGCCGGCCCGAGTAGAGCTTGGCCGCCTGCTTCAGCTCACCGAGCGGATTTTCCGGGACGAGGAAACCGACGAAGACCTTCAACTCATCTTCGCGCCCGGCACCTCCCTCGGAGGTGCGCGGCCGAAGGCGTCGGTCATCGACCAACACGGCCATCTCTCCGTCGCCAAGTTTCCGAAGGAGACGGACGAGTACAGCATAGAAACCTTGGAGGAGATTGCGCCGCGGTTGGCCGGCCAAACCCGCAGCGAAACAATGTCAGGCTTGCATGAACGTGCTATCCCGCCCGACGTGTTCCGCCGCCGCGCGCTCGCACCAGCGACATCAACATCGGACCGATCGAGAATTCACCTCGTTCGGCGCGACGGGTCAGGTCTCGCAGATAACCACCCGCGGAGTTGATATGCCCGCCACGTTCGAGGATGCACGCCATGACCGTGGCGGCGTTCTCGGGTCCCATCGTGGCAGCGGCCTCCTCGTAGGCCGACTCGCTTACACCGAGCATGCCCCGCACAACAACCGCAGCCGCCATCAAGTCTCGCCAGTTTGCAATCGAACCACTCGGGCCGTAGCTCACCATGTCGGGGCAAGCCTGGAGGACCAGCCCGAGGGGGAAGGATTTCAGGTCCGGGCGATCGTTGGCCGCCTCGCTCTGAACCCTGGCTATGCGTCCGGCGTCACTTTTCTGTTTCCGCGTCGACGCCACGGCTTTCGGCTCAATCATGAGTTCCGAGTTTGCCCCCTGCTTCGTTTCGAAAGCTGGTTCAAGATCAAAAGTAGAGTCGGGGTTTGAATTATGTATGTGACGCTCATTTTGATCGTGATTGCCGCTCGGTTTCTTTGCTTTTAGCAATGTTTCCAGTCTGCTAGTGATGTCGTCTCTCAGCGTTTCCATCGTTTCGAGTGCAGTTGAAAGCTGCTCGGCCGTCGCCGTGCGTGGTATGGAACCTACCAGCTCCCTGAAATAGGCGAACGCGGTTTCCCAATCTCCTGCCAGCTGCTCCTCCATCGCGGTCTCAATGAGCTTGGCCACATCGCGGCGGCAAAGGCTGAGTTGCTCACGCAGTCGCTGCATATGTAGCCGCTCGGCCGCCACTTCCGATGCGAGGCGTTCGATCTCCTCGGCACGCACGATCAGCGGCGCCAATGAAAAGCCGAATGCCTCTGCGACCTCACCCTCTTTCGCCCTGCGGGCATAGCGTTTGCCATTTGGGCTATCCTTGCGGATGATCAATCCCGATTCGACCAGGACCGCCAGGTGGCGGCGGATCGTCTGCTCCGCCATGCCGTGTGAGCGCAGCGAAAGCTGTTCGTTTGACGGAAAGACCACCAGGCCGTTTTCCTCCGACAGGACGTTCTTCGGATAAAAGCTGAGCAGTGCATTGAGGACGGCAAGCGCGCGATCCGTCACTCCAAGCAAGGGCTTGGCTGCACACAGGGACCTGTAGATTTTCCACTTGTCGACCGATTGATCAGCCTGAAGCTCGCTTGCTGCCTTCTGGCTCGCGAGCATGCCAAGCGTCATCGGACGCTGCCCAAAGGGCGTCGTCACACTTCCTGTTTCCATCACCTTCACCTTGTTGAAGGCAAAAGAAATCCACTCACCAGATTGGTGCCCACACTTGACAGGGATTCCCGGAAATGCGATTCTCTAGCTGCTAACCTATGAGAAGGGCTTCCGTTACGGCAACGTTCGGGAGCTTTTTTCTTTTGCGGCGTTATCCTTTGCTTTTGCGTTGTATTGACTGCACGAATTCGCTGTGAAGCGCCTCCATACGATCGTTCAAAAAGTCTACGAAACTATCCGGAACAGCCTTGGTGAAGCTCATCTTCGGGCCGGTCTTCGCGTAGCTTACGGTCGCCAGAAGAAAGCCATTTGCGCGTATTTCGGTGACGGAAGGCCGCGCGGCAGCCGGCGCCTCCTCAGCCTTCAGCGCACCCAATGCGACAGCGAAGCGATCTTTCCCGGCGACGAGCTTGTCCTCGCTCAGCGATTGCTTGACGCGCGCCACCCCGTCCTGGCGCTTGGCAAAGGCATCCGCAAACTCGATCCATCTGCGACGACCGATCTCCGGTGACGAGCCGATCGCCAGCAGAACATCTCGGGGGATAGCCGTTGCAATCCGCAGCATCTCCGACACGTGCGACTTTCCTGTCGCCAGCGACGCGCAGATTACGTCGCGCCGATATCCCGCCTGCTCCTGTGACAGTGCGAATGCACACTTCTCGATAAAGGAAAGGTCATTCCTGTTGGCGTTTTCTTCACCCTGGAAGACGATCGCCTCTTCGTCGCTGAGTTCGCGGACAATAGCGCGGAATTTCAGTCCAAGCACTTTGACGGCAGCCAAACGCCGTCTTCCGAACACGATCTGGTATGGCAGCCCATCACCTTTGTGCGGCCTGATCAAGCCAGGGACAATCTGCCCACGCTCCCTGATGGACGTCGCAATCTCATCAATGGCCGCATCGTCATAGGCGCCATCGAAGCGGTCGGGAATCGAGGAGGGAGCAACGTCATCGGGGTCGACCTCGACAATATGGTCGCCGTCCTTGAGGAGCCTGTCGAGAACCTCGCCCTTTTCCTGTATCTGCCTGACGCCAGCGGCGACCTTGAGAAGGTGTGGAGATGTTGTCGGCTTGGCGGCCGGCGCTGCGCTCGGTTGCTCAAGCTGACCGAGCACATTGGCAAACATGCCGCGCGAATCCTTGCGGCTCATTCGCGCCCCCATGCTGCCCAAAGCAACTTCTCGATCTCTGCATTGGCCGCGTTGATCGATTCCATTGCGCGGTCATAGGTTTTCGGTGCCGAGAAGCGCGAACGCTGCACCTCATAGAGGCTCTGCTTCCACGTCAATGCATCAGCAACAGCCGTTGACTTCGTCACCATGTTCAACAGCAGGTCTTCGCCAAAGACCTGTCGCATCAACGCAGTCATGTTGGCCTGCGGGTGATCGTTGGCTTCGAATTTCGTCACGAGGAACTTCGCGAAATCCCACTGGGCCGAACTCCCCATCTCGCTCAAGATCTGCATGTAGGACGAGGCAAGCTCGAGGAATTTCCCCGTCGAATCGACGTCCAGCATGTGTGCCGGGACCGGTATGATGACGCCGGTGGCCGCGGTCAGCGACGACAGAGTAAGGAAGTTCAGGGAAGGCGCGGAATCCATCAGGATTACGTCATAGTCATCCGCAACCTGCTCGAGGGCCTGAGATACCCGCAGAAGGAAGCTCGTGCCGCCATTCTTGCGCATCTCGAGAGCAACAGCCGTTTCAAACTCTGTCAGGTCGAGCCCGGCGCAGATCACGTCGAAGCCGGCAATATGCGTGGTGTGGACCAGCGATTTCGTCGGCTTGGGATCCGAGAAGCGAATGGCCGCATAGAGCGTTTCGTCCTCGCGCGGATCGAAGTCCGGAAGCGCGCCGTGCAGGCTGGTAAGCGACGCCTGCGGGTCGAGATCGACCGCCAATACCCGGTAGCCCTTGAGCGCCAGGTAGTGACCAAGATGAATGGTCGTGGATGTCTTGCTGGAGCCGCCCTTGAAATTGGTGACCGCAATGATCTGGCATTCCTCGCCCTCGACACGGCGCGGGTTCATCCACTTCTTGCGACCCTTTCCGGCCAGCATCAGTCGCAACTCGAGGATCTGCTCGAGCGTGTACATGCGGCGGCCGTTTGACGTCGTCTCGGGCGAGGGACCCTTGTCCTTCAGAACGATCTGCCTGATATAGGCTTCCGAGACATCCAGGAGCGCTGCGACTTCCGACGAGGAAAATTTCCGCATCTCGCGGCGCGCGTCCGGTGGATACTGTGCCATCGAAAGATTCTGCAGGGCGAGCTCCAATTTGGTGGAAAAGCTCTGCATGAAGTCGAGGCTGCTTAAGTGGCGATTCACGATTCTTTCCTCAGTTCGTTCCAATAGCCTAAGCGCCGATACGGTTGATGAACAGTTAATTCAATAATTGTTTCGCTCTATAGCGATAATTCGCTCTTTTTGCGTAGTTACAGAACTAGCTCGATTCGCGAGATTCGGCAAACCCGTCACTGGCTCCCTTATGTGGTCGGCTGACGGAGGCCGCACATATGAGAACGAGGTTGACCCAGCCGTGCCGCGGCCGGCCGCCGTCGAGTTACATGAGAAGGTGGAAAGGACCGATTCCGCCTGTAGCTGTCCACAAACGGCGAAAGGAACTGCCTTGAGAGACACGCCTTTAGCGCGACAGAAGCAATCCCGGATCAAGAAGGTGAAGGTTCAGAAGGCACCGATGCGCCTTGGAACAGGCGGCGAAGAGCGGCGGCGCTGCCCCGTCCGAGCCATCCTTGGCTCGATCTAAGTAGTGGTTGCCGAGCCCGTGGCTGGTGCAACCTGCATTTTTGGGCCACCGCACGGCGCGTTGTGTCCGTGAGGTGGCCAAGTTTTGAAAGCGTCAGGGCTGCTCGACGATGACCGTCACCGGCGGTGGCGGCGCCTCATCCTCCACAGGCGCGCTTTCGACGGGCTCCGGCGCAGGCTCCTCCACTGGAAGAGTGTCACGAACCTGATCAATCTTGCCAACGGCGGGCCCTACGCCCAAGATGTCCTTTGCTCGCTCGAGAGCCCCGTCACTCACTTCGCCGCCCTTGGTAAAGCTCGAGAGTGCTTCGCGAAGGGCTTCGTCGCTAAGAGCAGGGTCCGTAGGGATGGCATCCGGCCCATTCTCGGCCTCGAATTCCGCATAGGCCATCACATAGGCCGAAACCGCCGCCATTCGCGGATCGTTCGAATGCAAGTAGGCGTGGTAATTCCTGTTCAGCGAGTTCAGCCCGGCAAACTCGGATTTGGCGGCCTTCGTTCTTGTCGTTGTGGCGGTTCTGGTCCTGGTCGTCGTTGCCGCCTTCTTCTCGTGTGTGAAGAACGACTTCAACGTCGGGTGATCTCTCCGGGTGTCGTCCTTACTCTTTGCATGCGAGCCGTGTGAGCCAACGGTATCGGATTTCTTCCCGTGTTCGGAATTGCCGCCCGTGTGGCTCCCCCCGCCACCGTTGCCCCTGTTGCCGCCCGAGTTGCTGTTGCCGCCCCCGTTGCCGCCTCCGTTACCGCCCCCATTGCCGTTGCCGCCGCCGGAATTGCCATTCCCGTTACCGCCTTTTGCGTAGGCGATACCCTCCAAACCGAGAAAGGCGCCACCGGCGGGTACAACCGCAATTGTCAGCGCAATGACGCTGCGTCCAAGAATGCTGGAAATGCTCATATCAACCTCCGGTTCAAAACCGCTTTGCCGTTGTTCGTACGGACGGAAAGCCTGGCTCCTCGCGGCGGGCAAGAAGGAGGCATTCCGGCCTGACGCGGACACGCCGCGTTCCAAATCACAACGACGATAGCCCGCGTCGCGCGCCGGCTCCATGGAGGTCAGACCTTTGCTTCAGCAGATAGGACCAAGGTCCTATCCACAAAAGACCAAAGGTCCGAAACCTGGGGGCTGCGAGGCGATATCGTTTGACCCGCCGCGGGATGAAGCTAGGTTACGATCGAAACAACTAAAGTGCCGCCACGCAATTTTGGCGGCCGATCCCGAGACATCTCGTGCGGCCCCGTGAACTCATAAAACGATGGAATTCGCAATCATTGGCCAGGCAGTTCCTGTTCACAGGAGGCGCCGTGTCGCTGGTGGCGATGGTGTTGGTCGGCGCATTCGTGAGCAGTCTGATCGAAGACGCGGTGACCCGCAACTCGGCGGCATCCACCGCCCTCTACGTCGACAGTGTGATTGCCCCCCTCCTGCCTGACATGCTGACGGCCCAAGAGCTCGACGATAGTGTTTCCCGCGCGCTAGACGAGACGCTGGAGCAGGGGGCGCTTGGAAACCGCCTGATCTCCTTCCGGCTTTGGCGCGCGGACGGCACGGTTCTCTATTCAAACGACAAAACCATGCAAGGAAAGCGCTTCGAGTTGAGCGACGACCTCAAGGCGGCCTTTTCTGGCACGATGGTCGCCCAGTTCAATCGTCTGGAAGATGCGGAAGACGAGGTCGAGCGGGCGAGCGGCAAACCCCTGCTCGAAATCTACAACCCCGTTCTGCAGCCATGGTCCGGACAGGTTGTCGCCGTGTCCGAATTCTATGAAATAGCCAATGATTTCGAGCGCAGCCTCAATGAGGCGCGATTGCACAGCTGGATGGCCGTCGCCGCCTTCACGCTTGCATTCTTTATCGTGTTGTCGGCGATCGCGTTGAGAGGCAGCCGAACCATCGATGATCAGCGGCATGCTCTAAGGCGGCGCGTGGATGACCTTTCAGCGTTGCTATCCCAGAACCAGGCCTTGCGCAGGCGCGTCCAGCGTGCGTCCCAACGCGCCACAGCCCTCAACGAAAGCCACCTGCGGCGCATTGGTGCAGATCTCCATGACGGACCAGCGCAGCTTGTTGCATTTGCCTCATTGCGCCTGGACAGCAATGCGCTGGTCGATCCCTCAACACCGGCATCCAGGCGCGAGGGTGAAATTGCAGCCATCAAGGAAAGCCTGGACGAGGCAATGCATGAGATCAGGACCATCTGCAATGGGCTGGTGTTGCCGCAGATCGAAGCCGCAACACTAACGGAGATACTGGAGCGCAGTGTGCGCGCGCATGAGCAGCGGACCGGCTCAAGCGTTGAACTATCGGTAGCGGAGACGCCCGAAAATCTTTCGCCCTCCGCCAAGATCTGCGTATATCGCTTTGTGCAGGAAGGGTTGAACAACGGTTACCGTCACGGCGGCGGCAAAGAACAACGGGTCGTGCAACGCATGGAAGGTGACCGCATCAGCATCGAGGTTTCCGACGGCGGCCCCGGCTTTGATCCCGACGATGTCGGCCCTGCCAGCCTTGGCCTTGCAGGACTGCGAGAGCGGATTGAAAGCCTGGGCGGCACCTTCCAGCTCCGAACATCCGCACAAGGTACCATAGTCAGCATGTCGCTCAGCAGCGAGGAGATTGCCCAGTCATGACAGCAGGAATTCGCGTCGCCGTCATAGATGACCATCCATTGTTCAGGGAAGGGGTATCCCGGAGCCTGTCCGAGATAGATGGATTTCAGATTGTCGCGGAAGGAAGCACGAAGGACGATGCAATCAGGGTCGCCGAAACCCTCCAGCCCGATGTCCTGCTCATGGACATTTCCATGCCTGGCGGCGGGTTGAACGCGATCCTTCCCATTCTGACAACCGTACCATCACAAAAGATTGTCATGCTTACGGTTTCCGAATCCAGCGATGATGTTACGGCGGCATTGAATAGCGGCGCAAAGGGCTATGTGTTGAAGGGGGTTGGTTCAAGGGCGCTTGCAGAGATTATCCGCAGCGTGGCAGCTGGTGAAAGCTATGTCGCGCCGGCGCTGTCTGCGCGGCTACTTTCCAGCCGCTCTTCACCCGCACCGAAAACACCATCGGCCCTGGAGGCGTTGACCGCCCGTGAGCTGCAGGTCCTGCAGCTGGTCGCCTCCGGCTTGAGCAACAAGCACGTCGCAAGGCAGCTCGATCTGCACGAAAAGACCGTTAAACATCACATGACGCAGATCATGGCAAAGCTCGGCGTCGCCAACCGAACGGAAGCGGCTATAGCGCTGCGCGATGCCACCGACGGGCGGGGCAATCAGTGAATGAAGGATTCAAGGCGCGCCTCATCTGCTGAGGTTGCCCGCCGATTGACGATCGTGCGTCCACGGGCGTCTTTCATGATGTAACGGCCGTTCCGGATGAATTCGCTCATGCCGTCACGGTGGCGGACCTCCATTGACGCGTTGTCCGCATCAACATCAACCGTCGAGCCTTTTCCGGTCGTGGCGCTACCATTGGACTTGCCGCCGCTGTTCCCGTTACCATTCCCTCCGCCGTTGCCGTTTCCCCCGCCATGCCCATTACCATTGCCACCGCCGTTTCCGCCACCGTTGCCATTTCCGCCACCGTTGCCGCCACCGCCGCCATTGCCTCCGCCGTTTCCATTGCCGTTGCCGCCGTTGCCTCCGCTGTTTCCATTGCCGTTGCCGCCTTTGGCGGCCTCGGCAGCCTGGAGACTGAGCTTGAACGAGCCGCCCGAAACCGCGACCTTGAACGGCATTGCCGCGAGCGACAGACCGATTGACATCGAGCATAGAGCCACAACAAAACTACGTCGTGAGAGCATCACAATTCCTTGCATTCCATGGTTTTCCTGGTCGCGATCCAGCCAGCCGGCGCTGTCAGCCATCTTGGGCTGGGGCCCAGATAAAAACCGCGCGGCATTGCAAATGCTAGCCGATCAACCCTTGCCAATTTTGCCCACGGGTCGACCCGACCGTCAATTCGCAATCGTTGACATCAGACCTTTCCTTGACCACCACTGGACGTTAGTCCGGCCCTCCTAGGACCAAGGTCCGAACATTGCTGAGGGGAACAACACGCCTCGCCGGAGTAACCAGAGAAAAGCGACCGGCTCAAACTGGAACCGAAGTGGAGTACTTCACCCGCTTCAAGGCGAAATGCGACGACGATGTCGCCACTGCGTGGTGCGTCAGAATACCCTGCATGAGGAGACGCTCGTAGTCCTGGACATCGGCGACGGCTACGCGCAACAGATAGTCCCAATCACCCGACATCGAATAGCATTCAAGCACTTCCTCATGGCTCTCTGCGAATCGCTCGAAATCATCTCTTGCAGCCGGATCATGCGTCTTCATTCGCACCTGGCAGAACACGGTCAGCCCACGGCCAACGGCTTCGGGGCTCACGAGCCTGACAGTCCGCCCCAGCATGCCCGCCGCCTCCAGCGCCCTGATGCGGCGCCAGCATGACGCGCTCGATGCCCCGACCCGCTCGGCCAGCGCGGCGTGGCTGAGATCACCCTCGCTCTGGAGCAATCGGAGAATCTTTCGATCGATATTGTCAATTACGGGCAATTTCATTGGAATCTCTCGCTTCCGCGATATGTGCGGTTCTCATGACATGGCGGTTCGGGCGAAACTATGCGGCCCGCACGAGTTTTGCGCACCACTCCCTTTAAAAGACTAGCGCGCCTTGCCTCAGATCAAATGCCTGGATGAGAGAGTTTTGCCGAACGATGCGGCCTGCACATCGGGCCATGTTCTTGTGCTACCAGCGTCAAACGCCAACCCGCGCCAGCGCGACGCGATGTCAGACCGGCGGGCTGAACAGGGTGAAATACCCCCACGCGGCAACGAACAGTGCAAGAATTGCTGCGGCGATCGCGAGCTTGCGAAGGCCAGGCCGGGGTGGCCGGGGCGGCTTTCGTCGACGGAATTGAATGACATTATCGTTCATCTGCGGTTTCTCCTCGCGCCACATCATACGCTGTTTCGGGCGAGCAACAGCAAATGTCAAAAGGAAAAAGGCGCTCAGTCTTTCACGAAGCGCCTTTCTGTGCCGGGCGGCACCCGGCCCATCGCACTGGCTTGCAGGTCGCTCCGGGGTTTCGCGCAAAACGCGTGTCACGATGAAGTCACAACACGGATCGTATGGCCTATGCTTTAACGCTTTGGGGCGGAGTGAACAGGAAGGCGCCATCAAGCGTGTCGTGCGCGGTGATGGCGACAGTGTATGAATGCCGATAATTTATAGACGCGTGACCCGGGATGAGGCACTCCTCAATGCTGACATCATCGTCGAAGCCTACGCGAGGCCGCCCTGGCACGAGGAGTGGTGCCTTCAGAACGCAATCTCACGCATAGACGAACTGACAACGACGCCGATGTGCCTGGCGGTGGCCGCGTTCGATGCCGAACGACCCGTTGGCTTCGCCTTCGGCCTGCCGCACACCTCTGTCATGGGACGCGGGATCCACGTCGCGGAAATAGCGATAAGGCCACGGTACCAGCGCAGGGGGATAGGCTCCCGCCTCCTGCGCACATTGGAGGAGGACGCTCGCGCAATGGGCTATGTCCACGTTTGGCTCGTCTCGCGCAGTACGGGCGGCGTTGCGGAGTACTACAAAAGCAACGACTATGAACACTCCGAAAAGCTCTGCGTCTATTCCAAGAAACTGAAATAGGGCCGACGCAGCGCGCCGGCCCCATCCCCACCGTCCCCTCAATTCATGTCAATTCAGGCACGTCGCCGCGTTGGACGCCATCACGTCCGCCAGGCCCTCATGCGGACCGGGCCCAATCTCACGCAGAACTTCATTCAGCGCCATGCCAAGGTAGTCCATAGCCCCCACCACATCGGCATCTTCAGCGGCATATTTCGCGTAGGCGATCATACGCGCCAGTGCGACGAGCTCATCCAAGTCCTCAGAAGATCGCTCACCGCCGTCTAGTACCACCGATCCGTTTGCCGATGCTGCACTCATATCTATTCTCCCTCGAACCATTGGAGAATATTCAGTGTGCGCGCAAAAGGCCCGTGAAAACCCCGTGACACACTTTATTGTTGCATTAAATGAGGCGGCTTCCAAATTATCGCTCTTCCGAGCGGACAAAGGTCTCGTTGAATTGCCACGCCAACTCAGCCGGGGTGGAGCAGTCGTCGTCCGCCGTTCGGACAGCGTCCAGCAGAGCGAGAGCGTCCGCCCGTTTCTGATCGACCTCGTTCGATCGCAGCAACGACAGGAGTTCCTGCCGATCGGTGGAAACATCCGCATTTGCCACAATCGCCCTCCAAGTCCGCTCCTTGAAGAACAAATCGCCAGCAGCGACTTCGAGCGCTACGCGAAGTTCATGCGTCAGCATCTGCCGACCCTCCAGCTTATCGAGTGTCGACCTGACATTCACCAGCGGCACGGTCAACGCCCGATATGCGAGTTCCATGGGGCCATGCAGCAGCGCTACATCGGCGTCGTCCACCGTCGCTCCCGAGGCATATTCGCCGTAGATCCGGCCAACGCCGACCATTCCGAAGACATTACATTCCGCCGCGCGAAGCGCCCCCATGCTTGCACCACCGAACACACGGACCTGCCGTGAGAGTGCAAAAAGGATCTCTTTGTGCCAGACAGGCGCGGTGTATTCGAAACCGCCATCGACGATGCCGATGACTCGGGCGCCTCTTCGCACTGCGGCCAACACGTCACCTTGAACGGCGGGCGGATAGACGGTGACCCCATCTCCTGCCAGCGTCGCTGCGTCCGGGAGACTCGGCCCAACAAAGATGACTTTCATGAGAACAGCGCCTTTGCGATCGCGCGGGCGCCAAAGCGACGCGCCCGCGCGCCCTCGGGGTTTTCGAGGCTTGGAACGAAGACTTTGACGACATGGAAGGGGAAGGCGGGGTCGCTGAGTGGTAGCGCGATCACTGGCGCGATCTGTCGCTCCCGCAAGGCATCGAGGATCCTGTTGAGGTTCGGTTTGTCATCGCACCGCGCAGCAGCGCTCCAGGCGACTGGGATGGCATCGAGGGCACGCAAGGTCTCCGCAGGCACAGGCCTTTGAAACTGGTCCGGCGACAGGTCGTCGCGGGCGCCGCTGATGTATGTTATCCTCGACTGAACGGCTTCTGTTACTGCCCGAATGGCCGCGCGGACAGGGGAGGGATGCGCACCGCTTCCTCCCGTCACCTCGACAAAGCGAATATTGTTGCCCCGTCGCTCCGCGGGCCCGAGGACGGTCGTGAAGCAGGGCACAGCTATATCGCTTGTCATATCGAACAGGCGAACGACAAGACCGGCCGCCTCAATCTTTCGAACGAGGTCATCGAGCCACGGATCTTCGAAGCTTGCCGGATCAATGCAGCGCGAAAGCCGATCCTCAACGGCGCCAACCTGCCAGAGGCAAAATGCGTCGCGTTCGACACGCTCAAGGAGTCCGTGCAGGGTGGCCTCTTCCATCGTATTGCCGGAGGCAAGACCATCGGAAGACATCCAGAAGCGATTGCGGCGGGTGCGGTCCAGAAGTGCCGCCTCAAAGGGAACATACACGCCCCGATCGGTCAGGAGATCCTTGCCAAGCGCCCAGTCAATCTGTTCATCGAGCCGAATGTCGTCCTCATGCCGACCAATCAGGCAAGCAAGCGTGTCAAAAGGGAATCCCTCCTCCCGCAGATCGTTCGCCGAGGCGCAAAGCGTTGCAATGGTCGGCCTGTTGGCAACGACGCGCTCAAGCGCTTCCATAACGGCCGAAGCCTTGGCATCGTCGTCGGTCAGACCCTTGCCCTGGGCGATCGCGATCGAACGCCCATTGGGGACATAGGCGCACCACACCGGGATGCCGATGTTGTCCAAGCCGGTGTGGCGCGCCACGCGTGTTATGCCAAAGTTTGCGAGTAGTGGCGCGGTTCGGGCCAGCGTCTCAGAGGGTGGAACCGTGCGGTCGGAATAGGCGGCCAGCTTGATGTTGGTCAGGGGTTCGGCTCGACGTGACCGGAAAACGCCGCTTTCGCCGAAGAAACCGCAATCGCGAAATCCACCTTCTTGACGATGGACGCACCTGCCTTGCGCAAATCCGCGACCTTCGCCAGATCACCGGTTGCCCCATCGAGTGGCTTGACGGTCCCCGCATCGAGGTCGGCAATCCAAAGTTTCGCATCCCCTGCAATCCCGAATACTACTGCCCTTGACATGACGGTTCCTTTCGTTGGTGTCAAAATCCAGCTTTCAAAAGCCCTTCTCTATAGAGATCCTTCTGCCATTGTTCCTTGAACGGAATGACAGAAAGCCATTTTTCCAGGTCGAAGACCGGGTTCAGCGCTTGCGCACGCTGCCGATAAAACTGGGCCCGCCTGCGATCGCCAATCATTGCACAACTCGCAGCAGCAATGCGGTAAGCCGGCTCCTTGTCCTTCATGGCTTCCACATAGGCAATGGCGTCGTTGTAGCGCTCGAGGAAGTAGCTCGCGCCTGCGGCACACCAAAGATAGCTGTCAGGCGAAATGGGGTTGAGCGAGATCGCCTTCTCGATCTTGGCCAATGCCTCCTTGGGACGCGAGGCATGAACAAGTGTGTCGGCGTGGCTATAGATCACGTCGGCGAAATGAGGGCTCAATTCTTCCGCGTGGCTGAGCGCCGCCACGCTCTGATCGACGTCGCCGAGATAGAGTTTTGTCACGCCGAGTTCGCGATAGCCGCCGGCGAAAGCCTCGTCCCGCTCGATGGCCTTCAACGCACTCTGCTCAGCAAGGCCCAAGAGCTCTTCGTTACCCTGCGCCGTTACCAGCCATTCGCTGGTGTAAGTCCGCGCCAGGCCGGTAAACGCTGGTGAAAAATCCTTGTTATATTTCAACGCCTCCTTGAAGGCCGCTCTCGCCCTGCGAATGTGCGGCAAGGTCAGCTTGCCCATCAGGCTCGCGCCGACAAGGTAGGAGTGATATGCCTGCGGGTTCGCCTCCAGGCTAAGTCGGGCTTCCTCATTCCTGGCAAGTTCATCCACGACGGATAATGACAAGTGCTGGGCCATGAGCCGTCGCTGGGTTGGCAGCGTTGCCGCGGTCATGGGAAATCGCACGGCCCAGATGATTTCGTCCGTCGGGAAATAGACCAGTTGCGCATAGAGGCCTTCGCCCGAAAATCTTGTATCGAGAAGATAGGAGATCGAGTGGCGGGCAATCATGGCCGCCTTGTCAGAGTCACGACGGATTTGCTCCGCAGTGTGAGGCGCAACGATGGAAATGTTTCGGAGGCCGCATAGCTCGATCGTGACATCTTCGATCAGCGCGGCGGCAAGCGACAGACCAACGACGTTACCCTGGGACGTTGGCGGAAGCAGAACCAGCCGCGGCAGGCTCGAAGCGGCCCGAAGCTCCGCCTCAGGGGTGGTCGCATTCTGCGCCTCCGCTGACACGAAATAGCTTCTCGCTTGGCGTTCGCCCCGAGGCAGTAGGTCCGGGTCGGCTACTCCCGGCAGCCCGCGGAGGATCGCCCGGATCTGCTCATCGGCCGGGTCCTGTTCCAGGAGCTGCAAAGCAGCGCCCGACACGGCGCGATAATCGTCGGCACACTGAGCAGCCGAGCCCGCATCGAGGAGTGTCTGGCGCAACTTGGCCCTATGGCTTCGCTGCTCCCGCGCGATCCAGTTGTCGACCGCTTTGCTGGCTGAGCGAACATTGCCGACGAATTCACGCTGAAGCAGATCGCTACTCGCTTTCAGCCTGTCCATCGGCGATTTTGCCTCATCGAGTATTTCAATATCAACGGTCAGGAGTTCCGCCCGCAGTTCGACGGAGGCCGAGGTGATCCGAAGTGGCGCGGCAAGGCTGTCATCGATTTGTCGAATACGGGAAATCAGCTTTCGCAGATTGAGACCGGCCTGATCGGCTTCGGCATCCGACCACAGAAACGAAGCCACCTCTTGGCGTGTGAGCGCATGACCCTTGCACGTGAAGAGATACGCCATCGTCAACAGTGCCTTGGCGGGATAGCCGACTGCATGGCCCGCTTCATCTGTCAGCCGCAGTTCGCCAAATGTCTGGAGGTGCAGCACCGCCTATCCTCGTGTTTCGTCCGCGCGTTCCCAGCCCTCATGCGAATCCGTGACCGATTGCGAGGAGCCAAGGCTCCTTGCAAGCGCCAACAGCTTTCGACGAATGTTCGGATCTTCGATCGCGATAAAGGCGCGCGTTAGCGCCAACCCCTCCTTCGAGGCGATGAAATGCGCAACTTCATCGGTCTCAGCGCTCAACTGCAGACCTGCCGTATGCGCCCCCTCTTCATCGAAAAAGAAGCCAATAGGCACGCCAAGGACCTCCGCAATCCGCTGGAGCCGGCTCGCACCTATGCGATTGACACCTTTTTCGTATTTCTGGAGCTGTTGAAACGTAATCCCAAGCGATTCTGAAAGGCTAACCTGGCTCATGCCAAGTAGCTTCCGCCTCAACCTAACACGCTCGCCCACATAGGCATCAATGGCGTTTGGAGTCTTGGCCTTCATGGCGCTCACCGTTTCCTCGTGTCAGACTGGCATTATCTTTGAACTCTGAAAAAATACAACCGAGAGTAAATTATTTCAAGAAGCTAATTGCTGATCGCCCAAATTTTTCCCCCGCCGTTGCGAATTTATCCCTGTCGCGCAAATGAGACCAAGGTCAAAGCGCTCAAGCAACAGTATTGATGCAGCACAACACTGACCCTGGGCGGTACATATTTTTGGCGATTCAATTTATGGTCGTGTCACGTCGATTTCACGAGCCGCTTTGAACTTTTGCGACTATGGTCGAGGCACGGTTAAGTTGAAGCTTCGATCGCCGATCGCTCCAGCGGAGATGATTGGCGGCAAAGCCATTTCGCTGAACTGAGCGATGGGTGGGCGTCTGCGACAGCGTCTCGGTTGTCAACAGGTGCACCGCTTAACCAATGTCAGCATTCAACACAGATCAAGAACGACCGGAGAGGGCAATGGAACTACGTCCTATAGTAATCAGTCACGCCGACAGGCTTTCCGCCTGCAGGGAGAAGATCGAGCAAGCCGTCTATCTGATCATCCAGGGCGACAAACTCGACGGCTTTTCGTCGACGGAAATCGCAATGGCAATCGCCGATATTGCTGACGACTACATCCTTGCCGCCTCCAGAAAGCGCGCAGCGACACACTGATGGTGCGTGTACCTGGCTCCGGGGAGCCGGACAACACGCCCTATCGGTCGCGACCCAGGCCGTGGCCAGGAGAGCCGCGGCCGGCTGAAACCGACCAGAGTGCATCAGAACTCGGGAGCCCCCGAGGAACGGGAAGGCTCCCGATTCCGGCCATGGTTATTGCGGTGTCGTGCCGCCGGTCGAAGGATTGGCCGGGGCTGGCGTTACCGGCTCGCTGGACGGCGCGGCGGGCGCTACCGGCGGCTTCACCGGCTGAGTTTCAGTCGTCGAAGCCGTCGGGGTCATGTCGGTACCCGGCCGGTCGAACCAGTCCGTGATAGCAAACGCCGCAACGAGGATCACAGCGATCGCGGCAACCCATCCGATCCAGGCACTCGAGCTGCGATGCACCGGTGGCGTGCGCAGATCGTGATCTGTGTCGGGATTGCGGTTGGGATCATTGGGGTCATACGTCATGTCGTTTCTCCTCTCTGCAAGAAAAGAAATGAGCCGTGCCCAAGTTTGTTCCCGATGCGTGAGATGCCACGTGCCGGACGATCCGCCGTTTCACCCCCACAACAAGCGCTTTAAAAGATCCTCAATGCGATGCGGCCACCGTCACGACGGCGCCGCCCCCAGCGCATGGAGAATGCCGCGGAGCTCGGCCAGACCGCGCAAACGCCCGATTGCCGGGTAGCCTGGCGTCACGTTCTTGTTGAGATCGTCGAGCATGCGATGACCATGGTCGGAACGGAAAACGATCGTTTCGTCTGCCTGGCGCCGCCGGTCCTCCGCCACAAGCTCCTTCAGGACCGCGACCATATCAACGTCACCCTCCAGATGGGCGCTCTCATGGAAGGTACGGCCGTCGCCCTCGCGTCTGGTTGCCCGCAGATGCGCGAAATGGATCCGGGCAGCAAAGCGCCGGGCAATTGCGGCCAGGTCGTTGTCCGCACGAACACCGAGGCTGCCGGTGCAATAGCACATGCCATTTGCCTTAGAGGGCACGGCATCGAAGAGTGCGGCATAGTCATCCTCGGTAGATGCAATACGCGGCAGGCCAAACAGCGAGCGCGGCGGATCGTCGGGGTGCAGCGTCAGCTTCACCCCACGCGCTTCGGCAGCCGGTGTCACCGCTTGAAGGAATTCAATGAGGTGCTGGCGCAGCCTGGGGGCATCGATCCCGGCATAGGCGGCGAGTTTTTCGCGGAACTGCGGGATCGTCAATGGCTCGGTCGTAGAGCCGGGCAGGGCAGATGTGATGATCCGGGTGATCTCCGCAATTTCGCTTTCGCTCATCGTGTCGAACACTTCGCGCGCCCGCGCCGCATCCTCGGCGCTGTACTGTTCCTTGGCACCTGCGCGCTGGAGTACAAACAGATCGAAGGCAGCAAACTTCTCGTGATCGAAGCGCATGGCGGTGGCACCGGTATCGATCACATGGTCGAGTTCGGTGCGCGTCCAGTCGACGACGGGCATGAAGTTATAGCAAACAATTGGAATACCGCAGGCGGCAACAGCTTCCAGGCTGGCAATCCAGGCCTCGATTTCCGCCTTTGCCCGCCCGCCATTGCGCTTGACCGCATCGGGAATGGGGATGCTCTCGACGACGGACCATGTGAGGCTCGAGCGCCCAGCCGGCGTGGTTTCGATCATCGCCTGCCGCTCACGCACTTCAGCCTCAGTCCACGCGCGCCCGATCGGAACCTGATGCAGGGACGAAACAATATTCGTCGCTCCGGTCTGGCGCACCTCATCAAGTGTCACCGGAGCCTCAGGCCCAAACCATCTCCAACCCTGGCGCATGCACTTCCTCCTTGGGATTGTCTTGTCGTTGTCCGCTGATCGGCTCAGCAGAAGTAATCTGGATACTGAGTTCGAAGCTCGGCGACATCGGGTATGACGGCGCTGAGGTGATGCATCATTGCCGCGCGCGCTGCTTGAAGATCATGGGCCGCAATCGCCTCGCGAATGAGTTCGTGTTCGTGCACGACATTGTCCATCCGGCCAAGAACCGGCAGCGTCAGCCGACGCGCCCTGTCGATCTGCACCTTGACCGTCTTGAGGATCGTCCAGATCCCAGGATATCCGGCAATGCTGGCAATCGCCTCGTGGAACGCCTCATCCTCTTCGTGAAACGCCGAGGGGTCGCCGAGTGCGGCCAGTGATCTCTGTCGTGAGATGATGCCATCCAGGCGACTGATATCGGCAGCTGTCGCGATCTCGGCCGCACGTTCCACCGTGGTACCCTCAAGCGACTTGCGAACGACGACTGCCTCCGGGATGGCCGCGACGGGCACGCGCGACACGACGGTGCCCGATTGCGGATAGATATCGACAAGCCCGCCTTCCGACAGTCGAAGCAGCGCCTCACGCACCGGTGTGCGGCTGACGTTGAACTCTTCGGCAATGCGCTTTTCCTGCAGTTGCATTCCCGGTCGCATACGCAGAGCAAGAATGTCGGCGTACAGCCTGTCGTAGATGGCATCTGCGGTCGTCACGCGACGAAGCTTCGCCGGCCTCTCGGCCCCGGAAGGCAAGGTCGCGGGAATGGAAACACCTGTTGCCTGCATTACGTGCGGCCCTGACATTGACTCGTTCGTGAATACTAGTATATCAATTTATCGCGACTGCCAAGCTGCACCGGGAGGAATGGTGTTTTCGGCAATCATTTCAGATGTTTCACGCATCTAAGAGAAGGTGCCGATCCCTGCAACGATCGGTTCGGGGACGCGCAGCACCACGTTTTGCGGTGCCCGGCAACAAGAGGAGGAGAAACAATATGAAAGTCACCCGCAGAACATTTGTCGGCACCGCCGCAGGCGCGGCCGTCGCGAGCATGCTGCCGTTGAAGGTCTTTGCACAGGCCAAGAAACCGGCAAGTCCAGTCACCATCACGATCGCGGATGTCGCCGGCAACCTCGCCCTCACGCAGGGCATGTTCGAGGCCTATGCCGCGGAGAAGCCGGAATGGGTCTCGAGCTTCGCCTTCACAAAGGCACCGGCGCCGGAACTCCCTGGCAAGATCAAGGCGCAGCAGGCAGCCGGCAAGGTCGATATCGATCTCGTACTGACAGGCACGGATGCACTTTCGGCCGGCCTCGACCAGGGACTTTGGATCGATCTCGGAGCGCACAAATCCGAGCTTCCCAACCTCGAGCAAATCCTGCAGCCGCAGGCCTTCAAGATGCAGGCCCTTGCCAAGGATCAGGGCGTCGTCGTCACCTACTACCCGTCCGGTCCCCTCATTGAATACATGCCTGACAAGGTGCCCACGCCGCCAAAGTCGGCGCAGGAGCTGCTTGACTGGGCGAAGGCCAACAAGAACCGCTTCATCTACGCTCGCCCTGCCAATTCCGGCCCCGGCCGCACCTTCCTCATGGGCTTGCCCTATCTGCTCGGCGACAGCGACCCGCGCGATCCCGCCAAGGGCTGGTCAAAGACGTGGGATTATCTCGCAGCACTCGGCGAACACATCGAATACTATCCGACCGGCACTGGCCAGGTGATGAAGGAGCTTGGCGAGGGAACCCGCGACATCGTCGTCTCGACGACCGGATGGGACATTAATCCCCGGGCGCTCGGCATCGTTCCGGCTGAAGCGAAGGTGCAGAAGCTCGATGGCTTCCATTGGGTCACCGACGCCCACTACGCAGTGATCCCGAAGGGCGTGTCCGACGAGAAGATCGGCGTGCTAATCGACGTCCTCAACTACGTCCTGCAGCCCAAGCAGCAAGCAATCGCCTACGACGCCGGCTACTTCTATCCGGGTCCGGCCGTCAAGGACGTCACAATTGATATGGCGCCGCAGGAAAGCCAGGACACCCTGAAGGAATTCGGTCGACCGGAATATACCGACTGGATCGCCAACAATCCCCTGGAGGTTCCCCTGGAGCCGAAGCAGTTGGTCGAAGCCTTCCGCATTTGGGACGAGAAGATCGGCGCCAAGAAGGGCTGATCGAACAACATCAGCCGGCCGGGATTTCGTCCCCGGCCGGCCACCTCATTCTGCAGATGGAGATTGGTTTGACCTCGGTATCGAATGCCGCAGCATCGACGCGCAAGAACGCGCGCCTGGAACTCGACGGAATGCGTCGCGCCTTCGGGGCGTTCAACGCCTTGAATGGCATCGATCTTGCGATCGAGCCCGGCGAGTTCGTGGCGCTGCTTGGTCCATCCGGCTGCGGCAAGTCAACCGCGCTGAACTGCATTGCCGGCTTGCTTGCGCTGACGGGCGGCGAAATCCGCCTTGGTGGCACGCGCATCGACCAGCTCGAACCGGAGCGCCGCGGCTTTGGGATGGTTTTCCAGAGCTACGCCCTGTTTCCACACATGACTGTCCGAAAGAACGTCGGCTTCGGGCTTGCCATGCAGGGCATAAAGGGTCCCGAGGCCGACCAGCGCGTTCGCGATGCCTTGGCTCTGGTTCGCCTCGAAAGCCAAGCCGACAAATTGCCGGGCCAGCTCTCTGGCGGGCAGCAGCAGCGCGTCGCAATCGCGCGCGCCATTGTCATTCGCCCGCCAATCGTCCTGATGGACGAGCCGCTATCCAATCTTGATGCAAAGCTCCGGCTTGAAATGCGCGCCGAAATTCGCGGTATCCACGACCAGATCGGGTCCACCACCATCTATGTCACGCATGACCAGGACGAGGCGCTGTCGCTTGCCGACCGCATCGTAGTCATGAGCCAGGGTCATATCGAGCAGATCGGTTCGCCCCAGGATCTCTACCAGCGGCCGGTCAACGTTGATGTCGCCGACTTCATGGGCTTCAGAACCCGTGTACCGGGCCGCATTACGCGCGTGTCCGGCGATGAGGCTGAGATCGAGGTCGCCGGCGCTCGCCTCGTCGGCACGATGCGTTCGCCCCTCAAGGCAGGTGATGCAGCCATCCTGTCCGTCCGTCCGGAGGATCTTGTCGCGTCCAACGGCGAGGGGATCGCCGCCACCGTCAGCAGCATGGAGTATCGCGGACGTGCATTCTTCGGCATGGCGCGGGCAGGCGACGGTTCGGAACTCTATTTCCGGGCGGACGAGCCGCTGGGTCGCGGCGCATCGACGAGGCTGCAGCCGGTTGCCGGTCGGGCCCTGGTCTTTTCGGGGGCGGCCGGATGAACCAACCCTCGCTGCAAACTCGACTTGCCGCTCGTGGGCTTGACGGCACGACGCTGCTGCTTCTGCCAGGCCTGATCTTCATGATCGCGCTGTTCGTCTACCCCTTCCTCTACGGCCTGGCCGATTCACTCATGCCGAAAGAGGGCGCCTGGTATGCCAACTACACGAAATTCTTCAGCGATCCGTTCCAGTACCAAACGATCGCTGCGACCATGTGGCTGGCCCTGCCGGTAACCATAATCAACCTCGCATTCGCGGTGCCGGTTGCCCTGCGCGTGCGCCTGATGCGCCGACAGCGTCTGCTGACGACCATTCTCGTCCTGCCAATCACCCTTGGCACGGTCTTCGTGGCCGACGGACTGCTGACCTTTCTCGGCCCGCGCGGCTGGTTCAATCATACGCTCCTGCTGCTCGGCATCCTCGACACGCCCGTGAAGCTGACGAACAATTACTGGGGCGTCTTTGCCTCGCTGCTGATCACCGGCTTTCCGTTTGCCTTCCTGCTCACGCTGTCCTACGTCACCGGTATCGATCCCGCGATTGAACAGGCAGCCGCAACATTGGGCGCAGGGCCACGGCAGCGCTTCTTCCGCGTCTTCCTGCCGCTTCTGGTTCCGGGCCTAGCGGTCACCTTTTGCCTTGCCTTCGTCCAGGCCTTCGCTGTCTTTCCCTCCGCCGTGCTTCTGGGTGCGCCGGCAGGGCCGACGCGTGTCATCTCCATTGCCGCCTATCAGGCCGCCTTCGAGCAATATGATCATTCGCTCGGTTCGGCGATCGCGCTCATCATGGGTGCCGTTGAGCTCGCTGTCGTGCTGACGGTTCTCGCCATACGCTCACTCTTCTACCGCGGCCCCGCCGGCGGCACGAAAGGCTAATCATGATCCGAGATCAGGGCCTCACCTCGAAGATCTGGCGTTTCGCCATTTGGACGCTAGCCGTCCTTTTTGTGCTAAACCTGCTTGCCGTCATCGCAGCCGTCATTGTCAATTCGTTTGCGACGCGCTGGCTTGGCACATGGCTGCCGGCCGGCTGGACGACACGCTGGTACTTCAGTGCCTGGAAGGAATTTCAGCTTTCCAGCGTCGTTCTCGTCACCTTCGAGATCGTTTTCACCGTCGTCATCATTTCCGGAATTCTGGGCGTCACGACCGCCTATGCGCTTGCGCGGCGCAACTTTCCCGGAAAGGGCCTTGTCGTCCTGCTGTTCCTGTTGCCGTTGCTGATCCCGCCGCTGACCTACGGTATCCCGCTCGCAACCGTTCTCTATCGGCTCGGCCTCGGCGGCACATTCTGGGGTGTCGTGCTGATCAACATCGTGCCTTCGCTGCCCTTTGTGGTCCTGGTGATGATCCCCTTCATCGAGCAGATCGACCCGCGCATCGAAGCGGCAGCACGCGTGTTCGGTGCAGGAACGACAAGCCTCTTTCTGCGGATCTTGCTACCGCTGCTCCTGCCGGGAATGCTGGCTGCCTTGCTTTTGGTTCTGGTTCGAACCATCGCGATGTTCGAGCTCACCTTCCTGATTGCCGGCCCCACGACCCAAACGCTCGTCGTCTCCCTCTACTATGCCGTCTTTGCGTCAGGCGTCCGGGCGGGCCAGTCCATCGATGCGATGGCGGTGGTCTACATGGTCACGACACTGTTCTGGCTGGTTCTCGCGCTGCAGTTCGTCAACCCGACGCAGATCGTCGCGCGGGCAAAACAACAAAGTGCCCACTAGCGAGGACATGATGGAAATGACCGCCTCTTGAGGAGGAGGCGGTCATCGGGCATGCGCCTAGCAGCGTGCCTCATACCTGCGGCCATACCGGTCACGATAGACACAGTAGCCGCGATGTTCGGTAGAGCGTCCAATCAGGGCACCCGCCACGCCGCCGGCCACGGCACCAATGGCCGCACCTTCCCAGCTATTGCTGACTGCGCCGCCGATGATGGCTCCCGAACCGGCACCGATCGCCGTTCCCTTCTCGGTCGCGGTGCACGAGGCCAACGCGCCCATAAATGCACCAACCAGGATAATTTTTCTCATCTTCCACTCCAACCATAATAGATTTTTGCGTTACGGCGTAGGAACTAAGTCGGACGTCTCAAGGTTCCATTGGACTTAGGTCTGACACTGGCATTCGCTGGACGGCAGCCCCCCTGGTTTCGCCGGCCTGCGGTCGAACATGGGCGTCGAAGGCCACTATTCAAGACCTGTCCTGGAAGGCTATACCCGTGCGTCGCCAAACACAAACCGGAGCCGCCATGACCGACACTGTCCTCGATCGTTTCCTCCGCTACGTCGTTATTGACACTCAATCGGATGCGGGATCACCAACACAGCCGTCGACAGCCAAGCAGAAGGACCTTGGTCGATTGCTCGTGGACGAGTTGCTGGAGATTGGCGTGTCCGATGCTCACCTCGACGAGAATGGCTATGTCTATGCGACCCTTCCGTCGAATACCGACAAGACAGTCCCGGTCATTTGCTTCTGCTCGCACATGGACACGGCACCAGATTTCACGGGAACGAATGTGACGCCAAAAGTCCTCCACAACTATGGCGGCGGCGACATTCAGCTCTCCGGTGACCAGAAGCAGGTCATTCGCGTTACTGAGAATCCGGCGCTCAATGACCAGATCGGCAACGATATCGTTACAACCGACGGGACGACGCTGCTCGGTGCCGACGACAAGGCCGGTATCGCCGAAATCATGACGGCGGCGCAAATCCTGATGGATAATCCCGACATCAGGCACGGAACGATCAAGCTGCTTTTCACGCCCGATGAGGAGATCGGTCGCGGCGTTGACAAGGTCGACCTGACCAAGCTTGGTGCGCAATTTGCCTATACGATGGATGGCGAGACAGCCGGACACATAGAAGACGAGACGTTCTCGGCCGACGGTGTGGAAATTGCCATCGAGGGCGTCGCCATCCATCCAGGCTTTGCCAAGGGAAGAATGGAGAACGCCATCAAGATCGCCGGTGCGATCATAGATCGGTTGCCGAGGAATATCGCACCGGAAACGACCGACGGACGAGAAGGCTTCATCCATCCGACCGGTCTGAGCGGATCGATGGAAAAGGCGGCTATCAGCCTCATTGTCCGGGACTTCGAAGAAAGCGGCCTCGCCGACAAGGAGAAGCGTCTCGAAGCAATCGTGCGGGAGGTGATGAAGGACTATCCGGGCTCGTCTTACACGTTCGCCGTCAAGCAGCAGTATCGCAACATGAAGGTGGTTCTCGATCGCCACCCGCAGATTGTCGACAACGCCATCGAAGCGATCCGCCGTGCCGGAATGTCACCGGTTCGCGGCAGTATTCGAGGCGGAACGGACGGTTCGCGTCTCTCCTTCATGGGACTGCCATGTCCGAACATATTTGCAGGCGGGCACGCCTTCCACTCACCACGCGAATGGATCAGCAGGCAGGACATGGAAAGGGCCGTCGCCACTCTGGTTGAGCTTGCAAGGGTTTGGGAAGAGCGAGCATGAGTTGCCCGACCGCCCGAACAACGCACGGGGATGACAGGCAAAATTGCATAATGCCGGCCGGCCCTACATCACATGAGCCTGATTGCTCAGGCGAAGGTTTCGCCGTGTTTTCCTCGCTCACCTGATACGTCACGCCCTTCCTGCGCCTGCGCCATGGCCTTGACCAGGGCGACGATCTTTTCGCGCAGCTGCGTATCGGTGATCTTCAGGAACGCGCGGTTAAGTGCGAGCCCCTCCTTCGAATGCAGGAATTCGGCGACGGGGTCAGCCGCGACATTCGTCTCAACGAGGCTCACTGGCTCGGACTCGTTCTGCTGGAAGAAGAAACTCGGCGACGTACTCAGGACCTCGGCGATCCGTTGCAGCCGGCTGGCACCGATCCGGTTCAGACCCTTCTCGTATTTCTGCACCTGCTGGAACGTAACACCGATCTGGTCGGCTAGCCTTTCCTGACTGAGACCTAGGAGTTGCCTGCGCATCCTCACGCGAGAACCGACATAGGTATCGATGGCATTTGGTGTCTTTGCATTCATCATACGCGTTTCCATGACCGGGCCGGCGTGGCGATCATCGCTCGATCTCCGGCATAGCACTCCCATAAATGTGTATTAGGCATGGGCCAAATTCAATTGGTAGTTCTTCCTAGTTGGGTAATATCATCTGACAAGAATGTGACTCCAGCCTGAACATGCGGCGAAGGCTCGCTCACAACGACCGCCAGGCTACGGCCTTCGCTAAGGCCCGCGTCAACATTGCTCACCGGTTGAAGCGAATTGGCCGGAACTCCCTGTGGACGATCTTCAACGACCTGTCGGGCTGTATCATGTAGGTTTCATCCACTTGTCGACCCCACTGATCTATGAAGTTGTGGGGGAACGTCGATCCGGGCGGGGATTTCGTCAGCTTGGTGCGTGGCTGACCGCCATAGGTGACACTGCCGGGGATCGGCTCGAGGCCGGGAGATGAAAAATCCTTCGTAGCCGTGCATGCAGCAAGAAGGAATGCTCCAACCAGTACAAGAGCTCTCTTCTTCATGGCATCCTCAACGCTTCGGCCCTGTTTTAGAAGCATATATGTGATCAGTTGCGCCGGAACAGGTAGCCTGCCCGTCCGGCGCAAGATTTCAGCGGCGCCTGGCGCACCGCGTCTTCAAAACCTACAGCAGATCGCGCCTTGCAAGGCTTGCCATCAGGGCCGTAATCCCGAAGCTCCAGGGCGGGCACTCGGTCGAAAGCCTCACCGTGTTGACGAGCGAGCCGAGACCCGCCGAAGAGATTTCGACGACGTCGCCAACCTTGTGGGTGAAGCCCTGATTCGGCGCATCGCGATCCTGCGTTGGGGCAAACAGCGTTCCCAGAAACAGCATGAAGCCGTCCGGATACTGATGATGGGCGCCGCAGGTCTGCTTGACGAGGTCAGTCGGGTCGCGGCTGATCTTCGACATCGAGCTCTTGCCGTGAAGGACGAAACCGTCAGTCCCGGTAACCTTGAGGTCGAGCTCTGCGCTGCGCACGTCATCGAGGCCAAAGGTCTCGTCGAACAGACGGATGAACGGGCCGATCGAGCAGGAAGCATTGTTATCCTTCGCCTTGCCGAGCAGAAGCGCCGAGCGGCCCTCGACGTCGCGCAGATTGACGTCGTTGCCAAGCGTTGCACCCTTGATGTCCCCGCGACTATTCACTGCAAGCACGATCTCGGGTTCGGGATTGTTCCAGGTCGAGATCGGATGCAGACCAACATCGGCACCCCAGCCGACAGAAGAAAGCACCGGCGACTTCGTGAACACCTCGGCGTCGGGCCCGATGCCAACCTCGAGATATTGTGACCACATGCCTTCCTCGATCAACGCCTGCTTGACCTTGGCAGCTTCCGGCGACCCGGCCTTCAGGTTGTTGAGGCTACCGCCGATGAGCGTGCTGACGCGCTCCCGGATGGCTGCTGCACGATCCGGGTTTCCGGCGGCCTTCTCCTCGATGACCCGCTCGATCATCGACTGGGCAAACGTCACGCCGCAGGCCTTAATAGCCTGAAGGTCAGCCGGAGCAAGCAGATGAACGCGCGACAGGTCGGGTGTGCCGATGCCCGAGGCAGCGATCTCCTCCAGCGTGCCGAGCACAGGGCCTTGTGCATTACGGGCAACTGCTGCGGCGTCGGCCTGCTCCAGAAGTGCGCTCAGCGTCGGCACGTTCTTGGAAGTGATATCCACTACCTGGCCATCCCGAACCACCACGAGGCTCGGCCCTTGGACACCAGGGTTCCAGGCACGACCTACAAACAAGCCACCGGCGGCAGCAGAGTCCAGAAGAGTATAAGACATCGTCATGTTCCGTCACGCGAGCGATGGACGCGCTCAAAATGAAAAACGAACCGGCCGCCCTCCAACCCAGCGGCCGTGAAAATCGATCACAATCGGTGCCTGACGACAAGGTCAAAACCAAGGATTCTCGACCGGAAACGCAAATGGACGCGATGCGGGAGAAAGCGTCGCGCCCATTGTACTCGATCAGACTGTCTTCGGCGCCACGCGCTCTCGCCCGCGCGCCAACGACTTAGTGGTTGTCGCGCGGAATGCCCTTCGTCTGAGCGATACGCTGATACTTGACGGCAGGCTCGAGCACGGCACCGGTTTCCATCTGACCAACGCAGGCACGCTGCATTTCCTGCCAGGGCGTCTGGCTTTCCGGATAGACGTAGCCCCCGGCCGCCTCGAGCGCCTTGCGGCGTTCGGCGAGCTCCTCGTCGCTGATGAGGATGTTGGCGCTCCCCTTCTTGAGATCGATACGAACCTGGTCGCCGGTCTTGAGGAGCGCAAGCCCACCGCCTGCTGCCGCTTCTGGCGAAGCGTTGAGGATGGAGGGCGATCCGGACGTCCCGGACTGGCGACCATCGCCGATGCAGGGCAGGGAACTGATCCCCTGCTTCAGGAGGTAGTCCGGAGCGCGCATGTTGACAACTTCGGCCGCACCCGGATAGCCGATCGGGCCGGCGCCGCGCATGAAGAGGACCGTTGAAGCGTCGATTGCCAGTGACGGATCGTCGATGCGGTGATGGTAATCTTCCGGTCCGTCAAAGACGACAGCGCGGCCAACAAAGGCTTCCGGATCATTCGGGTTGGAGAGATAACGCTGACGGAACTCGGGCGAGATCACGCTCGTCTTCATGATTGCCGACGAGAAGAGGTTGCCGCGCAGGACGCGGAACCCGGCGCGCTCCTTAAGCGGACGCTCGAACGGGCGAATCACCTTGTCGTCTTCGATCGTCGCCGTGGTGTAATTCTCGCCAACAGTCTTGCCGTTGACGGTCATTGCACCGGTGTTGAGGAGGTTATGCTTGATCAGCTCGCCCATGACAGCGGGAACGCCACCGGCGTGATAGTAGTCCTCGCCGAGATATTCGCCAGCCGGCTGCAGGTTGACGAGCAGCGGGATTTCCTCGCCGTAGGTCTGCCAATCGTCGACCGTCAGCTCGACGCCGATGTGGCGGGCAAGTGCGTTGAGATGGATTGGAGCATTGGTGGAGCCGCCGATCGCGGAGTTGACCTTGATCGCGTTGATGAAGGCTTCCTTGGTCAGAATGTCGGAAGGCTTCAGGTCTTCCCGAACCATTTCAACGATTCGCAGGCCGGTTTCATAGGAAACTTCCTGACGGTCACGATAGGGGGCCGGAATGGCGGCGCCGCCCGGCAGCTGCATACCGAGTGCTTCGGCAAGCGAGTTCATCGTGGTTGCCGTGCCCATCGTGTTGCAATATCCGGTCGAGGGCGCGGAAGATGCGACGAGCTTGACGAAGCCCTGATAGTCGATTTCGCCACGCGCCATCATTTCGCGTGCCTTCCAGACAATCGTGCCCGAGCCCGTGCGTTCGCCGCGGAACCAGCCGTTCAACATCGGGCCGACCGACAGCGCGATCGCCGGAATGTTGACGGTTGCCGCGGCCATCAGACAGGCCGGCGTCGTCTTATCGCAGCCGATGGTCAGAACGACGCCGTCAAGCGGGTAGCCGTAGAGAACCTCGACGAGACCGAGATAGGAAAGGTTGCGATCGAGGCCCGCCGTCGGGCGCTTGCCGGTTTCCTGGATCGGGTGGACCGGGAACTCGATGGCGATACCGCCAGCGTCACGGATGCCTTCGCGAACGCGCTTGGCGAGTTCGATGTGGTGACGATTGCAGGGCGACAGGTCAGAGCCCGTCTGCGCGATACCGATGATCGGCCGACCCGACTGCAGCTCTTCCTGGCTGAGACCGAAGTTCATGTAGCGCTCGAGGTAGAGCGCGGTCATGTCGGGATTTGCGAGATTGTCGAACCAGGCCTTCGAGCGAAGCTGACGCGATCCGTCCTGCTCTTGAACTGCGTTCTGATTCGGGGAAGGTGTTTTCTCAACCACGATGAATTTCCTTGCTTTGACGCCGTTGTTGTCATGCACTTAGCTGATCGATACAGGAATGTATAATCAGTCTTTCGCATTTTGATATGCAAATTCCTTATATCAAGTGAGGCAAGCATGGGATTGGATGGTTTCAGGCTACGCCACCTGAAGATGCTCGTGGCGCTCAGCGAGCACGGAAAGCTCGGTGTCGTTGCAGAAATGTTCGGCGTCTCGCAGCCGGCACTGTCGAGGACATTGAACGAGTTGGAGCAAATGTCCGGACACCAGCTCTTCGAGAGACACAACCGTGGACTTATCCCCACCCCTCAAGGAGAGGTGATCGTTCGCCACGCCAAGATGTTGATCTCCGAGGCGCAGCGCGCCGAATACGAAATGGTGGTCGCCGCAGCCGGGCAGGGCGGCAGCGTCGCGTTCGGAACGATCATGACGCCAGCCGCCGACTATGTCGCCCCCGCGCTCAAACGCATCTTCCAGACCCATCCGACAATCGACATCAGCATCGCTGTAGGAAGCAGCGACGTGCTGCTCGAGGACGTGCTGAGCAGGAGGCTCGACTTTGCCGTTTGCCGAATTCCGAGCGGCATGAACCCACTCTGGTTTGATTATCTGCCTGTTGGCCAGGAGACGCTGCGCGTCATCGTGGCGGTGGATCATCCGCTCTCGGCAAAACCTGTCGTCACCGAGGACGACCTCCGGCACCAGAGCTGGGTGCTGCAGCCGCATGGCTCGTTCCTCAGGCAGGTCATTGATGATTTCATCCGGCGCCATGGCATCGTACCGGCCAGCGTCGTTTCGACCTCTGATGCGCTCCTGACCATGCTGCTGATCCTGCAGAGCCAGCGTCTTGGCATCTTCGCCGAGCCTGTTGCCGCGCTCCTCGAGAGGCATGGTCTCGTCAAGGCGCTGCAGATCGAGGGAGACATCTCCGTTCCGGGTTTCGGCCTCATCAAGCTCAAGGAACGTGAACTGTCGGCCTCCGCCGAGCTTGTCTACAATGTGTTTGCCACGACACGAAATCTGTGAGGCAACGGACTAGGGCGCATACTGCGTGACCATGCGCGCATCGCGACGAAAATCGGAAGGCGACATCCCGGCGATATGGCGGAACGACTTGTTGAAGGCGCTGATCGACCCGAAGCCGCTGTCCATCGCGACCTGCAAGACGTTCGCCTCATCGTTCATCAGCATCGCCTGCGCCCGTGACAGACGCAGCAGATTGACATATTTGCTGAGCGTCATGCCTGTGGTCTTCTTGAACAGGTTCATCGCATATTTCGGATGAAGATCGGCGGCGCGAGCGATATCGACCGAATCGATTTCCTGCAGGAAGTTGACGGCGATGAAGTCGCACATACGCGCCACGCTTCGCGACGATTGCGGGTAGCATTGCTCGATATCGTCGGCATCCGTCGGCCCGAGGGTCGGGATCATGGAATAGGGTTCGAGTGCGATTCGCTCTACCCGCAACAGCATCTCGTCGACGGCGTGCTGAGCCTTGGCGGGATCGCCGGATTTGGTATAGCGCACCCAGCGCGGAAAGTTCTCGAGGTCGGCCGCATCAGTTGCCGAGGTGAACAGGATCTCACCCTTCATCAGTCGGCTGGAGATGTTGATCGGCAGGCGCATACGGAAGAAATAGACCAGTGGCAGGTGGCCGCCGGCATAGATTGCGTCCTCGGAACAATCGTCCATCTGGTGCGGTTGCCCACCCCAAAACAGGCACATATCGCCCGCCTTCATCGAGATTTTCTGGCCGTTCATGCGGTAGTGCACGCTACCCTGCATGATATAATTCACTTCGACCTGCACATGCCAATGAGGCATGAGCATTACGGGTGGATGGTTGTGAAACATCTGAAGGGCCGTCGGCAAACCCTCGATGCTGCTCGCTCCCGGCTGATAGACTGCCCGCCTTACGATCTTACTTTCCGCCAAGTCCATGTTCCCTTTTTAGGAGACAGCGGCTCCCTTGTAGATAGTCTAGCCGCGTTCGCTAAGGGACGGCAATTGAAAAGGGAGGATTTTCAATGCGCTTCAAACTCATCGGTGCGACCGCTGCAGTCGCACTTCTTGCTTCCGGTTCTGCCTTTGCACAGCAGTCGGGCAATCTGACCATCTGGAGCTGGAACATCGCCGCATCGGCGCTGAAGTCCACGCTCGAAGGCTTCAACAAGCAGCATCCTGACATCAAGGTCACGGTCGAGGATCTCGGCAACCAGCAGGTCTTCGACAAGATGCTGGCCGCCTGCGCCGCCGGTGGCGAAGGACTGCCCGACATCGTCAGCGTGGAAAACTTCGAGGCGGAAATCTTCTGGAGCCGCTTCCCGGACTGCTTCGCCAATCTGAAAGAGTTGGGCTACACTCCCGAAATCCAGGCGAAATTCCCGGATTTCAAGCGCACGGAGCTTGAAGTCGGTGATGTCGCTTACGCCATGCCGTGGGATTCCGGTCCGGTGGCCGTCTTCTATCGCCGTGATTTCTATGAAAAGGCCGGCGTTGATCCGTCGACGATCAAGTCCTGGGACGATTTCATTGCGGCTGGCAAGAAGATCTCCGCGGCCAATCCGGGCGTCGTCATGGCGCAAGCCGACTTCAACGGCGACAGCGAATGGTTCCGGATGATTTCCAACGAGCAGGGCTGCGGCTATTTCTCAACGGACGGCCAGACGATTACCATCAATCAGCCGGCCTGCGTTGCGACACTCGAAAAAGTCAAGCAGATGAAGGACGCCGGAACGCTGACGGCAGCCATCTGGGACGAGAAGATCCAGGCCAATACCGCTGGCAAGGTGGCAAGCCAGATGTATGGCGGCTGGTATGAAGGCACCATTCGCTCCGGCTCGCCCGACCTTTCCGGCAAGTGGGGCGTCTACATGATGCCAAGCCTGACGCCCGATGGCCCGCATGCTGCGAACCTCGGCGGCTCGTCGCTTGCGATCGCTGCCAATTCCCAGAACAAGGAAGCAGCCTGGACCTACATCAACTACGCACTTGGCACCAATGAGGGCCAGGTGACGATGCTGAAATCCTTCGGCCTCGTCCCGTCGCTGTTGACCGCAGTCCAGGATCCGTTCGTCAACCAACCACAGCCCTACTGGCACGACCAGAAGGTATGGGCCGATATCCTTTCGACCCTGCCGAAGATCGTTCCAAGCCGCGGGACGCCGTTCCAGACGGATGCGGACTCGATCTACAGGGCAGCGCAGACCAAGTACTTCGCCGGCGGCTATCCTGATGCGAAGGCCGCGCTTGACGACGCCGCAAAACAGATCGCGACGGCGACCGGTCTTCCCCTTGCGAAATGAGTAACGGTGCCGGGCGTCGCTTGGCGCCCGGCCTCCATCCTCAGGGATGGCTCGTCTCGTCTGTGAGGAGAATAGAATGCCGATCCGGAACCGGAACGCCTACGCTTTTCTTGCGCCCTATCTCTTGGTATTTGCCACCTTCTGGATATGGCCGATCATCAGTTCGTTTCTGACCTCGTTTCAGAATACGCGTGTCAACCCCTGGAAATTCAGTCCCGGCGTTAACTGGGGTCGTCTCATTGGTGACCCTGCCTTTTACAACGCGCTCTACAACACGCTGATCATCCTGGTCATCCAGGTGCCGGTCATGATCACGATTGCGACCGTCATGGCTGTCCTGCTGAACTCCCCGCTTCTAAAGGCGCGGCCCCTGTTTCGCTTTGCGTTTTTCGCACCCGTCGTCGTCGGCGAAGTGGCCTATTCCGCAGTCTTCCGCCTGATGTTCAGCTTCGATTTCGGGATCATCAACAAGATCATCACCTTGGTTGGCCTCCCGGCGGTCTCCTGGTTCGACAATGCCAACGCCGCCATGGCCTTGATCATCATCGCGGTGACGTGGCGCTGGGCTGGCTATAACGCGATCATCATACTTGCCGGCCTGCAATCCATTCCAGACGACGTCTACGAGGCAGCAACGCTCGATCGCGTCAGCAAGACACAGCAGTTCTTCCACATCACCCTGCCGCTCCTGAAACCGATCATCCTGTTTTGCGTCATCCTGTCGGTCATCGGCACGATGCAGCTCTTTACCGAGCCATTCTTGATCACCAACCGCGGCGGCCCGGGCGGTGGAACCGAAACGCTTGGCCTGCTGCTTTATCGTGAAGGTTTCCGCTCTCTCAATTTCGGATACGCCTCCGCTGTCGCCTACACGATGGCAGCTCTGGCGGTGGCGATTTCGCTGCTCAACCTCTGGATCGGAAGGGAACCCAAATGAGATCGAAGTCTCAATCCCTGCTGCTGCGACAGATCGCTCTTCATGCCGTCCTGACGCCGCTCGCCCTCATCTGGCTGTTTCCGCTATGGATGATGTTCGTCTTCTCCACGATGTCGGATTTCGGCATCTTCAGCCCCGAGATTGTTCTCTGGCCGTCGACCAACTTCGTCGAGAACTTTAAAAACCTGCAGGCGGACACCGACTTCCTCCGCGCGATGTTCATCTCCATCGGCGTCGCGGCGATCTATACGTTCCTGTCGGTGCTTCTCACTTCGATGGCCGGCTGGGCGCTGGCGCGCTACCGCTTCGTCGGGCGGTCGATCGTGATTGGCATCATTCTTGGGACCATCACGCTGCCCTTTGCCGTCGTCGTCATCCCGCAGTTCATCATGGTGGCCCGCGAATTCAGGCTGGCAAACACGTGGATCGCGTTGATCGTCCCGCCGCTCTTCAATTCCCTCGGCGTTCTTTTCATGCGTCAGGCCTTTTCGATGATGCCCGGCGAGCTCTTCGATGCCGCACGTGTCGAGGGCGTCAAGGAGTGGCAAATCTTCCTCCGCATCGCCCTGCCGCTTGCAAGGCCGACGATGGCCGCGCTGGCCATCATCCTCTTCCTGCACTCCTGGAACAACTACCTCTGGCCGCTCCTCATCAACTCCAAGCCTGGAATGATGACGGCGCCTGTGGCCCTTGGAACGCTGATCGGCCTGACCAAGGTGTCCTGGGGAGGCATCATGGCGGGTGCGATCATGCTGACAGCCCCGATCCTGGTCGTCTTTGTGTTCCTGCAACGCCACTTCATCGCCGGCATCGCGGCCGGCGCAGTCAAATAATCGGGGAACGCCTGATGTCGGAACTTTCGTTGAAAAATGTCGTCAAGCGCTTCGGCGCGCTGGAAATCATCCACGGCGCCAATCTTGAAGTGAAGGACGGTGAATTTGTCGTCTTCGTCGGCCCTTCCGGCTGCGGCAAGTCGACATTGCTTCGCATGATCGCGGGCCTTGAGGATATCACGGGCGGCGAGATCAAGATCGGCGGCAAGGTCGTCAATGACGTCGAACCTGCCGAGCGCGGCATCGCCATGGTCTTCCAATCCTACGCGCTCTACCCGCACATGACTGTCGAGGAAAATCTGAGCTTCGGCCTGCGCATGAACGGCAACCCGAAGCAGGATACGGAAAAGCGCGTCAAGCACGCGGCCAACATCCTGCAGATCAACGAGTTGATGCAGCGACGGCCGAAGCAACTGTCCGGCGGCCAGCGCCAGCGCGTCGCCATCGGCCGTGCCATCGTGCGCGAACCGCAGGTCTTCCTGTTCGATGAACCGCTGTCGAACCTGGATGCCGAACTGCGGGTGCAGATGCGTGTCGAGATATCACGACTGCACAAGCAGCTCGGTACGACGATGATCTATGTTACCCACGACCAGACCGAAGCGATGACGCTCGCCGACAAGATCGTCGTCCTGCGGGCCGGCAACATCGAACAGGTGGGCGCGCCGCTCGACCTTTATGATGATCCCGCCAACCAGTTCGTTGCCGGCTTCGTCGGTTCGCCGAAAATGAACTTTCTCAAGGCCGAAATCCTGGAACGGAATGCTGCGGGCGTCACCGTTGCTGTCGCCGGTGACAAGAATGTTCGTCTGACCATGCCGGTAACAGGCCTGCTCGAGGCTGGTCAGTCGGTAACGCTTGGGTTGCGCCCGGAGCACTTCGTCGACGCGGGGCAGGGCGATGCGGATCTTACCGTTACGATCGATGTCGCGGAACACCTCGGCAATACCAGCTACATCTATGCGACCACGGCGGCAGGCGAACAGCTGATCATCGAGCGTCCCGAATCGCGGGCGGCCGGCAATCGCAACACGCTGACTGTCGGTCTGAGCGCCAACCGCAGCTTCCTGTTCGACAGCGCCGGCAACCGCCTCCGGTGACTGCCACCTCATCCCAAGACCTATTCAATGAAAGAGGAATTCCCATGAGCACAGACCAACCGATCCGTTGGGGCATCATCGGCCCGGGTACGATCGCCCGCACCTTCGCGGACGGTATCGCCCATTCGCGCACCGGAAAGCTCGTTGCCATCGCCTCCCGCAATCCGGAAAAGCCGGGGCTTGCCGAAAACTTCCCAGGCGCCCGGATTGTCAAAGGCTATGACGCGCTGCTGACGGATGCAGAGATCGACGCGATCTATATCGCGACCCCTCATACCGGCCATGCTGAATGGGCGATCAAGGCGATCCGGTCGGGCAAGCACGTTCTTGTCGAGAAGCCAATTGCGCTTTCCGCGTTCGATGCCGATGCGATCTACCATGAAGCCAAAAAGGCTGGCGTCTTCGCCGGGGAAGCCTTCATGTATCGGGTTCACCCGCAGACCGCCAAGATCGTCGAACTGGTCAAGAGCGGCGTCATTGGCACTGTACGGATCATCCGTTCGAGTTTTGGTTTCAACATGGGCTCGTTCAAACCCGAACATCGTCTGTTTTCCAATGATACCGCCGGTGGCGGCATCCTCGACGTCGGCGGCTATCCGGTCTCCATGGCGCGGTTGATTGCGGGTGCTGCCGAGGGCAAACCGTTCCTCGAACCGGACAAGGTCTCCGGTGTCGGTCATCTCGGTCAGTCGGGTGTCGATGAATGGGCCTCCGCGGTCCTGAAATTTCCGAACGGCGTTATCGCCGAAGTGTCCTGCTCCATCATGGCGCAACAGGACAACACGCTGCGCATCATAGGTTCGGAGGGGCGCATCGAGGTCAAGGACTTCTGGTTTGCCTCCGGTCACAAGGGCGGCGTCGGTCGGATCGAGATCTTCAAGGGCAGCGAGCAGCAGACCGTCGAGGTCAAGGAAGACCGCTGGCTCTATTCATTTGAAGTGGACGCAGCCGGCGATGCAATCCGCGCCGGCGAAAAGGAATTCCGCGCACCCGGCATGGGCTGGAGCGATTCCATCGGAAACCTGCGCGTTCTCGATCAATGGCGCGCCTCGATCGGCCTGGAATATGGGGTCGAGAAGTCAGACAGGCGGACCACGAACCTTGCAGGCGGAATCGTTCGGCGCGGCAGCAGTATTCCACAGCGGCAGATTCCCGGCATTTCCAAGCCTGCTTCGGTCGTCACTCTCGGCTTCGAGTTCTTCCCGAATTTCGCTGCCGCGTCGCTCACCCTCGACGCCTTCTACGAGGCAGGCGGCAATGTCTTCGACACGGCCTTCGTCTATGGCGGCGGCAAAACGGAGGCCATCTTTGGTGATTGGCATACGAGCCGGAAAGTTCCGCGCGACGAGATCGTGCTGATCGGGAAGGGCGTTCACTCCCCACTTTGCTATCCCGATGTGATCGGCAAGCAGCTCGATCAGTCGTTGAACCGACTGAAGACCGATTATGTCGACATCTACTTCATGCATCGCGACAACACCGATATTCCGGTCGGCGAGTTCGTCGACGCCATGGACGCGGAAGTCAGGCGAGGTCGGATCCGCGGCATCTTCGGCGGGTCGAACTGGACCCGCGAACGCATGGATGAAGCTGCAGCATATGCGGCCAAGAACGGCAAGACGGCGCCGGCTGCCCTATCCAACAACTTCTCGCTTGCCGAAATGCTTGATCCGATCTGGGCTGGATGCGTGGCGGCCTCCGACGAGGACTGGAAGAAATGGCTGAACGCAAAGCAGATCCCGAACTTCGCCTGGTCGAGCCAGGGCCGAGGCTTCTTTACCGACCGTGCGGGCCGCGGCAAGCATGACGATGAAGAAATCGTCCGTTGCTGGTATTCGGATCGCAACTTCGACCGCCGGGACAAGGCCATCGAGCTGGCAACAAAGCTCGGCCGCAGCCCGATCCATATCGCGCTCGCCTACGTGATCGCCCAGCCTTTCCCGGTCATTCCTCTGATCGGGCCGCGCACTATCGCCGAACTGGAAGACAGCCTCTCGGCGCTCGACATCAAGCTCACACCAGAACAGGTGAGGTGGCTGGAAGGCTGAGCCGACAGCAACAATCGCCCGGGTCTGCCTGACACCAGTCCCGGGCGCATGACCTGCCGAGACAGCATGGGGAGCACGCAGCGCTGGAGCCGAGCGCCATCGGGGCGTATAGTAGAACGCTTTAGGCCTCCCACGGCCTCACCCTGATTGCCAAAGAAGGGGAGCAAACCATGCTACTAAGGCTGGCACTGATCACCGCGCCAATGGCGCTCGTGACCTTCACCGCTCTGGCTCAAGAGCCTGTTGTGGGTAACTGGAAGACGCAAGTCGGCACCACCGCGACCATCGACGAATGCGCCCAAGGCTACTGCATTACTATGAAAACCGGGAATAATGCGGGAAGGCGCATAGGCTCGTTCAAAGGCAGCAACGGCAATTTCACCGGCAGCATCGTCGAGCCCGAGAGCAAGAAGACATTCACTGGCGTACTGACCCTGAGCGGCGACACCGTGCGTATGCGCGGCTGCACGATGAAGGTGATCTGCGTCTCGCTTATCTGGACGCGATTGTGACAGGCAATCCGAACTGATGCCGGCTCTCGTGAGCCGTCAGTTGTTTCGCCTCACCTCATCGATAACCTGCCGGTATTCCTCCGCGATCGAGATTGCCGCTTTTGCGACCAACGGATTGACTGATTTGCGATCAATAGCATCAGAGCAGGCTTCGAATACGCCGCGCAGCTCGCTCTCGATCCAGAAGAGTTCCGGGTAGTGCTCCACCAAAACCTGCGGGAGAAATTTTGCTTTCTCTCTCATGGACTTGGAGCAGACCAGTACGTCCGGATCTGCAGTGGTCGCATCGAGAATCGCTGCTTCAAGCTGACCAGTGGCGCTGACGATATCGGTAACCAAAGCCGTCATTTTCCCTCCTGACAAAGGAACCCCGGCAAGGGTCATGCATACGCCGTGCCAAACTGGTGAAGGGCGGCCTTACGACTGCAGAAAGACGCCACAGCGTTCGATGCCGAAGTGTTGATCTGACGTGCCGTTTCCCCGATCCCACCGCGAACTAGTTTCTGTCACAACTGGTGGCAGGCTACGCAGGGGTGGATGCAATGAAAACGCTTCGAAAAATGATGTGCCTGGGAATAGTGCTTGCCGTCGCGGGCGTCGCAACGGCGTGTTCGACGAGCTCGGAGGTTCCCAGAACGACGGGGTCAGTCGGCTATGGCGCTCACAATGCCGACTTTGCGCTGCGGCCAGCGTGCAGTGGCGGATTTGGCAACGATCGGCCCTGCAGTTACTGAAGCAAGCGAACCTGGGGCCAAGCGTATCGCGCCGGCAATCCGGGACGATGGCTATTGGCTGGCGGCTGCCTGGTTGATCCCGCCCAGAATGCGGCTTGGCAGAAAAACGATCAGCGATGCAGCGCCTTCGATCACCGATGCTCCGTCGGCAAGGATTGTCTGGCCGGCGGGGGGCTCGTCATCTCTGATAAGACCACGCATCAAAGTATCGTTGTTGACCATGTCCATCAGCGTCGGTGAACTCGCAAAGACGCTGTGTGTACCGCCATCAACAGCAGAGACATCGATGACCGCGATCTCTCTCGCCTGAAGGACGGCGAGCTCGGAGCCACTGCCGACGCGCGGACGGCCGCCTGCCAATCGCCGGGAAAACCCGAGCGCGCGATCACGGCGCGAGACGATGATTGTAAACGGCCTCGGTATGTCGCCAATGTCGTCAAGCTGGCTGAGGAACACGTCGACATCGATATCGGGCGCAGCAAGTACCACGCCACCCAGCCGCTTCAATGCACTGGTGCGCCCTCTGAGGGCGAGATCGCGCAGGGCCTCGGTGACGACATAGGCGCCCATGGAATGACCGACCAGGATTATTCTCTTCGCATTGGTTTCGGCTGCGATCTCGATTGTTTCGGCAAGGCCCCGCCGGCCAACAAGGGCGCTGTCACGATCAAAGACGTAAAGCGGAACCGACGCGCCTGACGGCCAGGCGTAATGCAACGAGACCGACTTGACATCGAAGTCGTAGCTGATCTGGGCGTTTCGAAAGACGCTGTCGGCGAAGTTGTTGTTGTAACCGTGGACGAAGATGAAGATCTCACGGTTTTCAGGCGCCTTCTGCGCCAGCGCCGCATTCAGCCGTCGGATGAAGTCCTCTCGCCCGGCAATTGGTTGATAGGTCCTTGCCGAAAAGTGTCTTCTCGGATCGGGGGTCCTGCCACTTTTCTCGACGCGGCCGGCGACATGGTTTTGCGGAATCCCAACGTCGATTTCTGCAAAATTCAATGTTTTCGACCGCTCAGCCGAGTATGGCAGGGAGAGATTATTGGATCGGGCGCGGTTGGTCGCGACATAGATCGGAACGATGGCTCGCGGTTCTGCGCCTGATGATGATGCGACCGGGAGGCCAAGGACCGCACGCGGTCCGCCACAACCGACGAGAGCCAACAGGATGACAACAATGACCGACAAACGGATTGAGGACACGGGCTCGACCTAATCTTCTGCCAAGCTAATCAATAGGGTCAACAACAAAGACAAGCGGTCCGGTCGCTCCTGTGGCAACATGCATGAGCCGAAGCACGTCATTGTTCTAAGCTATCCGCAGCAGTTGCGGTAGATAAATTCCAGTCCTGCGCGAAGTATTCAATTTGCCGTCGAGCTCCGCTATCATCGGGCGGTATCCGGAAACTCTATCACTATTCAAGGGGCGAGCATGCAGGAAGCGGGCGGTGGTCGCATGATCGGTTCGATAGCAACCGGTATTTTGGTGCTTGCTTTGCTTTATGTCGCCCAATCGATCTTTGCGCCCCTGATCTTTTCGCTCTTTGTCATAGCCCTGGTCTGGCCATGCCAGGCCGCCCTGCAGCGCTGGCTTCCCAAGCTCGTCGCCCTCCTGATAACGCTGATCGTCACAATGACCGTTATCGTCGCGATCGGGTCTGCGGTAGCTTGGGGGTTTGGCAAGCTCGCGCAATGGCTGTTCGTCAATGCTGACCGTTTCCAGGCGGTCTACGTCGACTGGACAAGTTGGCTGGAGGAGCGGGGCCTTGCGGTCGCTGGTCCCTTGGCCGACCGTTTCGATGTTGCCTGGTTGGTTGGTTTCGTGCAGGGGATGGCCGGCCGCTTGAACAGCTTCGCCGGCTTCGCGCTGCTGGTCTTCATCTTCGTCATGCTCGGCCTCCTCGAGGTCGAAGACTTTAACAAACGCCTTGTCGCTCCCGCCGCACAACCTCACGGAATGCGTATCCTGACTGCCAATCGCGTGATTGGTGCCAAGCTGCGTCGCTTCATGACCGTGCGGACGTTTGCCAGTATCCTGACCGGACTGGTGGTCTGGCTGTTTGCGCTGGGTGCGGGACTTGAACTTGCCACCGCTTGGGGCGCGATCGCATTCGCGCTCAACTACATCCCCTTCCTCGGACCGTTTGTCGCAACCGCGCTCCCAACGCTGTTTGCCATTGCCCAATTCGAGAAATGGCAGTCCGTGGTCTTGATTTTCGCAAGTCTCAACGTGATCCAGTTCATCATCGGGAGCTATCTGGAGCCGCGCCTTACCGGCGCGTCGCTGGCAATATCCCCCTTCGCCGTCATTTTCGCAGTCTTCTTCTGGAGCTTCATGTGGGGCATCTCCGGTGCCTTCATCGGCGTGCCTATTCTGATCGCCTTCATCGTCTATTGCGCAGGCACGCCATCTGGAAAGTGGATCGCGACGCTGCTGTCGGGCGGTGCAAACGCACACCCAGATCACGGCGTGATCAAGCAGGATCTGTAGCACATCGAGTGCTGTCCAGAGGCTTGCTGGAGTGCAACCAATATCGCGTTCGTCAAGCCTCAGATATGGGTTGCGCGAAGCTCACCCGCGCTTGACCAGTTCCAATGATGTGCTTTCGGCTTTGAGCCAGCGGCAAGATGGAGTTTTCTGGCGCGTCGCAGCGACGCAGAGCGCGCCGGGGACGGAACCGGTGAGTCCCCGGCCAGTGGTTCTCTTGAGCATTGTTCGCCCTACGCGGGTTGGCCCGGGCTTTCTGCCACCATGACAATAATCTTGTGAAAGATCCGAGACTAGGGCACAATTTATAAATGCACCTGAGGTGCGCAACTATCTCAAATCCGGCCATCTCGCGCTGGATGACGGTTTGCGTGGGAGGGTCGCGTCGATGGGTCAGGGGTTTTTTCTTCTGTTCGCGACGGTGTGCGTGATTGCGGCCCTCATTGTGGTCGTGGCGCGCAATCCCGTTCATAGCGCATTGGCGTTGATGGCCTGCTTCCTGCAGATCTCGGCAATCTTCATCCTGCTTGACGCACCACTGCCCGCCGTCATCCAGATATTCGTCTATGTCGGCGCGATCATGGTCCTCTTCCTGTTCGTGATCATGATGATCGATGTACGCGAAGCCGTGTTGCAGCGGTTCTTGCCGGGCCCCAACCTGCCCGCTCTTGTGCTGCTGGTCATGCTTGGGATCGAGATGCTTGCGTTGGTGCTCTGGAGCAGCCGCTTTTCGGTTGCGTTGCCCCCCGCAATATCAAGCAACGACACGGTCAGGCAACTTAGCACGGCGCTTTTCGCCGACTATCTGCTGCCGTTTGAAACAGCCTCCGTCATCCTGCTGGCCGCCCTGGTCGGCGCCATCGTGCTGGCGAGAAAGGACGAGCGATAATGGTTCCGCTCTCCTGGTTCATCCTGCTCGGAGTGGTCGTCTTCGTGATTGGGGCGGCCGGCGTCTTGCTGAGACGCAATATCCTGGTCGTGCTGATGTCGCTGGAGCTGCTGCTCAACTCGGTCAACATCAACTTCATCGCATTTGGGCGCCAGCATGGCGATTTCCGCGGCCAGGTTTTCGCGATCTTCGTCATCGCGATCACCGCGGCGGAAGTTGCAGTCGCCCTTGGCATCCTGGTCGCCTTTGTGAGGAACAAATCCACTCTCAAGGTCGACGATGTGACGATGATGAAAGGATAGCGGTTTGGACCCGGTGACATCGATCCGGCCGCTGCTTGCCATCGCCATACCAGGTCTGGCGGCCCTTGCGATTCTCCTTTTGAACAACCGCGAGAAACTCCGCGACGCCGTCTCGCCGATTGCCGCGGTCGCCATGTTTACGACTGTCGCCTCGATGGCGCCAACAGTGCTTTCCGGCGGGACAATCGACTTGCGCCTGTTCGAGGTCCTGCCGGGGATTGACTTTGCCTTCCGGGTCGACGCGCTCGGCATGGTGTTTGCCACCGTCTCATCGCTGCTATGGATCGCGGCGGCGATCTATTCCATCGGCTACATGCGACATTTGAAGGAGCACGCGCAGACCCGGTTCTTCGCCTGCTTTGCCAGCAGCCTTGCGGCCGCCGCCGGCGGCGCCTTCGCGGCCAATCTGTTCACACTGGTGATCTTTTACGAGGTGCTCAGCCTCGTTACCTACCCGCTCGTCTATCACCACGAGGACGAAGCGGCATGGACGGGCAGCCGCAAATACCTCGTCTACCTGATGGGTGCATCGAAGAGCGCACTTCTGGCCGCTCTGGCGTTGACCTACTCGATTGCGGGATCGCTCGACTTTGTGGAGGGTGGTCTGCTTTCGGGGGTTAATGCTACTGCAGCGCTGCTGACGGTGGTCTACTTCTGCTATCTCTTCGGCTTCGCCAAGGCTGCGGTGATGCCGATGCACGCCTGGCTGCCAGCCGCGATGGTGGCGCCGACACCTGTCAGCGCGCTCCTGCATGCCGTGGCCGTCGTCAAGATGGGCGTCTTTTGCGTATTGCGGGTGGTTTTTCATGTCTTCGGCACCGGGCTGATGGGCAGTCTGCATCTTGGCATCGCCACGGCGTATCTGGTCTCGTTCACGATCCTTATGGCGTCTGTCTACGCGCTCACGCGGGACGACCTGAAGGCGAGGCTCGCCTATTCGACGGTCAGCCAGCTCTCCTATATCGTGCTCGGCGCGGTTCTGCTGTCGCCGGTCGCCATGGTCGGCGGCATCATCCATATTGCGGCGCACGCCTTTTCCAAGATCACCCTGTTTTTCTGCGCCGGGTCGATCTATTGCGCGTCGGGGAAGCGCAACATCAGCGACATGGCCGGGATCGGCCGCCGGTTGCCCTGGACGATGGGGGCGTTCTTCGTCGGCTCGCTGAGCATGATCGGGGTGCCCCCGACCGCGGGTTTCGTCAGCAAATGGTATCTGACGCTGGGCTCTATGCAGGCGGGAGATGTTGCCTTCCTGATCGTGCTTTTGGTGAGTTCGGTTCTGAACGCCGCCTATTTCCTGCCAGTGACCTATCTCGCCTTCTTCAGGACGGAGGCGGAGGGGAGCCCGGAAACGGTCCGGGAAATTCCGATGATGACGATCCCGTTGGTCGCAACCGCGATCCTGTCTGTCTCGATGGGTGTCTTTCCCAACTATTTCCTCGCTCTGGCGGAAGGAGTTGTCAGATGATCAAGCGTGTGGTCGATTTCTTTGGCGAGGAGAGATATGCCAGCCAGCGACGCCGGCTGTTCTACCTTGCGCTTGTTCTGATCGTCATCGCGGACTTTCTGGTCCCGCGCGAACACGCAGAATACCTCTGGGACCGCCTGCCGGGCTGGTCGGCCGTCTACGGATTCGTATCCTGTGTACTGCTGATCTTCGTTTCCAAGTTCCTCGGCCATCAGGGTGGGCTCATGCGGCGCGAGGACTATTATGATTGACTTCGCCCATCCCGCCCTGCTGTTCGTTCTTGGTGCCGTGCCGATCCCTTTCCTTAAGGATCCGATTCGCAGGATCTATCTGGTGCTGGTCCCGCTGCTGGGCCTGCTTGCAGTGGTCACAATGCAGCCGGGCAGCTATGGGGCGACGCAGTTCCTGGGGCAGGACATCCTGATTGCCAGGGTCGACAAGCTCAGCATGGTCTTCGCCACGGTTTTTGCGATCATGGCCCTGATCGGAACGGTCTACGCCCTGCACCTGCCTCACCCCGGCCAGCACGTCGCGGCGTTCGTCTACGTCGGAAGCTCGCTTGGCGTGGTGTTCGCCGGCGACTACCTGACCCTCTACCTGTTCTGGGAAATCATGGCGTTTGCTTCGGCCTATCTGGTCTTCGCACAGGGGGGGCAGCGAGCCACCGGCGCCGGTTTCCGGTACCTCATGGTCCATGTCACGGGGGGCGTCGTCCTGCTTGGCGGTATCATTCTCCATGGACATTCAACAGGATCGCTCCTCTTCGGACCGATCGGGGAAATGGGCACCGGCACTTACCTGATCCTTGCAGGGTTCCTGCTCAACGCTGCCGTACCACCGCTCAACGCCTGGCTGACAGACGCCTATCCCGAGGCGACCGTAACGGGCGCGGTGTTCATGAGCGCCTTCACCACGAAGACCGCGGTCTATGTGCTCGCGCGTGCCTTTCCAGGAACCGAGCTTCTTGTCTGGCTTGGCACCGCGATGGCGCTTTACGGCGTCGTCTATGCGGTCTTGGAAAACGACTGCCGGCGTCTCCTGGCCTATCACATCGTCAGTCAAGTGGGCTACATGGTGGCCGGCATCGGGATCGGAACCGAGATGGCGGTTAACGGGGCCACAAGTCATGCCTTCGCGCACATCCTCTACAAGTCCCTACTGTTCATGGGCGCCGGGGCGGTGATCTATGTTACGGGCAGGCGCAAGCTGACCGAACTCGGCGGGCTCTACAAGAGCATGCCGGTAACCGTTGCCCTCTACATGATCGGTGCTTTCGCGATCTCGGCATTTCCATTCTTCTCGGGCTTCGTGACCAAGTCGATGGTGATTGCCGCTGCGGGCGAGGATCATCGGGCGCTCGTGGTGCTGGCCCTGACCATGGCGTCCTCCGGCACTTTCCTGCACACCGGGCTCAAGCTTCCCTATTACATGTTTTTCGGTACGGACAGAAAGCTTCAGGCGCGGGAGCCGCCAGCAAACATGCTGGTGGCAATGGCCATGGCGGCGGCGCTCTGCATCGCGATCGGGGTTTTTCCGCAGCCGCTCTACGCGCTCCTGCCATACCCGGTCGATTTCGAACCCTATACGGGCTCCCATGTCACCGAGAGCCTCGGCATACTGATGTTTACCGCCCTGGGTTTTGTACTGTTCCTCAGGGCGCTCGACCCCGAGAATACGATCAGCCTCGACACCGACTGGTTCTATCGCAAGGGCGCGCGGGCATTCATGTGGTTCGCCGAAAAGCCGCTCGCGCGCTACGAGCAGGCGGTGAGCAACGCATCTGAGACAGCAGCCCTGCCCCTCCTCAATCGCGCGGCGCGGGCAGGACTGCGGATCGATATCGTCGCCGTGGACGGCGTCGTGAACGGGGTCGCCCACTCGATCCTGCGCGGTGGCGGGGCGCTGCGGCGGCTCCAGACGGGCGTCGTGACCCATTACGCACTGGCGATGATTGTCGGTGTGATCGCAGCCACCGTCGTTCTCGCCGTGGCGTGGCGATAGGGGGCGTTCATGGGGTTGCCGCTGCTCAGCCTCATCGTATTCACGCCCGCCATCGGGGCAGGGGTGCTGATGCTTCTGCGCAGCGAAGATGCCATCAGATGGACAGCGCTGGGCATCGCCATCCTCGATCTCGTCCTCTGCATCATCATGCTTGCGAGTTTTGACACCACGACGCACGCGATGCAGTTCACCGAAAGAAACCTCTGGGTGCCCGCGCTTGGGATCAGCTATGCGCTGGGCGTGGACGGGATCAGTGCGCTTTTCGTATTCCTGAGCGCGCTCCTTGGCGCGATCTGCGTGCTCGCCTCGTGGGTCGCGATTGACCGGAGGGTGAAAGCCTTCATGGTCAGCCTGCTAGCCATGCAGGCGCTGATGCTCGGAGTGTTCTGCGCGCTCGACCTGTTCCTGTTCTATGTCTTTTGGGAAGCGATGCTGATCCCGATGTACCTGATCATCGGCGTCTGGGGTGGCGAGGGCCGGGTCTATGCGGCATTCAAGTTCTTCCTCTACACCTTGGCCGGCAGCGTCCTCTTCCTGATCGGCGTCATCGTGCTTTATTTCAATGGCGGCGAGACCTTCGACATCCTCGCGCTGACAGCGCAGGATTTGCCGTTCCGGATCCAGTCGTGGCTGTTCTTCGCCTTCCTGGTCGCCTTTGCAGTCAAGGTACCCATGGTTCCGCTCCACACCTGGCTGCCGGACGCCCATGTCCAGGCCCCGACGGCAGGCAGCATCATCCTTGCCGGCGTGCTCCTGAAGATGGGCGCCTACGGTTTCCTCAGGTTCTCTTTGCCAATGCTACCGGAAGCGTCGGCCTATTATTCCACGCTGATGCTGGCGCTTTCGGCCCTTGCGATCGTCTACGGCGGGCTGCTTGCGCTGGCGCAGGATGATCTCAAGAAACTGGTCGCCTATTCAAGCATCAGTCACATGGGCTTCGTGACACTGGGAATCTTTACGCTGAACCTGCGCGGGCTCGAGGGCGCCATCCTCCAGATGTTCAATCACGGCGTAACGACGGGCGCGCTGTTCCTTTTCGTCGGCCTGATCTACGAGCGGACACATACGCGCAGCATCGCGGATTATGGCGGGTTGATGAAGGCAGCGCCTGTCTATACCGCGTTTTTCCTGCTGTTCACGCTGTCGTCGATGGCGCTCCCGGGAACAAATTCCTTCGTGGGCGAACTGCTCGTGCTGTCAGGTGGCTTTGCGGCCAACCTTGTTGTCGGTGCGGCAGCCGTCTTTGGCGCCTTGCTGGGCGCGGCCTACCTGCTCGGCATGTATGGGAAAGTTGCGCTCGGTCCGGCAAACGTCGGTGCGAAATTCAAGATACGCGATCTCAACGCCCGCGAGATGGCGGCGATCCTGCCGCTGGCGCTCTTCGTGCTCTGGGTCGGCTTTTATCCAAAGCCCTTTCTCGGCATCATCGACGCCTCGGTGAAGCAACTCATGCTACATGTGCAGGGTGAGGGGAGTGTCCAATGACTGCTGCCGCGCTCTTGCAGTCGATTGTAGCAAGCCTGCCCGAAATCGTGGTCGTCACGGGGGCCTGCATCCTCCTCATCCTCGGACAGCTTGTCCGGAAAGGGCAGGAGCAATTCCTTCTTTCGGCATCGGTCGCGGTGGTACTGACGGCCGCTGTCCTGACGATCATGCTCGCCGGAGAGCTGCGTCCCGCTTACACGGGCATGTTCATCGCCGACCGTTTTTCGGTCTTTTTCAAGATGGTCTTTTATCTGGCCACCATTCTGACACTCCTCCTTTCCAGAAAATATGCGGAGATCGAAGGCATCGGGAACAGCGAATATCATGTCCTGTTGCTCCTTGCGCTTTCAGGAATGATGATCATGGCCTCGGCGATCGATCTCCTGTCGATCTATGTCGGGCTCGAACTGATGGCGCTTTGCACCTATGTTCTGACCGGCTTCCTGCGCAAAGAACGGCGGTCGAACGAAGCAGCGCTGAAATATGTGATCCTTGGCTCGGCCTCGACCGGGATTTTCCTTTATGGCGTCTCGCTGGTCTACGGGCTGACCGGCACGACGCAACTGGATGGGATCGCTGCGGCTGTGACCGGTGCCCGGCCCGATACCGGATTGTTGCTTGCTGTCGTCTTCATTGTCGCGGGGCTGGTCTTCAAGGTCGGCGCGGTTCCGTTCCACATGTGGTTGCCGGACGCCTATGAAGGAGCGCCGACAACCATCACCGCCTTCATGTCTGTCGGACCAAAAGCGGCGGGTTTTGCCGTGATTCTGCGTGTGTTTCTCAACCCGCTGGTCGCAGCCTCAAATGCCTGGATCATCGTCGCTGTCATCGCTGTCGCGACGATGGCGCTCGGCAGTTTCTCAGCGCTGGTGCAGGATAATTTCAAGCGCCTGCTCGCCTATTCCAGTATTGCCCATGCCGGCTTCGCCCTATTCGGCGTGGTGGCCGGCGGCGCAGATGGGATCGCCAGCGTGATGCTCTACCTGCTGATCTACTCGTTCATGAATCTCGGTATTTTCGGGACCATCATCATGATGCGTAACGGCGATTTCTCGGGCGAAACTATCGATGACTATGCCGGTCTTTCCACGTCGCATCCCGGGCTGGCGCTATTGATGCTACTCTATCTGTTTTCACTGGCCGGCCTTCCACCGACGGCCGGATTCTTCGCCAAGTTCTACGTGCTTGTCGCGCTGGTCGAGCAAGGGTTCGTCATGCTGGCGGTGACCGCAGTACTGCTCAGTGTCGTGGCGGCCTATTTCTATATCCGCATCGCCATGCTGATCTACATGCGCGAACCCAAAAGGGCGTTCGCCCCCGCACTGTCTCCCTTGTTGCGCGCCACGCTTGCTTTTACCGCCGCCGGCACCATCGGAATTGGGCTGTTTCCGGCATGGTTTCTGAGGCTTGCCCAGCACTCGGTATTTGGCGGCTGATCTATTGAATTTGCAATGATCCACCCGACGGAATACACTGACAATTCTAGAAAGGATTGCCAAAGTCGCTCCCTGGGCGACCGCAGCAATGCGATATGGCTATGACTGCAATGGAATTCCTGCCAGTCCTCGTCATGGTCGCCGGAGTTGCTCTGGTGACGGGAGCAACGCTTTTTGTCTCGTCACTGCTGCGGCCATCCAATCCCTATCCTGCAAAGAACGTGGCCTATGAATGCGGCATGGACCCGGCCGGCGAGGCCGCCGGCGGCCGTTTCAGGGTGCAGTTCTTCATGCTGGCGATCCTGCTGGTGGTCTTCGACGTCGAAACGATGTTTCTCTTTCCCTGGGCCGTCGTCCTGAAGGACATCGGTCTGGTCGGCTATGTCGAGATGTTCGTCTTCATGTTGCTGCTGATCGTGGGTTTCGCCTACGCCTGGCTGAAGGGAGCGCTGGAATGGGAGGCGTAGGCGATGCGATCCGCGACAGCGTGCTGTTCACGACTGCCGACAGCATCATCGGCTGGAGCCGACGCTCGGCGCTGTGGCCAGAGACCTTCGGCATTGCCTGCTGCGCCATCGAGATGATCTCGGCAGGATGCGCGCGTTACGACCTCGACCGTTTCGGCGTGGTGTTCCGGCCTTCGCCGCGCCAATCCGACGTGATGATCATCGCCGGTACCGTGACCCGGAAATTCGCTCCCGTCGTGCGCCGGCTTTATGACCAGATGCCGGAGCCGCGCTGGGTGATCGCGATGGGCACCTGCGCGATCTCGGGCGGGGTCTACAATACCTATGCGGTGGTGCAGGGATCGGAAACCTTCGTGCCGGTGGACGTGCATGTCCCCGGCTGCCCGCCTCGACCCGAGGCGCTGATGCACGGCTTCCTGCTGCTTCAGGAGAAGATCAAGAAATCCCGCGCGCTTGCCGGGACGCCTCTCGATCGGATTGCAGCCTCATGAGCGTCAAGTCGTCTTTCAATCCCGCTCCGGTCATGGAACATTTCAACGCCGCAATCGAGGATCTCGGCGCCAGGCACGGCGTTCATGCCTTTGCCGTTCCACCGGAAATGATCGTTGAGTTCTGCCGATTTCTGAAACAGCACCCGGCGCTGCAGTTCAATTTCCTGTCCGATATCTGTGGCGTCGATCATTACCCCGAGCTGCCACGCTATGAGGCCGTGTACCACCTCTATTCGCTGGAGAACAAATGGCGCGTGCGCATCAAGTGCCGCCTTGGTGATCCGCCAAGCGTCCCTTCGGTGACGGGCATCTGGCGGACGGCCAATTGGCATGAGCGCGAAGCCTGGGACATGTACGGCATCAAGTTCGAGGGCCATCCCGATCTGCGCCGGATCTACATGTGGGAAGGCTTCGAGGGCTTTCCCCAGCGCAAGGATTTCCCCTTGAGGGGCTACAAGGACAAACTGAATCCCTTCGGTGCCGAAGGTCCGCCGCCGACGCAGCCGGACATTGCCACCAGGGACATCCCATAAGGAGGCCGTTCTACGCCGGAGAGTTGAGATGACCGAAGTCACCGAGCTCAGCAGGCCGCAAGGCGAAACGATCCACACCAAGGAAGTGCTTCTCAATCTCGGCCCGCAGCACCCCAGCACTCACGGGGTGCTCCGGCTCGTTCTCGAACTGGACGGCGAGTATGTCGAGCGCGTGGACCCGCATATCGGCTACCTCCATCGCGGCACGGAAAAGCTCGCCGAGAGCTTCACCTACACCCAGATTTTCCCGCTGACGGACCGGCTCGACTATCTCTGTCCGCCGTCGAACAACCTGGCCTTCGCGCTGGCGGTGGAGAAGCTCCTCGGCATCGAAGCGCCGATCCGCGCTCAGTATATCCGCGTGATGATGGCCGAACTGGCAAGGATTTCCGGTCATCTCCTGATCACGGGTGCGCTGCCAATGGATCTCGGTGCAATGACTGCGCTGCTCTACGTCATGCGTGAGCGCGAAATGATCATGGACTTGCTGGAGATGATTACCGGTGCGCGCATGCACACGTCCTTTTGCAGGGTTGGCGGAGTGCGCGAGGATCTGCCCGACGGCTTCCTGCCCAAGATCAGGGAGTTCTGCGACATCTTCCCGAACCGGATCCGCGACTATGAGCGATTGCTCGAAGATAACAGGGTCTTTCTCAAGCGCACGAAGGGGATCGGCGTGATCTCCGGCGGAGATGCGGTCGATCTTGGTCTGAGTGGCCCGAACCTGCGGGCCTCAGGTGTCGACTGGGATATCCGCCGGGACGAGCCCTACGAAATTTATGAAAGGCTCGCCTTCAACGTCATCACCCGCAACGAGGGCGATTGCTATGCGCGCTGGCGGTGCCGCGTCGACGAGATGCGCGAAAGCATCGCGATCATCGAACAATGCCTCGAGCAGATGCCGGACGGACCTTTCCAGATCGACATGCCGACGATCGCGTTCCCCGTGGACAAGGAACGCGTGCATTGTTCGATGGAGGCCCTGATCCAGCATTTCGACCTGTCGGCCTACGGCTTTGACGTACCCAAGGGCGAGGTCTATTCGGCGATCGAGGCGCCAAAGGGTGAATTGGGCTTCTACATTATCAGCGATGGGTCGCCGAAACCGTTCCGCATGAAAGTGCGCGCCCCGTCCTTCGTCAATCTGCAGGGGCTCTTCGGGGTGACCAACGCACACTACCTGGCCGACATGATAGCCGTGTTGGGTAGCCTCGACCCGGTAATGGCGGAGGTGGACAAATAACTGGAGATCTGGATGCAATGAGCATGCGCGAAAAAATAGAAGCAGCGGCAGCGCGGTATCCGAACCAGCGCTCAGCGATAATGCCCGCGCTTCTGATCGCGCAGAAAGAACATGGTTATCTGCCAGGCCCCGTGCTCGAGGAGGTCGCCGACATCCTCGGCGTCGAGCGGATCTGGGTTTACGAGCTGGCGACCTTTTACACGCTCTTCCATACCGAACCGATTGGCCAGTTCCACCTGCAGCTCTGTGACAATGTTTCCTGCATGCTTTGCGGCTCGGAGAACCTGCTGAAACATCTTGAAACGGTGCTGCAGATCAAAAAGGGAGAAACGACCCCGGACGGGCTGTTCACGCTTTCGACCGTGGAATGCCTCGGGGCCTGCGAGATGGCTCCAGTGATGCAGGTTGGCGACGACTACCATGGCAGGCTGGATGACGCGCGGGTGAATCAACTGCTCGACAGTCTACGGGCAGGAGTGTCGCGAGCGGCAGGCATTGAGCCCGCTTCGGCGCGGCCGCCGGGAGAGTAAAGCCATGTTCGAGCCGGTTCTCCTCAAGAACATAAACGTCCAGGATGGTCATTTGTTGTCGACCTATGAAGCCGGCGGCGGCTACCAGGCGCTGAAGAAGGCGCTGCGCGAGCACGCCCCCGACGAGGTCATCGACCTCGTCAAAGAGGCAAACCTGCGAGGTCGAGGCGGTGCCGGTTTCCCGACGGGGATGAAGTGGAGCTTCGTCCCGAAGCAAACCGGCAAGCCGAAATATCTCTGCTGCAACGCCGACGAGGGCGAGCCCGGTACCTTCAAGGACCGCATCATCATGGAGCGCGACCCACACCAGCTCGTGGAGGGGTTGGCGGTGAGCGCATACGCAATTGGCGCCAAGACCGCTTATGTCTATGTTCGCGGAGAGTATGTGACAGCGATCCGTCGCCTGGAGCAGGCGATCGCCGAGGCCCACGATAAAGGCTACCTCGGGCGGAAAATCCTGGGCACCGATTTCGATTTCACCGTGCATATCCATTGCGGTGCTGGCGCCTATATTTGCGGCGAGGAGACTGCGATGCTCGACTCGCTCGAGGGTAAACGCGCCCAGCCCCGCCTGAAACCGCCGTTTCCGGCAGTCGAGGGGCTATATGCCAGCCCCACGGTGATCAACAATGTCGAGACGCTTGCCTGCGTGCCGCATATCGTGATGCGTGGCTCGAGGTGGTTTCGGGAGATCGGACCGGACAAGAGCCCCGGCCCGAAGCTCTATTGCGTCAGCGGACAGGTGTTGAAACCCGGTCTCTATGAGTTGCCGATGGGCATACCGCTGCGGGAACTCGTCGAGAGCCACGCCGGCGGCCCGTTGCCGGGACGCAGGATCAAGGCGGTGATCCCGGGCGGGGTCTCGGCGCCGGTCATACCGGAGAGCGGGCTTGACGTGGGGATGGATTTTGACTCGCTTGCTGCCGCCGGCTCGATGCTCGGCTCGGCCGGCGTGATCGTGATCGATGATGCGACCTGCATGGTCAAGGTCGCCACACGGATCGTCGAGTTCTTCCATCACGAATCCTGCGGCAAATGCACCCCATGCCGCGAAGGGCTGGACTGGGCGGTGAAGGTACTGCGCCGGGTCGAGGCGGGCCAAGGTGAGCCCGGTGATCTGGAGCAGCTCGACGCCCTGTGCAAAGGCATTTTCGGAAATACGTTCTGCGCGCTGGGTGACGGCGCGGCGATGGGACTGCGGGCTGCGCTCAAGCATTTTCGCGACGAGTTCGCCGTCCATATCAAGGAGCACAGGTGCCCGTACCACTAGGGTGCATCGGAAGAAGACCGCGAGGAAGCCATGGTTCGCGTCACGATCAATGACCAGACACTGGACGTGGAGGCCGGGTCTACGGTTCTGCAGGCGGCTCAGCGTCTGGGCATCGACATTCCGACTTTCTGCTATATGAAGCGGCTGCCGCCACTGGCCTCGTGCCGGATGTGCCTGATTGAAATCGAAGGACAGCGCAAGCTGCAGCCGTCCTGCGCCACCGCGGTCACAGACGGCATGGTCGTGCGAACGAACACGCCGCTGATTGACGAAACACGTTCGTCCATGCTCGACATGCTGCTCGCCAATCACCCCCTCGACTGCCCCATCTGCGACAAGGGCGGCGAGTGTGAACTGCAGAACCAGGTGATGGCCTATGGGCCACGCGAAAGCCGTTTCCGCGATGCCAAACGCGTGTTCCATTCCGAAGATATCCGTCTGAGCCCCGTCGTCATCATGAATGTCAATCGCTGTATCCAGTGCCAGCGGTGCGTGCGGATGTGCGAGGAGGTGGTCGGCGCGGTCGCCTTGGGGACGGTCGAGAAAGGCATGGATACTGCCGTAACCGGGTTTGAGGGCAGTCTCGCGAGCTGCGACCAATGCGGCAATTGCATCGAAGTCTGCCCGGTCGGTGCGCTGATGAGCTTCCCCTATCGTTACAAAGCGCGGCCCTGGGATCTGGCCGAAACCGACACCATCTGCCCGCATTGCGGTACCGGCTGCCAGCTGACAGTTGGCACGCGCAAGGGCGAGTTCATGCGCGTGCGCTCAAAATGGGACCAGGGGGTCAACCGCGAAACGCTCTGCGTGCGCGGGCGCTTTGGCCTCGATTTCGTCACAAGCCCGGAGAGGATCAGGCGACCGATGGTCCGCCGTGATGGCGCCCTTGTCGCAGTTTCCTGGGAAGAGGCCGGGGACCACCTGAAACGGCGCCTTTCGGCGGTGGAAGGAAAGGCCGCAGGCGGGCTTGCCTCGCCACGCCTTCCAAACGAGACGCTTTATCAATTCCAGAAAATGATGCGCACGGTCTTCCGGACCAACAACATGGACTGCTCCTCGCGCTGGTCGACACCCTACGATCCGCTCGGTGCGTTGGTCACCGGCCACTACAGCCGCGCGCCGCTGACGGACGTGATCGGCAACGATTGCGTGCTTGTCATCGGTGGTAACCCGACCGAGGAAAACCCGGTCACCGAATACCTCCTGCGGGACGCTGCGCGGCGGCGACAGACCGGATTGTTCATGCTTTCGGCCCGGCCATCCCGTCTGGACGCCGATGCCAGGGCGGTCGTTCGCGTGTCACCGGGCGGTGAGGGGCCAGGTCTCGCTGGGGTGGTGGTTGGGCTCATGGCAGCGGCTGATCCGAACCTGCTGGGCGCCGTTCCCGCGAACCTCGGCGGATCGCCGGCGGCCATTGGCGATGAGGTATCTCGTCTGGTGCGGGCATTGCTCAACGCGCAGAGCGTCACACTGCTTGTCAGCGCCGAGCTCCTGAGGTCGTCGACAGCACGTGACACACTGCAGCAACTCTCAAACCTTATGCAGCTTGTCCGCCTGCTTGGCAAAAGACTGGCGATGCAGTTTCTCTTCGACCGCGCCAACCAGCTTGGAGCCTGGGATATGGGCGTGCTGCCGGCAACACTGCCGGGGCTGCGCCCGGTCGCTGACGATCAGACACACACAACACTCGAACGGAGCTGGGGCACTGAGATACCGTCCGAACGCGGCTCGGATTTCGACGGGATGCTCGGCCTCTGCGACAAGGGGCAGATGGGCGCGCTCTATATTGCCGGAAGCGACCCGCTTGGGTCCTATCCCGACCGTGCGTACGTACAGCAGGCCCTTCGTGCCGCCGAGCTCCTGATCGTGCAGGATGCGTTTCTCACCGAGACTGTCGGCATGGCCGAGGTGGTGCTTCCGGCCGCGAGTTACGGCGAGGAGCCCGGGACCTTCACCAACAATGAGGGCCGGCTCCAGAAGGTCTGCAAGTTCCATGAACCCGTCGGCGAGGCACGCGGCAATCTGGCGATCTTCGACTTCGTCGCGGCACTTCGTGGCCACTCACTGCGACCATCGATCCAACGCGAGATTTTCGACGAGATTGCCAGGCTGGTTCCTGCTTACGAGGGCTTGAACTGGGACGGCCTTGGCGCAGACGGAGCGTTCACCAAAGGGGGACTTGCGCCACCGGCTGGCGGGTTCTTCGCCCCGGCGCCTGCTTCCGCTCAATCCGCCCGTCTCATGCTGGTCACCGGCAACTGCCTGTTCCACAATGGATATCTTTCCGAACGATCGGAAATCCTGAATACGGTCGCAGATGACCCCTATGTCGAGATGGGCGCACAGGATGCCGAGGAGTTGGACCTTTCCGATGGCGATCAGCTTGTCGTTCGCTCAGCCCGGGGCGAGCTGACTGCAAAGCTCAAGGTCAACAGGCGCTTTCCAAAGAACCTTGTGTTCGTTCCTGAAAACTACAGCGCGTTGCGCCTCAACAGCCTGATGCAGCGGGGCGAATACCCGTGTCCGGTGGAGGTTCGAAAGGCGCGGGTGGCCAATGGAACCGCAGCCGCCGTCCTCGCACCTGGCCCCGAAGACAACGCCCAGGGCAGGACCGGTGGCCGCCTCTAGAGCCTTTCATGTTTTGACGGAAGCGTAGCCGGCATTTGAGAAGTAGTTGGCGCATTCCTCTGGCTTTATGGTGTCGGCGAGTAAGCCCAGATGGCGCCACGTTTCCTCGATGGTTCGCTTTTGAGCCTGGCGCATCCAGTGCTTGATCTTGGCGAAGGCTTGCTCGATCGGATTAAGGTCGGGGGAATATTTCGGCAGGAACCATAGCCTGGCGCCGACGGCCCTGATGGCATCGCGGATGGCCTTGGCTTTGTGAGAGCCGAGATTATCGAGGATGACGATGTCGCCAGGTTTGAGGGTCGGGATCAACTGCTGGCGGACATAGGCGTGGAAGCATTCGCCATTAATGGGACCGTCGAAGACGCAGGGAGCAGTGAGCTTGTCGCAGCGTAGGGCGCCGAGGAAGGTCAGGGTGCGCCAGCGGCCATGCGGGGCAAAGCCGCGCAATCTTTTGCCCCTCGGCCCCCACCCGCGTAACGGCGCCATGTTGGTGCGGATCCAGGTCTCGTCGATGAAGACGAGCCGCTTCGGATCGAAGCGCTCTTGCCAGGTTTTCCAGCGGGCTCTGCGCCGGGCAATGTCGACGCGGCCCTGCTCAAGGGCGAACAGCGTTTTTTTTAAAGCTCAAGCCCTCGCGGCGCATGAACTGCCAGATGGCATTGTGGGAGACGCTCACGCCGCGGGCGGCCAACTCATCCTTCAGCCGATGTAGCGTCAGATGTGATGTCTGCTCGATCTGCTTGACGATGAAGGCGCGGTGCGGCTCTAGCACACGTCGGCGAGGCCGCCCATCTTGCCGGGCGACACACTACCGGTGGTCCGATAACGCTGCGACCACTTCACCACGGATGAGACAGCTATGTCGAACCGCTCCGCCACCACCCGGCAGCTCTGACCGTCCACAACCGCTGCAACGACTCGCTCACGAAGATCATTCGAATAGGGTCGCGTCATGGATGCTGGCCTCCATTCCAGCATCCATGATGAATCACAAATCTGCTGATTTGATGTTGTGGAACGGCGCTGCTCCCACCCTATCCTGAAAAGAGGCCGAGCATCCTGTTCGGTAAACAGCTTGGAGCGTTCTTATGACTTTGATCACGACAATCGGTCTCGACACGGCCAAACAAGTCTTTCAGTTGCATGGGGTAGACAACGAAGGGACGACAAACCTTCGTAGGCAGCTTCGACGCTCTGAGGTTTTGAAGTTCTTCAGGAAGATCCCGTCGTGTGTCGTTGGATTGGAGGCATGCGGAGGCGCTCATTACTGGGCACGAGAGATCAAGGCTCTCGGACATGAAGTTCGGTTGATCCCACCTGCTTACGTGAAGCCCTATGTCAAAAGAGGCAAGAATGACGCGGCAGACGCTGAGGCGATATGCGAAGCTGTAGGCCGACCGTCGATGCGTTTCGTGCCGCTCAAGACCGTCGACCAGCAAGCGACGGCTATGCTCTTGAAGGCACGGGACCTGCTGGTTCGACAGCGCACCCAAACGATCAACGCTTTGCGCGGTCATCTTACCGAGCTGGGCATTACCATATCCAGAGGTGTGGGCAAGGTCGACGACCTTGCCGCAATCGTCCGTGACGAGGATGATGCCCGCTTGCCACCCTTGGCCCGCATCGCCCTGTTGCCCCTGACCCATCAGATAGAGGCCTACACGTCGGAGATCGTAAAGTTGGAGAAGCACATGATCCGCGAAAGCCGACAGGATGCGACATTGAGCCGGCTGACCTCAATTCCAGGTGTGGGTCCAATCACTGCCAGCTCCATCGCGGCATTTGTACCCGACCCAAAGGCCTTCAAGTCTGGGCGTCATTTTGCGGCTTGGATAGGCCTGACCCCGAAATCAAATTCCACAGGTGGGAAAACCAGATTGGGAAGAATCTCAAAAATGGGAAACCCGGTCTTACGATCTCTTTTGGTTGTGGGGGCGTCCGCCGTTATCCAGCACGCACGTCGAGGCGCAAAGGTCTCAGCTTGGCTGACTGAGTTGCTGAGGCGCAGGCCATACAAGGTCGCCGCCATTGCGCTGGCCAACAAGATGGCGCGCATTGTTTGGGCTCTTCTAGTGAGAGGGGGGCAATTCCACAGCACGGCGAACGAAGCAATGGCCGCCTAGGACCGAGTGCAGATCGCTTGTCGTCGCTGACAAGCTGAAGTCCAAGGTGCAAGATCAATGATGACCCCGAGGAAAGACATCCGGATTGGATCAAGACCGTGATTCCCAACGTGCTTCGAGCTCGCTGATTTGTTTAGGTCACTCCAGTCGCGAACGTCATCAAGGCCAGTAGCCCAATTGCTGCGCGAAAAGGCCGGACATATGGGCGCACCAGCCCTCGGAATATCAACGATTGAACACCTTGACCGCAGAGCCGTTCCACATATGGGAATCGCGCACCGATTCCGATAAGCAATGATCCGCTCTAGCCCTGGCGTGCCTTGTCAATGATAGCTGACCCCGCAGATGTAATCCTGCAGATCCTGCTCCGTGCGCATCGCTTCCTCGAGCCTGTACTTGACCACGTCGCCGATGCTGACGATGCCGGCGATGTTGTCGCCTTCCATGACGAGAACGTGGCGCGTCCGCCGCTCGGTCATGATCGCCATCACGAGAGGCAGTAAATCGTCTGTGGAGCAGGTCGCCACACGCTGGCTCATGATCTCGCTGACGCGCATGGCGGGTGCTTGGGTGCCATATTTGGCGACGGCATTGCAGCAGTCCCGCTCAGACACCGTTCCGAGGCATTCCCCCGGGTAACGGGCGACGATAACGAAGCCGATGTTGTTTTCTCGAAACAACCTCAGGACCTCCACCATCGTGTGGTTGGGTGTAACCGAGACGATCTCGGGAGACTTGCTGTTCAAGATCTGGCGCACATGCATGTGGGCCTCCTCTCTGCGCGCTTTGCCTTGACGGCTGGCGCATTTTCACGTTCGTCGGATATTACGCCACCAATTGTACCCCTGCCGCCCGCCGGTCTCGACCAGGACCTTCGGTTCGACACTGAGGCGCGCAGCCACCACGCTGCCGCCAGTCGCTGCCTTGCCCGGCTTGGCAAGCAGATCGTCACGCCCGATCACAAGCTCGCGCGAAGAGAAGCTGGAGAATTCGTATTGCTGGCCAAGCGCGATCGCGTCTGCTGGACAGGCATCCTCGCACAGGCCGCAGAAGAGGCACCGTGCCGTATCGATCTCGAATTTCGCCGGATGACGCTTGCCCTTCTCATCCTCGTAGGGGACGACTTCGATGCAGTCGCATGGACAAATGCGCGCGCAGAGTTCGCAGGCCACGCACTTGATCTCACCCTCTTCGTCACGCTTCAGGAAGTGATGCCCACGGTAGCGTGAATAGGGAAGCCATTTTTCCTTGTCCGGGTACTGCATGGTTACCGGTTTGGAAAACATGTAACCGAAGGTCAGAGCCAAAGCCTTCGCCAGGTCGGCGAAGAACGCCCAGCCGATCCATGTGCCAATTCTGTCCTGCGCGTGCGACATCGCTGCCTCACTACCGAGCCGCTCTGGCCCCTAAAGGAAGACAAGACCCGTGATAATTATGTTCGCCATCGAGAGAGGAAGCAAGACTTTCCATCCGATCGCCATCAGCTGGTCGTAGCGGTAGCGTGGGAAGGTGAAACGGAACCAGATAAACATATAGACGAAGAATGCGACCTTGAGCGCGAACCACAGGAGCGGTGGCAAGGGGATGAGCGCGCCGTTCCAGCCGCCAAAGAAGAGGATCACCGCCAGGACCGACACCAAAAGGACGATGGCATATTCGCTCACCATGAACAACGCAAACCGGATGCCGCTGTATTCGGTATGGAACCCGGCACCGAGATCGCCTTCCGCTTCCGCCAGGTCGAAAGGAATGCGCTGGGCCTCGGCCAGGCCGGCGACAAAAAACACGAAGAAGCCGATCGGCTGGTAAACGATGTTCCACACATCGGCCTGCGCACGCACGATTTCCAACAGGCTCATGGATTGCGCCAGCATGACCACGCCGATCACCGCGAACCCCATCGGGATCTCGTAGCTGATCATCTGCGCGCAAGTCCTGAGGCTGCCGAGGACGGCGTATTTGCTGTTGGCCGCCCAGCCACCGAAGATAACGCCATAGACCTCGATCCCAAGCACCGCGAAGACGAAGAGAAGCGCGACATTCATGTCGGAGACATAGAGGGAAATCTCGTTGCCGAGCACCGAGACGGATTCGCCGAAGGGGATCGCGACGAAGACGACAAAGGGCGGAGCGAGCGCCAGGATGGGAGCCATTTTGAACAGCAAGCGATCGGCCTCGGCGGGAATGTGGTCCTCCTTGGTCAGAAGCTTGATTCCGTCCGCCATAGGCTGCAGCAGCCCATGCCACCCAACCCGCATCGGCCCCATCCGCTGCTGCATGTGTCCGGCGATCTTGCGTTCCAGCCAGGTGAGAGGCAGAGGCAGCAGCAGCAGCATCGCAATCAGCAACGCGACCTTGAAGACGATCAATCCGGTGGCGAGTACGAGTTCCATGGTCCGCGGCTGCTTGTTCACGGGTTGAAACACATGGCCGGTTTTTATCTCCGGCTATTCATTGCGTACTCTGCACCTGTCAGGTCGCAGATACAACTGCGACGCAGTCCAATGCGGTTGCGCCCATGATCTTGTCGCTGCCTGACAGCTGCTGTCGCAGGCATTCGATGCTTCGGCGACAGCCCGTCGGGGACCCGAGCTCTCGCTTGAAATTCGTCGATGCTTTCAGACGTCCAGGATCGCTTTGATGACGCCCGCCTCGGGACGGGCCCATTCCACCAGCAGCGAAGCGCCATCTTCCAGGCGTCCCCGATGCGTATTGAGGGCACGGGTCGGCACCTTGCCGGCCTCGATCTGGCGCACGACCTCGGCAAAGTCGTCCGGCTGGGCATTGCGGCTGGCCAGAAGCGTCGCCTCACGCTTGTGGAATTCAGGGTCGGAGAAGGTGATGTCTTGCCGTACGACGGAGAGCAGCACATAGCGCGCACCGTGGGCAAGGAAGCCGAAACCCCGCTCGATGGGGCCGGCACTCCCGGTCGCGTCGATCACCACATCGAAACCGTCGCCGCCGGTCAGGCGCTCCGCTTCCGCCTCGGCGGAGGCATCGGCGAGCATTGCAGCGTCAGCGCCGAGCCGGTCTGTGGCAAAGGCGAGCCGGTCGGCGCGCGTGTCCATGACAGTCACATGCGCTCCGCGCGTCTTGGCGAAAATGATTGCCGACATGCCGATCGGACCGGATCCGGTAACGAGCACGCGGTCGGCGGCGTTGATCGCGCCGCGCTTGACGCCGTGCGCGCCAATCGCCAGGAATTCGATCATCGCCGCATCTTCAAGCGCGATACCGCCCGTCGGCACCACGTTGGCCTCGGGCACCGAAACATATTCGGCCATGCCGCCGTCGCAGTGCACGCCCAGCACGCGGATCGACTGGCAGGCATTCGTCAGCCCCTTCCGGCAGGCATGACATGTACCGCAGGAGAGATAGGGCACGATATAGACGTGTTCGCCCGTCTTGAGACGGCTGCCCTCAGGGGCTTCCTCGACCGTACCGGAAAGTTCGTGGCCCATGACGCGCGGGTATTCGAGAAAGGGGTGCTTGCCGGCGAAGATGTGAAAATCGGTCCCGCAGATGCCGACATGGCGGATGCGCACGAGAACCTCGCCAGCGCCACGTGCGGGTGCCGGACGGGAGACAAGCGAAAGACGGCCGGGTTCTTCGCAGAGAAGCGCTTTCATGAAGTTCATCCTGATTGTCTGAAGGTTTGGACGGCACCACAGAGCCGCCGGGCATATCGACAAGGTCCTTACGCCTCATCATCAGTCGGCAGCCCGACCGGACGAGGGAGGTGCATGGGCGACCGTGGGTCGGCCGCCCCGCTGTCCGCTTACGGTTTCGGCATTTCCGCCGGCAGGTCGACGTTGTTGTACTTCTTGTAGATCTCGTTCAGCTTTCCGTTGGCGAGATCGGTCTTGACCCAGTCGTTGACCGCCGTCTTCAGCGCATCGTCGCCCTTGCGCAGGCCAACGGCATAGGGATTGACCTTGAGCACGAACTTGACCTCGAGCGGGTCGTTCGTCCGGCGCTCGTTGACGGCATTCATGATCTGCGGAGCGGAGATCATGATATTGTTCTGGTCGGAGACGAGTGCGGTGACGAGGGTCGCGTCGTCGTCATAACGCACGATGTTGGCTCCCGTTGCCTGGCTTGTGGCTACCTTGTCGTTGGTCGTACCGCGGGTTGTTGCGACATCCTTGCCCACCAGTTCTTCCAAGCCCTTGATCTCAAGGCCCTTCGGAGCAGCTGCGATGACCTGGATGACGCCGTGCGGATCGGCGAAATCGATCACCTTCTTGCGTTCCTCACTGATGGAGAGCGAAGCGACGACCACGTCGGCCTTGTTTGTGAGCAGGAAGGGAATGCGGTTCGGGCTGGTCACCTCGATAATTTCGAGCTTCACGCCGAGGTGATCGGCGAGCAGCTTTGCGCTTTCCACCTCGGAGCCCGTCGGCTGCATGTTGGCGTCCTGCATGCCGAAGGGCGGTGAGCCGAGGTCGATGGCCGCGCGCAACGTGCCGCGTGCCTTGATGTCGTCAAGCGTATCGGCGATGGCTATTGCCGGGACGGCACCAAAGAGAGCGAGCGCCAAAGCGCTGGTCATCAGGGTTCTGCGTTTCATCATTTAATCTCCTCCTTGAGACATTTCGATCGAATTAGAGGCCGTTGCTCAGGAACTCGCTTAGTTCCTTGGTCTGCGGATTATCCAGCATCGCGCCGGGGCCTGTTTCCCAAACCTTGCCCTGGTGCATGAAGATCACCTTGCTCGCCACCTTGCGGGCGAAGGCCATTTCGTGGGTGACGAGGATCATGCTCATGCCCGCGCGGGCGAGATCCTCCATGACGCGAAGCACCTCGCCGGTGAGCTGCGGGTCGAGTGCCGAGGTCACCTCATCGAAGAGCATCAGCTTCGGTTGCATGGCGAGCGAACGGGCGATGGCGACGCGCTGCTGCTGGCCGCCGGAAAGTTGCTCGGGGTAATTGTCGGCCTTCTCCAGGAGGCCGACCTTCGCCAGCACCTGCTCGGCAAGCGCGCGCGCTTCAGCCTTGCCCATGTTCTTCACGCAGGAAGGCGCGAGCATGATGTTTTGTGCCACCGTCAGATGCGGGAAGAGGTTATAGCTCTGAAAGACGATGCCGACGTCGCGACGCAGCGCCCGCCGATCGAGTGCAGCGTCGTGGACCTTGTGGCCGCAAACGAGGATCTCACCGCTGTCGATGGTCTCGAGTGCGTTGACACAGCGTAGCGCAGTCGACTTGCCTGAGCCCGAAGCACCGATCACCGCGATCACTTCGCTGGCACCGATATCGAAACTGACCCCCTTCAGGACCTTCACGGCCCCGAAGCTTTTGTGCACGTTGCTGAGGCTAACGACGGCCGACATTGAGTTTCCTTTCAAGGCTGCGGCTCCAGGCCGAGAGCGGGTAGCAGATGGCGAAGTAGAAGGCGGCGACGACGATGAACACCGTGAAAGGCTCAAAGATCGTGTTGTTGACAAGCTTGCCGGCCTGGGCGAGTTCGACGAAGCCGACAACCGAGGCCAGCGAGGTGTTCTTGACGATCTGCACGAGGAAGCCGACGGTCGGCGCCGTGGCGATGCGCATGGCCTGCGGAAGGATCACCCGGGTCATGCGTTGCCAGCGGCTGAGCGCCAGGCATTCGGCCGCCTCCCACTGGGTCTTCGGCACAGATTCCAGGCAGCCGCGCCAGATTTCCGCAAGGAAGGCAGAAGAGTAGATGACAAGGCCAAGGCCGGCGGCGACAATGGCCGGCAGGCTATCGAGGCCGATGACGGCAAGGCCGAAATAGAAGAGGAAGAGCGTGACGAGCAGCGGTGTGCCCTGCACGATCTGGATATAGCCGCTGGCAAGTCGCCGCAGCAGCGGGCTTGGCGAAATCCGGGCGAGCGCCATGGAAAAGCCCAGGACGGAACCCCCGATGAAGCCGATTGCTGAAAGACCGATGGTCCAGAGCACCCCGACGGCGATGAATTCGATGTGGACGGGCGTGAGCGACATCTCCTGTTCCTTCCTCAGATGGCCGTGCCCAGCTTGCGCCGACGGGGGAAAATAACGAGGCCGAACAAGATGAAGGCTACCCGCACCACGAAGGACAAGGCGATGTATAGAGCGCCCGTGACGATATAGGTCTCGAAGGAGCGGAACGTGTCAGACTGGATGCGGTTTGCCACAGCCGTCAGTTCCTCGGCGGAAATTTGTGATGTGATCGACGAGGCGAGCATCAGCAGTACGTACTGGCTGGTCAGTGCCGGATAGACACGCTCGATCGCAGGACGCACGATGACGTGCCAATAGGTCTGGGTGCGCGTCAGCCCAAGACATTCGGCGGCTTCCAACTGGGACTTGTGAATGGATTCGAGGCCCGCCCGCACGATCTCGCAGGTATAGGCACCGACATTGACAACAAGGGCTGCGACGGCTGCCGTGTTCGCCGATACCTTCAAGCCCATCGAGGCGAAGCCAAAATAGACCAGGAAGATCTGCACCAGCAGCGGTGTGTTGCGTATCGTCTCGACGTAGACCGCTACCAGAAATTTCAGCCAGGAAGGACCGTCCGCCCGCGCGATGGCGCAGAGCGTGCCGACAACGAAACCCAGGACTGTTGCGAGCGCAGAAAGCTTCAGCGTAAGCCAGACCCCCTGCAGGAACACCGGCCAGTACGGCAGGAGGGCGGAAAAGTCGAATGTATAGCTCATGCCGTCGCCTTCTGCCGGGAAACGATCGAGGAAAGAACCGGCGCTGGCGTACCGGCCCAGTCGAGGAAGGCCGCGATACGCCGTTCGACCTTCAGCGCGTGATTGCCAGCGATGTCGGCGATGCGGTGGTCGAGATAGGGATTGCGGAAGCGGTCCATGGTGGTGGCGACATAGGCGCGCGCCGCATCCTCCATCCCGCGTGCGGAGAATCCGGGCAAGACCTCGCCGCGATAGATCGCGTCGAGGCGGGTGTTGACGGCAGGGTCTGCCAGGATGGCACGAACGGTCTCATGCTCCGGACGTCCGTCGCGCTGCCAGATATCGGCGAGGACGCTGTGGCCGAGATTGAGAATATGCAGCTTGAGCCGCTCGTAGGGTTCGAGGTCGTCCGTCAGCACGATGGACGGATGCGTGCAGGGCAGGCGCAGGCCCGGCGTCCGCTCGATCGCCCAGAGCGCATAAGGCTCAGCCACCGCGCCCGCGGGCTGCAGCGGCTCGGAGACGATGCGATCGACGAGGGTGTTGGCGAAAACCACCTCCTGGTCGAGGAACCTCAGGAAATCCGCTGAGGCGCTGGCCGTCGCCGCAAGGTCGCAGACAATGGCCCTTAGCGCCGGTCCGTTGCGGTTGACGAGTTCGCAGGGCAGCACCGTCAGCGGACGCCCGCCGCGCTGCCAGCGGGCATGGAGAAGCTGAAGGAGCTTGCCGGGAAACGACACAAGCGGCGTGTCAGCAAAAAGGCCGGTGGACGCCTCGCCGGGAGCGACCGCATAGCCTGAGTCACCGGTGTTGGAGACCACAAAATCGGCTTCGTGAGCGAAGAGATCGACGATCTCGGCCCAGCCGCCGGCGGTCGAAAGGCCGCGCGATACGCTTTTCACCGCCACGCGACGCTCGGTGGCCATGCCGTTCTCAAGGCCGCGAAGAACGACAGGAAAGCCCGCCGGATCGGAAAAGGCCGCAAGCCGACCGGCCCGCTCGGCAGAGCCCGAGGTCTGCACGATGACGACCGATGGCACGTCCTGACCTGCTTCCCGTGCCTCGTGCAGGAACAGATCCACATGCGCCTGAAGGAAGCGGCTCGTGCCGAATTGAAGGATGAGCCCCGTCATAGGCCGAACACCGGGAGGCGGCCGGTGCCCAGTAGAGGACAGCAACAGAAAAGGGTGTGAGGATGCGCTTCGCATCCATTGTCCGCGTGCATGAACTCCTCCTTCCACACAGCTAGTCTGTTTTTTTTGTATAAAAGACATTATTTGGGCGGGCAATCTGTTTTTTTTATAAAAAAATCATTGTAAAAGACAAAGCGTCGGGGGGGCGGCATGAAGACGAACACGCTTTACAAACGGACGCTCAATCAATGTCTTGACGTACTCGCACGCAAGTCGCCGGGATCAAAGCTGGCGTCTGAGCCGGTCCTGGCGGCCGAACTCGGCGTCAGCCGGACGACGCTGCGCGCCGTGCTCGCGGAGCTTTCGAGCTGCGGTATCGTCGCGCTCGACGGGCGCTCCAAAGTGCTCTTGCGCCTGCCGTGCGCCAAGGACTATCAGGCAGGCACTGATCTCGGGCCCCTCGCGGAGATCGTGGAGCGCAAGTTCATGACCTGGATGGTGGGGCCCGATTGCAGTCCTGGCCAGAGCATCAATGCGCTCGATCTAGCCCGCCAGTTTGGGGTCTCCACGTCTGCCATCCGCGAATGCCTCAACACGTTCAGCCATTTCGGCCTGCTGGAGCGGCAGAGTAGCGGACGCTGGAAGGCCCTCGGTTTGACGGTGGACTTCGTGGCCGAGCTTTTCGACATGCGCGAATTCATGGAAATCCGGGCAGTGGAGCGCTTCATGGCGCTACCGCCAGACCATGCCGCATGGCGCACGCTTGCGTTCCTCGAACAGGAGCATCGGGAGATGCTGGCCGAAATCAGCTGGCGCTACCGCGATTTCTCCGATCTCGACCACCGGTTCCATAAGCTGGTCCACGGCGTCGCCCCCAACCGGTTCTTCATCAACATCCAGGGCGTGATGTCGGTCATTTTCCACTATCACTATCAATGGAGCAAGAAAGACGAGCGACAGCGCAATCACGTCGCGGTCGAGGAACATCTGGCCTATATCGCTGCCCTTCAGAGTGGCGACCTCAAACAGGCGCGGCATGCCTGCGCCGAGCATCTGAAGACCGCCCGCTCAACGCTTCTCTCCTCGATCGAGATCGCCTCGGACTGACCTCGTCTCGTCCTTTCTCGGACACTCATCGCCCGCATGTCGCCCCGGGGTCGAAATCCGCCTCGAAACCCTGCCATCGGTAAGTCCCTTCAGTTTCCTTCGTCGGGGATATTCAGCACCTCCCCACAGGCCTTGCAGTGCACGGCATCGGTATCGTGCCGCTGCAGGCCGCATCTGGGGCACGGGAACGTGACTTTGTGCGGACGCACGACCGCCTGCGCCAGCCGTACAAAAAGCGAGACGCCGACGATCATGGTGACCACCGACGTGAGCTTTCCGAGGGTTCCGGGCAGCGTGATGTCGCCGAAGCCGGTCGTTGTGACAGTGGCGACCGTGAAATAGAGGGCGTCGACGAATCCTTCCTCACCATTTCTGTCGTAGAAGAACGACGTGTAAACGAATCCCGTGATCAGGAAGAGGAAGACCAGGAAGTTCAGGATCGCGCGCAGAACCTCAACGAATTCGCTGCAACCAATCCGACGCAATCCTGCCAGAAGAAGGGGGCTACGGCCGAGCGCCCAGAGGCGCATGACCCGGAGGAAGGCGAAATTGAAGAGAAGGGACGGGAAGAGCAGGGTCGCCAGAATGATCAGGTCGACCCATGTCATCGGTCGAACGACCCATGCGCCGACTGAGGGGGCTGCGACTGCGCGCGCCACCATCTCGAGAATGATCCACGCCGCAATCGCGTAATCGATGATCAGGTATGACGGTCCCGTTCGCAGATAGGGCCCGAGGACGAAAAACGCGAGGATGGCTATGTCGACAGCCATAAAAGCAGCCTGCACCGCCATCGCCTTGGCGTCATCGCTCGTTTCGAGGCGACGAAGCCAATCGCGGATAGACTGCCGATACGAACGATCACCAACGTCGAGGATGCCCATGTATCGGAAATCTACTCGCTTTACGCGCCTCGTTATAGATCAAAATAGCGAGGGCAAACGACATGCGTACACGACATGGGTACACTTTGGGTAAGTGCTCGAACTGCCGTCAGGCAAACACCTGGGCTGGCCAGATCTAATCGGAGCGACGGGCCTCGGCGGGCTTCTTTGACGAAGCTCGCTTGCGTTTTCCGCCCTTGCCGGGATTCGACCGCGACCGACTTCGCAGGCTTATCCGCGATGGAATCGATTGCGCATCGACCAGAAGCGGCTTCGCGTTGATCGCTGCGATGCTTGCCTCAAGCGCAGTCAGCCCGGAAATCACATTATCGAAGATGCCCATGTCCTGCTCCGTTGCTTCTCGCAAAAACCTAACATGGGTTTCTGGCGCAGGCCACATCATATTAGCAGAGTATTATTTGCGAGTAGGCCGAGCCAAACACCGCGACGGCGGTGCTCCGGAAGTTCGTGCTCGGGCTTCAAACGCGGATGTAGTCTGCCGCAGGTCCGCCATACGCCATTTGCGGCCTGAAGCTGCGATGAGCCTGCTCCTTTCCCACCTCATCTGACGCTGACGCCCGAAAACTGCCCTTGATACCATCACTCGAGTAATTTCAGTATCATCGGGGGAAGGGGCAGCCAAACCAGGAGAGCACCGTCGCGTCAAGATTTGCAAGCACTTGCAAGAGCTTGACGGCGAGGTAGGCCTTGGTCATGACGGCACCGCGGACGGCATCGGCAATCGCTCCGTCTTGAATTTTTGTCGTTGCCGCGGAAATCGCGCGCAGCGCTTTACAGAACCGATGGCGAAACCGCGCACATTCATTGCCACGTACAGCGCTCGACGCTGCCCTGACTGCCACATCGAGCCTTGAACGTGATTGGCAGCGTGTGGCAAGGTTGCGCCCACCACCCTAGACAGACGAAGCAAAGGGCACCCGGCATGTCGGATTTTCCAAATGAAGAGACAAGTTGCCCGGACCCAGCGACTGCAGAAGCGCCAAAACCAATGGGCATCCTCCAGCGGCGCAAGATCGAAGCGGCCATTATCGCGCCGATCTATGATGAGTTGAGGCAGCGGCTGGGCGAAGCGGAGGCACAGGCGATCATCGATGCGGCTGTAAGCAAGGCGGCGATGCGGGCCGCCCGTGAATTCGCAGACGCGACGGAGGAAGGCACCAGTCTGTTGACGTTTCAGGCGCTGCAAAGCCTTTGGACGCAAGATGACGCGCTTGAAATCGAGGTCGTGCGGGCGGATGACAAGGTGTTTGACTACAACGTCCTGCGCTGTCGTTATGCCGAAACCTACCGCGAGATGGGGCTCGGCCACATAGGCCATCTCCTGTCCTGTAACCGGGATGCCGTCTTCTGCAAAGGCTACGATGCCCGCATCAAAATGTCTCGAACGCAGACCATCATGCAAGGCGCGACACATTGTGACTTCCGGTATGTCCTGGAGGAGAAAACCGCGCCGTAGCCGGTCACCGCCAGGGCAATTCAACCAGGCTTCATGTCCACGAAGATCGCTGACCTCGTCAGCGGACAGCGGGAGCCTCCGGCGTGGTCCAAGGAGCGCCCTTCGAGCACTCCCACAGGATCACTTCCACCGATTTTGCGAACCGAGATTGGCATGAGGAGCCGAGGACAGTCGATCAGGGCGCGCAGCCTCTTTAATGGGCAGCAGGCATATTTGCCAGCTGGCTCGGCGGCCTGAAAAAGCGACCATCGTGCCTGGCGTCTTCCAGCGAAACGGGCTCGCCCATGGGGTTAAAAACCAAGCATATTCTGAAAGCGAAAGATCATCCTATGCATCACACGCATAGGTGAGGTGAGGTATTGTCACTGCTTTAAACCGATTGAACCACCTATATCTCAACCATCGAAACGACGCCGGAGCCAAGCAAGGTTGCTGACGTCATTAGCCCTCAGGAAAGGGGATTATCATGAACGTAGCACGCTCTTTCAACAACTGGCGCAAGTTCCGTCAGACTGTTAACGAACTCGGCCGTATGTCCAGCCGCGAACTGCAGGACCTTGGCATCGACCGCGCCGACATCCGCAGCGTTGCCCGCGCAGCGGTCGCCCGCTGACCGCGCACACCTTCCATCTCCAAGACTGCCCGACGCCCGCTGGTAACGCGGGCGTTTTTGCGTCGGTCGCGATAGCCGAGGTCGGTTCAGGCCGTGTACTCATCGCCAGTCTTACCAGCTTGCACTATTTGCATAGCTGCAGTGCAACATAAGACATGGAAACTGCCGCCGAACGATGTAGTGTTGGAGCTGTCGAAGCAATGCACCTCCTCCCGCAAAGCTTCGAGTTTCAGACGGCCAATCTCCTCCCAGGGACGTCTGAAGGAACAGCGACACTCCTCCTCCCAGTCGCTGTTCGGTTCTTTTCGAAAAGCCTGCCGCACCTCCTCCCGCGGCAGGCTTTTTGCTTTTGGGCCATGTCTCGCTCAAAGGCCGGGATTAAGTTGCGGCAGTTTTCCTTCGCCGCACACACAGACGCAGGAATAGCGGTGCAGCGCTTGCCCGGGGCCGATCTGGAGCCTTCGAATTCCTGTTAAGCCCCCGCGCGATTGCTTCTCGCCGGTTCCATCGCACTAAGAAGTTTCCTAAACCTCCAGTCTGCCTTGGCTTACCAGCGCAGTAGCGACCGCGATGTCAACGCGCCGAGGATACCGCACAGGACGATGCCGAGCGTGTACCAGAGCGCTACGAAAGGCAGTCCGTTTTCGATGCAGCCCCAGGAATAGGTCCAGGCACCGACGGCCCCAGCCGTGATGCCGGCGACAAATCCCGCCAGACGAAGATGGGTCGGGGCCGCGCGGCGCAGGAACCAGATATTGGCGGCGAAGACCGGAAGGGCCGCACCAAGGATGATTATCGGGCAAAACCAGGAGGAAATGCCGAATATCAATGCCGGATAGTCGCTTGCCGGAGATGCATGTAATTGCCACAGGCCAAGTGCGACCAGGATCAGGTAGATGATAAGAGCGGCAATACCGCAGCTGCGTGGAACGCCACCCGGTCGAGCGACGATCATCAGCGCGCCGATGCCGGTTAGCGCCAGCAACAGCGGATAGAAGGACTTGACCCAGAAGGCCGGCAGATGAAGCGCTGTCGACAGGTCGGGCCTCAAGCCATGCGCAAAGAATATCAGGGCCGCCGACAGCACAAGACCAGGCGCCAGAGCCAATGCCAGCAGCCGCCCGAGCGCACCCGGCGAAACCGGCCGCAGGTCTCTTGCCAAAGCGTTGATGAGGTCATCGGTCGTCACTTACCTTCGCCTTTCAATTTCGCCGCCATTGCCTGTATGCCGCGGAACACACTGATCTTGACCGTGGCTTCGCTGCGCCCGCTGCTTGCCGCAGTTTCGGCGACGGAATGTCCTTTGAGCCTTACATCCCGGATCATCTCGCCCTGCCATGCCGGCAGGCTTTTCAGTAGCCGGTCGATATCCATGCCCGCGGCGATCGCATCCTCGCTATAGGCGTCCACCATGTCTTCGACCATCTCCAGTCCGAGATAGGAACGTCCACCCGTCCTGCGGTGGTGATCCACCAGCTTGTGGCGCGCGATGGTGAAGAACCATGCCGTGAACGGCCTGCCCCGATCATAGGTGATCCTGCGTTGATGCAGGGCGAGCAGTGTTTCCTGGACAAGGTCCTCAACGTCGGCCGAGGCTGAGCGGTAGAGCCGTCGCGTGTAGTAGCTTGCAAGCAGATGCCGCAGCATCTCGAGCAGACAGCGATATGCCGCCTCGTCGCCATCGAGGGACAAGAGCATCAGGGCTTTCAGCTCGGGCTCGGTCAATTGCTTCATGTCTATGAGCACTCATACGGCCGGATGAGGAAACCGTTACACGCGGGCGAATGGAAAAGCGAGAAAACTGAAGCGATAGAAATTTCACGATCACATGACCGTGATGCCTGTAACCGGTCAGCGCTGCGGACGAAGGAGCCGATGTGACCGTCGTCGCATCCTGCGGCGACCACGCAACCTGGGAGAACCAGCATGAGCATTCGTCCTTTCGCCGTCACTGCAGGCACGGTCTTTCTCGGTCTTTTCCTTGCCGCTGGCGGGACCAGCGCACAGACGGGCACGGACACGATGAAGAAGTCCGACACGATGAAAATGGACAGCATGAAGACCGGCTCCATGAAAACAGACAGCATGAAGATGGGCATGAGCAAGGCCGACTGCATGCACAAGGCCGGCATGGAGAAGGACAGCATGAAGAAGACCGAAATGATGAAGAGCTGCGATGCGATGAAGTGATCAGGTGGCGCCTTTGCCGGTGAAACTCCGGCGGGGGTGGCGCCGTATAGCAAGATGACGACTGCTGTGAGGACGCGATCAATGGAAACTGCTGATCTTGGCATGACGAGCGGACGAAGGCTGATCCGTCGCCACAGCCTGACTGTGCGCCTGTCGCACTGGCTTAACGTGTTGTGCATGACGGTCCTGCTGTTCAGCGGGCTGCAGATCTTCAATGCCCATCCGGCCCTTTACTGGGGGCAATATGGTGCTGACAGCGATCCATCCTTCCTCTCCCTCGAGGCGGTGGAAGAGGGGGATGCCATCCGGGGTGTCACTCGCGTCGGCGGGCTTTCCTTCGACACCACCGGAACGCTCGGGGTATCGAATGTCGATGGCGAACCCACGGCGCGCGGGTTCCCCGCCTGGATCACGCTCCCGAGCTACCAGGATCTCGCAACCGGGCGCCGGTGGCACTTTTTCTTTGCATGGCTGTTCGTCGTCAACGGCCTGGTCTACCTGGGTTACGGTCTTCTTACCCGCCATTTCCGCCGCGACCTGTTGCCGACGACCGACGAACTGGCGCCCGCGCATCTGGCTCAGGAGATTGTCGACCATGCCCGACTGCGTTTCCCCAGGGGCGAAAAAGCCCGCCGCTACAATGTCCTTCAGAAGCTGACCTATCTGCTGGTAATCTTCGTGGCTCTGCCGCTGATGATTGCAACGGGCCTCTCCATGTCACCGGGGTTCGATGCTTTCGCACCATGGCTCATCGATCTTTTTGGCGGTCGTCAGTCGGCCCGGACGCTGCATTTCATTACCGCCAGCTCACTCGTTGCCTTCGTTGTCGTCCACGTTGCGATGGTTCTGGTGTCCGGCGTCTTTAACAACATGCGTTCGATGATCACCGGTCGCTACGCCATCCAGACGGAGCCAAAGCCATGAGCCGCCTCATAACCCGCCGCCGATTTCTGATTGGCTCGACGCTTGGCGCATCGGCGCTTGGTCTCAGCGGCTGCGACATGTTGGTCGAAAACCCGAAAGTGCAGTCGGTCCTGAAGATCGCCGAGGGCCTGACGATGCGCACGCAACGCCTGCTGATCGGAGATGATACACTCGCGCGGGAATTCACCATGGCGGACATCTCGCCGACCTTTCGAGCCAATGGCACGAGCATGCCGGACGGGGCGCAATATCAGGAGCTGCTCGGCCGGAGGTTCCAGACGTGGCAGCTGCAGGTCGGCGGTCTGGTCGAGCGTCCGGCGGCTTTCTCGCTCGCCGCATTGAAAGCGATGCCGTCGAAAACCCAGATCACCCGGCACGACTGCGTCGAGGGCTGGAGCGCCATCGGCCAGTGGACCGGCGTTCCGCTCGGCGCCCTGTTGCATCAGGTCGGCCTGAAGCCAGAGGCGCGCTATATCGTTTTCCATTGCGCCGACGAATACGAGAAAACACTCGACAACAGCGGCTGGTATTACGAGAGCATCGATCTCGTCGATGCCTTCCATCCGCAAACCATCCTCGCCTATGCGATGAATGGCCGGGACCTCGAGGTACCGCATGGCGCGCCGCTCAGGCTCCGGGTCGAGCGTCAGCTCGGTTACAAGCATGCAAAATACCTCATGCGCATCGAGGCGCTTGCCGATCTGTCTGGTCTTTATGGCGGCAATGGGGGTTTCTGGGAAGACCGCGGCTACGAATGGTACGCCGGAATTTGATGTTCGCGGGGCCGGCCTGATGGCAGCGCCTCGAGGAAGCCGACGGTTTCAACCCGCATCCGCCGGTCGTTTCGATGTCAGGGTTTCAAGAAGGAAGAGCAGATGTCCCCCATTTCCAAAACCGGCTTTGCGTTGCTTGCAGGCGCGTTGATGGCTGTCACCGTGGGCTTTTCGGCAAAGGCTGCGGACCCGATCCGCGTCCGTGGCACGGTCGAAAGCCTCGAGGGCAGCACGCTGTCGGTGAAGACACGCGAAGGCACCGATGCCAAGATCATGCTCAAGGATGGCTGGAAGGTTTCGAGTGTCGCCAAGGCGTCGATTGACGACATCAAGCCAGGCGATTTTGTCGGCATCGCGTCCCTGCCCACCGCCGACGGTGGTGATGGCGCACTCGAAGTGCTGATATTCCCTGCCGCCATGAAAGGCACCGGCGAGGGCAGTTATGCCTGGGACCTGAAGCCGAACAGTTCGATGACCAACGCGACCGTGGCCGATGCGGTCAAATCGGTCGACAGCCGAACCGTGACGGTAAAGTACAAGGGCGGTGAGAAGAAAATCTCCATCCCGGACGGCACGCCCGTCGTCACCTTCGCTCCGGCGACCGAGAGCGACATCAAGAGCGGTGCAACAGTGTTCATTCCGTCAGAACGGGCTGCCGACGGCTCGATGTCCACTCTTCGCGTCGTTGTCGGCACCCACGGTATCGTGCCGCCGATGTGAACGTGTTGAAGGCGTCCTTGGGAGGGCATGCCGGGACAGGCCTGGGCCCGGGCTTCGGCTGCAGGAGCCTGCCCTCCCATCTGCATACAAGGAGCCTCGAACGACAGGAACGGAGGCCTCTAGAGGCCTCCGGATGTTCGAGGAGGATATAGTCAAGCCGTTCGCCAGGGTCTGATAGTCTTGCCCAGGCCGTCGTGGCGTAGGGCCCGTGGTAAGGCAGCATTCGGCGCGACACTGCATAGAGCCCTTCTGGCCCTCCCAAGTGTCTCGACGAAGATGGCGGCATTCTCCGCGGCTCCTGTCGTCGAGGAGAAGGAGACTGTACCGGTCGCGGTGGACAAGGAAGAAATCCAACATCCTCGGCTGGGCTAGCACGGCATTCGGTGGCGGTTCGTTCGGTCTTGCTGCCTTCTCTGGCTTCGACTGGCGGGCCTTGGTTGTCATCCTTGGTTCTGCCGTTGTTCTCACCATTGGCATACATGGTGAACGCGGCGGGTATCGGCGTGGTATGGGCCAATCTTAACAACACCGTGCACGATCTGAAGCAAACTCAGCGCGAGCTTGCAGACCGGTTCGACCGCGAAGCTCACGATCGCAAGGAGCGTGAGAAGATCTACCAAGTGACCATGGACGGGATGAATACCCAGATTGCTCCGCTTCAGTACCAGCAGTCTCAAATGCTTGACAAGGTCAGCGAGAACAAGACCAGCATCGCTCAAACAAGCGGATTGATCGCGTCGTTGAGTCCTTCGGCGGCAAGCTGGATAAGGTCCTCGACACCATCAACAAGATCGCTACCCGAGTAGAGGTGTTGTCCAGCAAGATCGACGAGCCAACGGGAAGAGCGAAAAGTCGCTATCGGCCTTAAAACAAATACCCCGCCAGGAGGCGGGGTATGACTCGTTCCTAATTGGTTGTGTATTGCCCAGCTTACTCAGCAGGCAGCGCGTCTCATAGGGACGTCGTGCGATGCGATATTGATCTCCCTGAGAGCCTGAACCATCTTGTGCGGCTCAGAATTGATCAGAAGGAGATATGCCCTCATCGCCTGCACAGGCCGCGAACGGCCCTGTTCCCACTGCTTGAGTACGTCGACGCGAAATCTTTCTGCGTCAGACCCGTGCGCACACGTATGGCCTTGACATCGATCTCGGCCGGCACATGGAGCTTGTAAGGTTCGGCTTCGTCGCGAGCAACGGCCAAAGCCTCATTCAAGCCCTCTGCGATTTGATCGAATACCTTCTTGCTCATTGTCATTCTCCTACTGCGATCGGTAAAACCCTCCTGCATCAGGGTTCTGTGACAGATGATCGACCAGAGCTTCTATGTCTTGTTCGGACATAGTTGGGGAGACGACGTGGGCAATCGGCTTTGCGATAGATTGTAGGGCAGGTCCAGTAATAGCCGGTCGCACCGCTCGCTAGTTTCTTGAATGAGGTGTATTGCGGCAGGGCGACAGGGACCATCACCACGCTTCCGGGTCTACGTTTTGGCCGCTTACGCCAATAGCCTGGTAAAAGGATGACTCTGAGGACGGTTTTGAGAAGATCAACGACGAGCGGGGCGAGGAGATCGGAGAGGTCCACGTCGACTACTCGGAGATGACGACCTTCTGAGTCGCAGACAGCGAGACAGAGATCGGGAAGTTGCTTCTCGGCTTGCAATCAGATGTTACGAAGTATTTTGTCGCAATCCCGCTGTATAGCTCTAGTTCCTTCTTCAAAGAAGGAGCGTCAACTTGGAAAATCTACGAGAATTTGCCTCAAGCACCAATGGTGATCGGTGGTTTTTGGGCCGCGACGAGGTGACTGATACAGAGGTCGTCGTTCATCGAGGGAACCCCTCTTCGGGCGGTCATGAAACAACAACTACCCTCAGTTCGTTTTTAACGCGGCGCCCGTTCGGACCAGAGCGCGATGCTTTGATTATGGTACTTGCAGACCGCCCCGGCGAAAGTGGTGAGGTACCCGCTTCGCCAGTTTAAGGGCCCATTTATTCGCTGTTCACCCAATGAGACGGGGAGCGCTCGCGCTGTCGATCGCCTTCCCGTATCTCATTTCTTCTTAAAGCCGCTTTGGCTGTCCTTGACCTGAGAACCCAGAGTGGGCGGGGCGCTTTTGTGAGCGGCCTTGTCCTGCTTAGGCTTCCTGGCTTCCTCGTTGCCTCGTACCTGACCCTTGGCCATTTGCGCAGTCTCCTCGTGAGAACAGACCTAGCTGTCATTGGCCGCTGAATAGCAAGAGAAATCTGTCGGACCTTGCCAACGGCAAAGGGAATACTCGCGGCCCAGCAGGGAGACCATCCACCTTCCGCGATAGGAAAAATGTACCTCGTGACCAGCGAGAACGCTGCGGCCCACGATTCATCGCGGCGTCCGCTGGTTAAAAATATCGGCGATAGCTATCAGGAGAATGGCGGCGATGGCGAATTGCCCCGATGCTTCTACCTGAACGCCGTGCCAAGAAATTTGAGAATGTCAGAGGCTGTCTGCATTTGGGCGGTCCCTTTCGTTTCAGGGAACCCTAAAGGCAGATGGTTGTCGTGAGTTACACGCCTCATCGCATGGCTTCCCGGCTTCGTTGAAAGCCCGCTCCAAAAAACCATGAAAGCCAGAAAAACGATGAGATCGCGGGCGCCAAACACGTAGGCGTCGATCATTTGGTTTTCAACCATCGGCTGCCTCGCCGCGGCCGTCATGCTGTGCGCCATCGCGATCGCGCCCGCCAGTGCGGAGGTGATCCAGATCGACCCTGGCATTCATTCGGTCCCGGCACCGAAGGAATATCCGGCGCCGGTCGTTGATGTCGGCGATCAGGTTGCCGTTGTCTCCGAAGTCGCCATTGGGCATCTAGCGCAGGCTGAGACTGGCCGAAGTTCTGTCGAGGTCGTAACAGCTTCCTTTGTACACGTCAGATCCGCATTCCTGCCGGCGTGACTTTCCAGCACCGTGGCATCTTTCCAATCACGTCGGTTCAAACGGACCTCGCGACTGATCCGAGCAAGACCTATCACCTTCGTTGGAGTCCGACCGACGGTTTCGCCCTCAAGGACTCGCGAGCGTGGTCTACAACCCGTCCACACTCGCCGAAACCATCGAGACCTTCGACAGCACCTATGACGACATGCTTTGCGCCCGCATCATCACCAATTCGAGCAATGTTCCAACGGTCACTAATCTGATAAACCGGAATGTGGTACGGGCGAAAGGTGAAGCTACTGGACCAGGGACGTTCGGCACCGGCGGGTTCGGGATCGAAGACGCCACTTTACCGTCCGCCATTACCCATTTTGCGACAGTTCCACTCAACTTCGCTCGGCGACCCGACGCATTTTTATCTGCCCTGAATGCTACGGCAGGCGGGATCTGGGTGAGCCTGACGAGGGACGTTTCCGATCTGCAAAAGCAGGTATCCGAGACGAGCGATACCCTTCACCAGTTTCAGGCTGATCTCAACGCCACAAAGACCCTCCTGCCTCCGATCCAGTGCCAGGCGCCAATGCATTGGCGAGCGCAGTCGACAGGCTTTCGCGGGTGTTGAAGCCGGCCTCCATCAGGTCGAGTGCTGTGGCGGTTACAGCGCGCGCGCACTCGCTCTCCGGGTCGGTTTGGTTGGCTCGGCACCATTCGCTGATAACGGAGGTGAGAACTTCAACCTCTATGTCATCTAATCTGTTGAAGGGGAATTGCATGGTAACGCTCCTCCGATAATGGCAAGAGCGCTGAGGGGGTCTCTCAATCGGACCGTGCCGTGCATCTGGTCCAACGACACATCATACGCCTTATTCGCACGAGGGTCGCGGAAAAAGAAAGGCCGGAACGAGGGGTGTCACCCGGACTTCCTCGATGCATGCATCTCAAAAACAACTGCCGGTACATCCCTTGGCAGCGTTGGAAACGCAATAGGGGCCCACCAACGCCCGCTGGATTGGATGGACCGCGCGTCCGATAAACCTGCCTAAAAAAGAACCCCGCGACCTAGCGGGGCACAATTGGGGAACAACTAGAAGGATGCACCAAAACAAAGAACAGAAAGACACTAGCGCAAAAGTCGTATTCATCAATGGAACGGTGCCTAGGCGAGCCGGACTATTACCTTTGCAGCAAGGGCCGCGGCAAGGAACGCGGAGTGCGCGTCTTTCTGCGTAGTTGCGCCCGTCACCGTACCGGCGCAGGCCTCAAGTGCCGAGAAGAAGGCGCGGCCGTTCGTAACGGGCCAGTTCCTAAAAAGCATATCTAGAGCGTCGTCTGCGGATGCAATGGTATGCGGCACCCGGTTTCGTTCAACGACCAAGATCACCCAACCCGGTATCGACACAATGTCTCCGATTCCGCATTCCAGGATGGTCATCACAGCCAGCGTGTGGCAAAACAATCCTCATCTTAACTCGCCTTATTTCATCCCGGCCTGCTACATCGCAAAGCCGGAGAAGTTCTGTGGTTCCTCGGATGCTTTAACCGGGTGGTCGCCCCTGAATGGAGGCGCGCGTCCGCTGGAAACTTGGCGGAGACTTCGCCGACATTGGTTTGCCAAAACACCTTTCCAGTTCCTTGGATAGGTCGTAGGCGGACGTCATACCGCGTTGGAAACGTTCGATAAGCAGCTTCGCTGCAGCGCTGTACCGCTCAGGATGGGCAACGCTTCTGGCGGAGTTGTATCCAGCCGCATCTAAGACGTCTTGCAGCATTGTGAGGTCTTTTGAATGTAAGATATAGCCGCGTTCGGAAGACACTTTCGGTCCTCCTTCCATTTGGGGCGAGGGCTGAAAGCCCTGATGCAGCAGCGCCCGTAACATTGGCTGCTGACGAAATGAGCATGCCTGAGCGCGACTGCGGATGCAATGTAAATTGTGCAAGTTTTATTTTTATAAGATATATTTTATAAAACCAAAAATTGCGATTGCGCTTTGTGCAGCGGGTACCTATATGGGTTCCATCGGCATTGCTAATGAGCGCTGGAAAGCATCTGTCGCTCGCAATTGCCGCGATCGCTTTTTCTGCTTTTGACCACGGATGTACTGGCACTGGTATGAGTAGCGATGTGAGGAAGGTCGGTGCGGTTTCGCCCCGGCCTTTTTTGTTTTCTAGATGTCTCACGCTACTCAGGTATTGTTGGAAGAAGGGTTCGGCCAAGGCCCGATTCTACGCAGCCCTTGGCCAAGGACCTTTCGACCCTGCGCCGCGGCCGTCAAATCCGTGTTCGATGCCCGCCCACGATGACCTCTCCCGCACCGAAAAGATATTCGTAAAATGTCGTATTTTTTGGGTCTACGCGGAAAAAATGACCCCGCCTGGGCACAAGCGGGGCAGGGGTCGACAGCGAAACGGGAATAGGCACGCCATTTCAGCGGATCAACTACGCGGTCTGGCAATAAGCCTTCGATGAACTGTCGGTGAAGAGTGATGGCTATCTGGTCGCATCGTGTTTCGAGCCGCAAGGCCAGCCTCTAGACATGCCGCAAGAAAGAGTTCCTTGCTGACCGCGGGTGGCGTCTGGTGATTGAGGGCCTTTCGACAGCTAATGACCGCTGCATCGTGATAGGCTCCGCGGGGGGTGGGCCATTCATTTTCGAGGAAGTCCAAGGTGTCGTGAACACTCTGAAAAGACTTCTCGGTGCCATTCTGGAGTCGAACGTTAACAGGGATATTCCAGAGAACATCTGACGTCGTCATTTTTTCCTCCTTTTCTTACAACGACAACGTAAGACGAATCTAATATTCGGTGCGCGCCAGCTCAAGAGGCGGCACGTGAAATCTTAACGGTTCCACCCGCGACACCGCGACAATCCACCATTAGACAAAAAGAGACCCCGCCGGAGTGGAGGCCAAGCGGGGCTCTTGGGCAGTTTGAGTTTGAGTAGGAGCAGCAAGGAGGGGCAATGCCGTTCCGCGTTCTTAACGAGCGACTTCAATCTTTGTTCCGCGCATTGTAGCTAGGCATATCGATGTTCCCATAAAAGAGCCCCGCACGGTGTTGCCGGCGGGGCAAGTTCTTCGACGGAAAGGTCGCGCCATAGAAGGGTGATCTGGCGCGATCTGTACGAGGGAACGTATGTACGAGCGCCTTGTTCCGTTTCAGCCAGCGCGATATCCGCGCGCAGCGTCTACCAGCAGCTTCAACTGGTGCTCGTCGTGGATGCCTTGCCGATAGAGTTCGATAATGATTGAGGCCGCTCGCTGGCCCTCATCGGACGCAGCTTCAATGTGGTTCTGACGACAGTACTGCTCAAGGGCAGCTTGGCATTTCGATAGATCCTCCGACGTCAACGGCTCGTCGTGCCGATGAAATCTCCCGGTCATTTCAGTTTTCCTCCTCTGTTGAAGTGGACGGAAAACGAGATGGTTTGTCGATTTTCGAGATTCAAGACCCTTCGATTTGGATCTCGATCCACCACCGGACCGCATCTGACGAGACCAGAAGCCTTCCGCCCGCGCTCAGTCTCGCGACAAATGCCTCACCATCAAGCGGGCACCCTTATGCACGCTTGCAGCGCATGGGGCCGACGAGTGTGGCTTGGCATTCGCCATCGATCAGCCCGACGGCACGGAATGAGTAAAGAGCAGTGGCTGGCCCAAAAGGCCGAATAGGCGCCCCCCTAGCACCATTCGCAGAAGGAGTCCGCTAAGGGGTGGAAGCGGACTCCAAAAAGCTCAGAGGTCGATCCCAGGAACAGAACTACGACCGGGCAATAAGCAGTTGGTCACATAGGCAGGACAATAGCGAGTCAATTCGGCTCACACCCTATAGCGCAGCATGATTAAAGATGCACCGTCGTTTTGCCGACCAAGAATGCAGATAGGCATTGCAATTGTTCTGTTGGCACACCACTTGTAGAATATAGGCAGCTTCTGAAACGGGCGCTGCCCGGTGTGGACGCAGCAAGCGTTCCACCCCAACAAAGGAGGACGGCATGTCTTCCGCCTCTATTTTCTTCTCCAAGGACAATCTCGTGCGAGCCGCTCTACGGTTTCGCTACTTGGAATTTCTCGTCAAATCGACACCAGCAATAAGCCTCGCGTTCATTGTCTATCTCACGTTCAAGGGTGTCTTCTGGTAGGCGCAAGGCTTTAAAAAACGCGGCCCCGATGCAGCAGCCTCGGGTCTGAGGTAGTTGTTGGCACCTCGTAGACAGCGCCTGTTTCGCGACCAGGAGATTGGGAGGTCTTCCGTGGCAATTGTGTTTCCCAACCGAGCCAGAAGCTATGACGGGTCCACGAGGCGGGTTCGCTTCCTCGGTCACGATGGCATGTTCGAAATTCGCTTCTTCGTCGATATCGACGTATTGGCAAATGGACCGTGCGAGATGGCGACGTCGGAACGCGACTGTCTCGCGGCATTTGACAGGCTTCGAGCTAGAATTCTTGGGGTGGCCGAGCGCATGTACACGTCAAAACCCAAAAACCTGATCGTTCTTACGCTGGCGGACTTTAAATAGCAGCCGGAAGGACAGTGGTTTCATAACTTCACAACCGTAGGAATCCAATAATGAATGAACGGATGAGCAAAAGCCGAGAACGCGCGGAAGCCGAATTCGGGTTGACCCAGACACAATTTCTTTCCCGCACTGGCATGGACTCGAAAATCGACCCCGTCGTCAGAGCGAGGAATGAGAAGACCGCGCAGCTAAAGGCCATGCGCCTTCAGCAAGAGGCGGATACGGCGGCCAAGACACTCAAGGACTGAGGCCTATGGCCGCGAGCCTTGGCAAAGTCATAGCGCAGTTCCGGCATGGGCTTGTTGCCGTAGCGGCCGAGGGCATCCGCCGCAGCCGTTGAGCCGCTTTTCTGGCATTTTACGCAGGAGTATCGGAGTTCATGCCAGATGAAGTCGGGGGTAATAGGCCATGCGCATAGCGCCTCTCCTTGAAGAGGTTGCCGACAGCCGCATGTTGTCGAGGATTTTGGTTCCTGCTCCCGCCCGAGCGCAGAGATATGTGGCCTTGGGGCTCGCGGCGTTAAGCCCCGGTCAACCACCTATCCCCGCCCATCGTCATATCGGGTTAATTGTCTTTGTAAGCTTTCCCTTATTTAATCACCGGATGGCCAAATCACCGCCTTCCAAGCCTCTCCTGGCAGACGAAAAGCCGCTTCGTTCGCGTGCACGAAAGCCGCGCGACCCATCGCAGCCGCGACTTCCCTTTGATCCAATGCCTGACCGCGTTGAGCCTTGCCTTGCGCTGCTAAAGCCGCGACCGCCAGTCGGGCCGGATTGGCTTTATGAAATCAAATGGGACGGGTATCGGATCGCAGTCCACCTGAACAACGGCCAAGTCCGTATTCTCACCCGCGGCGGGCATGACTGGACGCATCGCTTTCCCGGTATTGAGGATGCTGCCAAACATCTCGGCGTCGGGACCGCCATCCTCGACGGCGAGGCAGTCGTTCTCGATGAGGAGGGGCGGCCACACTTCGGCAAGCTGCAGAACTCTCTGGGCGGCCGGGGAGGGAAGCTGTCTGCCGGCGACGCCATCATGTTCGCCTTCGACCTGCTATACTTCGACGGCCACGATATCCGCAGCCTGGAACTGACGTCTCGGCGATATTTCCTCCAATCCCTCCTGAAGAACGAGCAGGGCGCTATCCGTCTATCTCAGACCATTGATGGCGACGGGCGCGATATCTTCGAAGCGGCCTGCGAGCATGGTCTCGAAGGCATCATTGCGAAGTACAAGGACGCCCCTTATCGCTCTGGCCGGTTCGGCGAGTGGATCAAGGTCAAGTGCACGCAGTCAGACAGCTTCATAGTCGTGGGCTACGAGCACTCCACGGTGGCGCGATCGGGGATTGGTAGCCTGTTGCTGGCCGCTCGGAAGGGCGATGATTGGATCTATGTCGGTTCTGTCGGCACGGGCTTCAACGAGCGCAGCGCCGAATACCTTCGAAAGACGATGGACCGGATCAAGCAGAAGACACCACCCGTAAAATATGAGGGGAGGCGGAAGAACCTCGTATGGGTACAGCCGACATTGATTGCCGAGATCGAGTACGGTGCCTGGACGCACGACGGCAAGCTGCGCCATGCGTCCTATAAGGGGCTGCGGGAGGTTCAGGATAATGCGGCGGTGTTTGAGGTGGCGGCTGAGCACGCAGGCTAGCGCACGCAATCCATGTTCTTGTTGACCCTACTTCCTCTCTCGGTCCTGACGTCCTTCTGCTGTCTGCAGTCGAGTTTGCCGGTAGAGTCGGTCCGATTAGGGTCGATTGCCTGTATGCTTCGGGACTTTCCGAAACCACCTGGGTTTGTGATGCTCTCCTGCTGAGATGTAGAGTCCTTCCAGCCGAGCGACGGACCTGCCTCTTCAGGGAGAGACTGTGCCAGTGCGGGCGTGACGACCGTCAGTGCCATAATGAATGCTGGGGGGATGCGAGCACGCATGACGAACCTCCGCGATTTGTTCTGGAGAAACCGCGGGGCTGACAAGTTGTTCCTGATGGCAACTGTCCGGATGAAAGACGCGTCGCGCCTCCAATGGGGTGGGTCTCGCCGCTTTTATAATGTGATGGATGGCCCTCAGATTCTCTCCTGTGGAAGAACGTTCCGGATACGCTTATTCAGAATGGAAAAAGGACATTATTCAGAATGAACCCTCTTGCGATTTCTCTAGGATGGTTCTAAACGGCTGCCACGGTTTGATTATTCGACCGCGTGAGGCCTCGTGGCGGAGTGGTGACGCAGAGGACTACAAATCCACGGCACTTCCAACAAAATCAACGATCATTCTGAATAAGAGCCTTCAGGCTTCTTTTTTCGTTTTTTGACCATTGTGTTTATTCGGAAATTCCGGCTGTTCAGAATGGCCAAAACGCTTCTTCGTAGCCTCCAGAACGCGCTTTTCCGTCTCTTTGGCGTACCCGCGATAAGCCGCTGCCGTCTTATGCTTTGACAGCACTCGCCCCTGTCCCTCGGTCAGCCCGCTCTCTTCTAATTCGGTCATGCCGCCATGCCTGCACTTGTCCAGGCTGAAGGACGGTGCATCGAGCTTTCCTTCACTCCGGAGCAGATCCGCCATCTCGCGGACCTCGTGAGCCAGGAACGTACCGTCGCCGAAAAGGACGCCGTTCTTCTTGCAGACGATCGATGTGCCATAACGCGGCGTCTTGCTCAGAACCGCCTCCGCATCCTCGTAAAGCTTCACGAGACTGCCGTCCTCGTCGACGAATTCGAGAGGGTGCAGCGCAAGCTCGTCCGTCTTCCGGTGTTTCAGGCGGATCCTGTCCGGTTCATCGGAAGCCCGGCAGCCGGTCCAGGGCGCATAGCCGGCGCCGCTGGAGGATGGTCGCATCAGCCACTCGAAGGCCAGCACTGCGGCGGCTGCCAACTCCCCACGCCCTTTCTCGATCGCGCCATCGGCGAACTGATAGACCGCTTCCCGGTCTACATGGCCCTTGGTCAGCTTCTTCCGGCGCTTCACCGTCACGCCGTGCCACGGATTCGGCGTATCGGTGCGGAATAGCTCCGGATGGTGCGGCTTCATCCGTTTCCACATGGCCTTACAGTAGGTGACGACCTTCTCGGCCATGCGATTGCCGCCACGCGCGCCGTCGGTCGCCAAGGCTTCGGCCCGGGCGGGCCGTCACGGGTCCAGCCGGAACAAGGAAAGCCGCCTTCAACGGAGGGCGCGCCGATGAGGCAGGCGGCCAGGAAAACAGAGCGCGCCAGAACGCCGTCGTTATCTAAGATAAGAGCGTGCCGCCCAGTTCATCCTCGATGTGGACCTTGATGATTTGGTCGAAGGACGTCTCAGCGGTGAAGCCGAGTTCGATGGCGCGCTTCGCCTCGAAACCGGGTGCCCATCCAGCGCACATGCGCATGATCATCTCGTCAGGCTCACGACGGATGAGTGACACGGCCTTCTCGCCCGCGACACGGCGCAGAGCCTCGATCTGTTCGCCAACAGTGGCGCTGAGACCAGGCATGGAAAGGTTGCGCCGCGGGCCGACCTTTTCGATGCTAATTGTCGCGCCGTCGATCAGGAAGCCGACGGCTGCACGCGGCGAGGCGTGCCAGTGGCGGACGTCCTCGGAGACCGGAAGTACGGCTTCCTGGCCGACCAGCGGCTCGCGCAGAATGTTCGAGAAGAAACCGGAGGCAGCCTTGTTCGGCATACCCGGACGGATGCAGATGGTCGGAAGGCGGATGCCGATGCCATCGAAGAAGCCGCGACGCGAATAGTCCGACAGCAAGAGTTCGCATATCGCCTTCTGGGTGCCGTAGCTCGTCAGCGGCGTCGTGTGGAAGTCGTCCGGGATCGGATAGGGAAGCGGTGCACCGAAGACGGCGATTGACGAGGTGAAGACGACACGAGGCTTGTAACCATCCTGGACGTGGGCGACACGGATCGCGTCGAACAGGTGACGGGTGCCGTCGAGGTTGATGCGGTAGCCCTTGTCGAAGTCGAGTTCGGCTTCACCTGACACGATGGCGGCGAGGTGGAAGATCACGTCCGGCCGTTTGGCAACGATGCGCTCAGCTTCGCCGGCGGCCGAAACGTCGCCGCTCTCGAGGACAGCCTTGCCGGTGAAGCCTGCTGGCACTTCCGGGGTAACGACGTCGATCAGCGTCATCGCCTCGATGGCACGGCCGTCAAGGTTTCCGTCCTTTGCAAGACGTGCCGCGAGCTTGCGACCAACCATGCCGGCAGCGCCAATGATCAGGATGTGCATGTGATTACCTCCTCCATGCTTTCGGTCCCCTTCCGACGAATATGCAAACCACTCAGTCGGAAAAAGACATTGTAAGGTTGTCTGATAACCGTATATGATGCAGTTGGAAACAGAATAGTTGCGTCACGCACAGGTTGCCTGGGCTTCGGACTGGCCCCTGGAGCGCCCCGGCCGAAAGGAAACACGTAAGCGTGAGTATCCTGTCATATCAGCAGAAATTCGTGGCTGCCCTCGGGGCGGATATGGTCCTCCTCGGGGAAGAGGTGGAGCGCTATTGTCGCGACTGGCACGGGGATGTGACCACCGGAGCGATCGCTGTCCTTCGTCCGCGCTCCACTGACGATGTCGCAAAAGCTGTGCGCGTCTGCGCCGAACTCGGCGTTGCGATCGTGCCACAGGGCGGAAACACCGGCTTGGTGCTAGGTGCTACTCCGGATGCACCTCAAAGTCAGATCGTGCTCAGTCTCGAGCGCATGAATACGACCCGCCGCATAGATGCCGACGATTTCTCGGCAATCGTCGAGGCAGGCGCTATCTTGTCCGAATTCAAGGAAAAGGTCGAGGAAGTAGGACTGTTCTTCCCCCTCGCGCTCGGAGCACAGGGGTCCTGCCGCATTGGCGGCAATGTCTCCACCAATGCCGGTGGGATTAATGTCCTGCGCTACGGCATGACACGCGAACTGGTGCTGGGACTGGAAGTGGTTCTGCCTGACGGTTCCGTTTTCGACGGATTGTCAACGCTGCGCAAGGACAATCGCGGCATTGATCTGAAGCAATTGTTCATCGGAGCTGAAGGTACGCTCGGGATCATCACGGCGGTCGCCGTGAAACTCGTGCCGATGCCAGATCAGGTGGCCACCGCCCTTGTTGGATTGAATGCACTCGATGACGTGATCGCACTCTACCGCCGCGCCCGTCGCGACTGCTGCGACCTTCTGTCGGCCTTCGAGTTCATGCCGCCGATTGCCTTCACGCTGGCACGTGAGGCCATGCCGGACCTCACTGTGCCAATGTCAGGGGATTACGCGGCGTATGCGCTCATTGAAGTCTCCGGCTCAGGGCTGGTCGACGTGTCGGATTTGATGCAGCGCTTTCTCGAAGGAGTCATGGGTGACGGTCTGGTGATCGACGGTGTGGTCGCCACGTCCAAGACGCAGTCGCGCAATCTCTGGCTTTTCCGAGAGGGCATGAACGAGGGACAGGCCAAACGCGGTCCGCATTTGCGCACCGACATTTCCGTTCCGCTGTCGCGCCTTGCCGATTTCGTGCGCGATGCGCAAGAGGCTGTCTATGACGCGCTTCCGGAATGCGTCTGTGTCTCCTACGGCCATGTCGGCGACGGCAACGTCCACCTGAATGTGCTGCCTCCGGGCGATCTTCCGCGTAGTGAGATCGATGCGCGGATCTACAAGGCGAAGACGATTATCAACGAAGTGCTTGACCGTTATCACGGCTCGATCAGTGCCGAGCATGGCATTGGTCGGTTGAAGCGGTCCGACTTCGACACGCGTCTTTCCGAGGTTCGGCGCAAGCTCCTTGCCGCGGCGAAGACAGCGATCGATCCGGATCTTCGGATGAACCCTGGTTGCCAATTGAGTTTCGCGATGGATTGATAGACAACCTCAAGGTGACGTGGAGCAGGCGGGGCGTATCGACCATGGAATTCGGACATATCAGGCGAACTGAACATCTTCCGGCACGCATTGCCGATCAGATTGGCCGCGACATCACCGAGGGTCGAATGCGTCCCGGAGAAAAGCTGCCGACCGAGCATTTTTTAGCCAAGGCGCTCGGCGTGAGCCGGTCCGTGGTGCGCGAGGCGATCGCCCAGCTGCGCAACGAAGGGCTGGTCGAAACCCGCCAGGGTGTCGGAGCCTTCGTAACCGAGCCGCAGGCCCGCACGATCCGCATTGAGCAGGACGACCTTGCCAATCGCCAAAGTTTCCGCGACCTTTTTCAGTTGCGTGTACCGCTGGAGATCGAGGCGGCGGGCCTGGCTGCGCTGCACCATACGGCAAGCGATCTTGCGCGCATCGACGAGGCGCTCGCGAGCATGAACGGCGCGCAAAAGTGGACGGCGGAGGGCATCGTCGCCGACCTTGCGTTCCATCGCTCGGTCGCCGCTGGCACTGGGAACGAGTACTTCTCGGTCTTTATCGGGTTCATCGCAGAGCGCATTAGCCTCGCGATCAATGCGGCGCGGGCGACCGCCGTCCTTGAGGAAATTGTCGAGGTGACGATCGAGGAACATGCCGTCGTGCGCGACGCCATTGCAAGCCGGGATCCGCAGCGGGCGAGGGAGGCGATGAAGATGCACTTGCTGGGAGCGGCGAGGCGCCTCGACCTGACGCTTGAGACCTATTGATCGTGCTTGACCAAACAAGTTGCAAGTATCGCCCAACGCCTGTGGAAATGGTGGCACGAACGTCGTTCGTAGGGGCTTTTTGACGAACCCGCCATTTGGGCGCTGGACAGCAAACCCGAGTCTGACTAAAAGGCTGGCGAGGCGTTGTCAGACATCCTGACAATAAGGCAAGGCGGGAGGAGGTTTGCCGCCTGGGAGACATTCAAGAGGGGGAATGACTTGGTGGCCAAGCATTCGCTAGCCGTACCTGTTTTGCCGGAAGACGCGGTGCAGCCCTTTCGGGTCGGGCTTGGATGGTCGAACGCCGTTCATGGCGCCTGCTGTGCATTTCCGCCTGACGGAAGCTTGCTTCTCGGTGCTCTCGTGCGGAGTCCTGCCACGCGCGGCCTCTTGTAAAACTAATGGGGAGGGGAACGAGTGCAAAAGGCAATCGATCTATTCTACAGGGTTCTCGAAATCCTGCTGATCGTCCTGATGTCGGGAATGGCGATCATGGTCTTCGTGAACGTTGTCATGCGTTACACGATGAATTCCGGCATTACCGTGTCGGACGAACTTGCGCGTTACTTCTTCGTCTGGGTTACCTTCATCGGCGCCGTGGTGACATTTCGCGAACACGGTCACCTGGGTGTCGAAACGCTGGTCGCGCTTCTCGGCCGAAAGGGCCGCATCGTCTGCATGGTCCTGAGCAACCTGGTGATCATCGCCTGTTCGGCGATCTTCTTCTGGGGTACCTGGAAGCAGTTTCCAATCAACTGGAGCATGAAGGCGCCCGTCACCGGCCTGTCGATGGGCTTTGTCTACGGCATCGGCTTCTTCACCGGCGCCGGCTGCACAATCATTGCGCTTGAACGTCTCGTCCGCCTGCTTGCCGGTCGTGCGACACAGGAGGAAATCGAGGCTTTTGCTGGCGAAAACCTCACTCTTGAACAGATGGCGGAGCGCAGCTGATGACACTTTTCGTCTTCGTTGGCTCCCTTCTCGGAGCCATGGCGATCGGAGTGCCGGTCGCATTTTCGCTTATGTTCTGCGGCGTCGTGCTCATGTGGTATATGGGTATGTTCAACACCCAGATCATCGCCCAGAACATGATCGCGGGGGCAGACACCTTCACGTTGCTCGCCATCCCCTTCTTCATTCTTGCCGGCGAACTCATGAACGCCGGGGGCCTGTCGCGGCGGATCATCGACTTCGCCATCTCTTGGGTCGGACACATTCGAGGCGGCCTCGGCATCGTGGCTATCGTGGCCGCGCTTATCATGGCCAGCATTTCTGGCTCCGCCGCCGCCGACACTGCCGCGCTCGCCGCCATCCTCATTCCGATGATGGCCAAGGCCGGCTACAATATCCCGCGCTCTGCGGGCCTCATCGCCGCAGGCGGCATTATCGCGCCGGTCATTCCGCCATCGATGGCCTTCATCGTATTCGGCGTCGCTGCCAACGTTTCGATCACGCAGCTCTTTATGGCGGGCGTCGTGCCCGGCCTCATGATGGGCTTGGCCCTGGTCGCCACCTGGCTGATCGTGGTGCGACGGGACAAGGTCGAGCCGCTTGCGCGGACTCCGGTGAAGGAACGCCTTCAGGTGACGGGCCGGGCACTCTGGGCACTTGGCATGCCGGTCATCATTCTTGGCGGGATCAAGGCGGGCGTCGTCACTCCGACGGAAGCGGCGGTTATTGCCGCCGCCTATGCTCTCTTCGTTGGCATGTTCATCTATCGGGAGCTGACGCCGAAAACACTCCCGCACGTGATCCTGCAGGCGGCGAAGACGACATCGGTAATCATGTTCCTGGTCTGTGCCGCACTCGTTTCGGCCTGGCTAATCACCGCTGCGAACATTCCATCCGAAATTACCGGCCTCATCAAACCACTGATCGGCCATCCGATTCTGCTGATGTTCGTGATCATGATCCTTGTACTGATCGTCGGTACAGCGTTGGACCTCACGCCAACGATCCTGATCCTCACCCCTGTATTGATGCCGATCATCAAGCAGGCGGGCATCGACCCGGTCTACTTCGGCGTGCTGTTCATCATGAACAATTGCATCGGCCTTTTGACCCCGCCGGTTGGCGTTGTCCTCAACGTCGTCAGCGGCGTCGGCCGAATACCGCTCGGCAAGGTGACGGCTGGAGTCTGGCCGTTCCTGGCGGCGCAAACGATCGTGCTCTTTCTCCTGGTCCTGTTCCCGGACCTGGTGATCGTGCCTGCCCGCTGGCTGCACTGACAGCCCGCAAACCGTCTCACTCAGCAATCCATGGGAGGATAAGTTTTGAGAAAATTGCTTTTGACCACCACCGCCATCGCATTGGCATGCACGATGTCGGCGCCGGCCTTCGCTGAATTCAATGAACGCACCATTCGCGTTTCAAACGGCATCAATGCCGACCACCCCGTCGGCAACGGCATCGACGCGATGCAGAAGTGCCTGGACGACAAGTCGGGCGGCAAGCTCAAGCTGACGGCATTCTGGGGCGGCGCGCTTGGCGGTGACCTGCAGGCAACCCAGGCCCTTCGCTCGGGCGTTCAGGAGGCCGTTGTCACCTCATCGTCCCCGCTCGTCGGCATCGAAGCGTCGCTCGGCGTCTTTGACCTCCCGTTCCTGTTCTCCAACGCCCAGGAAGCCTACAAGGTTCTTGACGGCGACTTCGGCGAGATGATGAACAAGAAGCTCGAGGCCGTCGGCCTCGTGAACCTCGGCTACTGGGAAAACGGCTTCCGCAATCTGTCCAACTCGGTGCATCCCGTCACCAAGTGGGAGGACTTCGAGGGCATGAAGGTTCGCGTCATGCAGAACAACGTCTTCCTCGACACGTTCCAGAACCTTGGCGCCAACGCCACTCCGATGGCTTTCGGCGAGGTCTTCTCCGCTCTGGAAACCAAGACGATCGACGCTCAGGAAAACCCCTATGTGACGATCGACACTTCGAAGTTCTTCGAAGTGCAGAAGTACATCACCGAGACCAACCACGCCTACACGCCGTTCCTCTTCCTCTTTTCGAAGGCTATCTTCGACACCTACACTCCCGACGAGCAGGCGGCTCTGCGAGAGTGCGCCACCGTTGGTCGTGATGTCGAGCGTCAGGTCATCGGCGACCTGAACAAGAAGTCGCTCGAGAAGATCAAGGCTGCCGGCCTCGAAGTGAACGTCCTTTCTGCGGAAGAGCAGGCGCGCATCCGCGAGAAGTCCATGGTCGTTTACGAAAAGCACAAGGCCGAGATCGGCGCCCCCGTCGTCGACGGCATTCTCGCCAAGCTCGCCGAGATCCGTAAGTAAGCGAAAGGCCTGAGTTCAAAAAAGGGCCCGCGGCGTCAGCCACGGGCCCTTTTGCCATTCGAGGGCATATTCGCTCAGGGGACCTCAGGCGGACGATCGGACCGGCCCTTCTTCAACTGCTGTTCACGGAAGAAAATGAACAAGCCGGATCCGATGATCAGGCTCGCGCCGACCATCATGGTGGGGCGCGGTATGTCGCCGAAAAACATCCAGCCGAAGACGATCGCCCAGAGAAGAAGCGTATACTGAAGCGGCGCAACGGTCGCAGCGTCGGAGATCTTAAGCGCGCGGTTGACGAGCATATGGGCGCCCATGGCGACGACGCCCAGAAGGCAAAGCAGGGCGATTTCCGGGACGGAGGTTAGCGGCGTCCAGTCGATCGGGGCGATGATAAGCCCGGCAAGACCGGCGCCGCCTAGCTGGAAAAGCACCAGCGTCTTGTCCGGCGTGGAACGCAGGCTGCGGCCCGACAGTAGCATGAAGGCGAAGGCGAAGGTGCCGACGATCGAAATGAAGGCCGGCATGGTGAACATTGCCCTTGACGGTTCAAGGGTGATGACGACGCCGACGAAACCGACGAAGATCGCCGTCCAGCGTCGCCAGCCAACCTTCTCACCAAGCAGGAGCGGTGACGCAGCGGCGACATAGATCGGGGCTGCCAGCCAATAGGTCATCACGTCGGCAAGCGGCAGATAGGTGACCGCATAGTAGAAGCAGAACACCTCCAGGGTCGAGAAGAGGACGCGTAGCGCCTGCATCAGCGGTCTCTCCGCCTGCGTGATTGGCTTCCATCCGCCGCGCCAGATGAAGGGCGAAAGAATGAGCAACGCGGCCAGGCTGCGGATCAGGATCACCTGGCCGAGGCCATAATTGGCGACCAGCCATTTCCCCATTGCGTCGTTCAGCGCAAACATCAACATCCCGAGCAGCATCGCCGCTGGTCCGGCGACCAATATAAAGCTACTACCGGTCCCGTCTGTCTCACTCATGTCTGTCATCGATTTCCCCGAATCGGCGCCGTTTCCCGGCGGCATGTCAGATGCTCTCTCGGTCGGAGATCCTGCGGCTGACCGTGAAGGCTCGCTCGAGTTCCGGATTGAGTTCCATGCCGAGACCCGCGCCGGGCGGCACGGTTATCATGCCGTTGCGGACCTCGGGAAGGGCGGTCACCAGATCACGATACCAGGTTCGGTAGAAGGCGCGCACGCTCTCCTGCACCAGCGCGTTCGGCGCATTCAGCGAAAGGTGAGTGGAGGCGCACAGGACGACGGGGCCGGTGCAATCATGCGGCGCGACAGGAAGATGCCAGGCTTCCGCCATCGCCGCGATCTTGCGCGCCTCCGATAAGCCTCCGCACCAGCTGATATCGAGCATCACCACGCCGGCCGCGCCGGTCTCGAGGTAGTCGCGAAACGCCCAGCGCGAGCCCAGCGTTTCCGAAGCGGAAATCGGGGCCGGCGAAACCTCGGCATATCGCCGCAGGCTGGCAAGACTGTCCATCTTGATCGGATCCTCGTGCCAGAAGGTCTGATATGGCGTCAGTGCTTTGGCGATCTGCATCGCCGGTAAGAGCTGCCACATCGAATGGAATTCGACCATGATGTCCATCTGGTCGCCGACGGCGGCGCGGATCTTTTCGAACGGTATGAGCGCCTCCCTGAGGTCGGGCATGGAAATATAGTTCCCGCGTGTCTTCTCCGCTGCCGCATCGAAGGGCCAGATCTTCATGGCCGTGATGCCCTCTTCCAGCAATGAGTGGGCCAGCTCGTCGGCGCGATGCAGGAAGCCATTCAGGTCGTCGTAATCGCGCCCTTCGGCGAGACCGTAATTTGCCGTCGTCTGGCCGGTCGCCTTCTTGATGTATTCGGTGCCGGCGCAGGTGTTGTAGGTCCGGATCTCCTTTCGGGTGAAGCCGCCGAGCAGCTGCGCGATCGGCTGGCCAGTTGCCTTGCCGAACAGATCCCAGAGCGCGATGTCGAAGGCGGAATTGCCGCGCACTTCCGCACCGGACGAGCGGAAGCCGAGATAGCCGACGAGATCGGCCGCGAGCCGGTCGATCTCCAGTGGATCGCGTCCGATGACGCGCGGCGCGATGTATTCGTGGATATAGGCTTCGACCGTTTCTGCACCGAAGAAGGTTTCCCCGAGGCCAGTGAGGCCCTCGTCGGTGTGCACCAGCAGCCAAAGAAGATTGGGGCGCTCGGCGATACGCACCGTTTCGAGACGGGTAATTTTCATGGGAACTCCAGTTTTGTTTTCAGGTCAGGCCGCCACGGGCGAGAGCCCTGAGGCTCTGGTCGAAATGCTGGTCTATGATCGTCGAGGCCACCTGAGGATCGGAGGCGGCGATCGCCTCGGCAAGGTCGAGATGCAGGCGGTTCATGGCTTCGCGTTCGTCGTCGGTAGCACGCACCTTCCAACCGATCGGCCAGCACTCGACGATCACGCCCTGAAAGGCGCCTATCATCAGGGCGAAGACGGGGTTTTTCGAGGCGCGCGCGATCGCCAGGTGGAGGGCGAGGTCGTTTTCCATGACGACGGCCGGTTGGTCGAGGCGGTTCTGCATGGCGCGGGCGAAGCCGAGGATCTCGTCCGCCTCTTTCTCTGTGCGCAGCAGCGCCGCAAGTGTTGCCGTACGCCCCTCGATGGTGCGGCGTGCGTCATAGATCTGACGGATGTCGATTTGGTGGGTGAACAGGCCATGTCGGAAGGTCATGGCGATGGAACTGTCGTCAAGTTCAGCGACGGTGGGCCTCTTGCCGGCGCCGAGATCGATCAGACGCATGGCAGCAAGCGAACGCAGAGCTTCACGGACCACGGTACGGGACACGCTGAGGCTTTCCGTCAGGGCTGCCTCGGAGGGTAGGCGATCCCCTGGCTTCAGCCTGCTTTCGCGGATGAGAGAAGAGATCTGCGCGACGGCGCCTGCGACGAGATCGCCGGAATATGGTGTGATTGTTCCCGTTCCGCTCATTATCTATCCTATGGCTTTTGCAATCCGATATTATAGGTTTGTAACGAAGCCAAGAGCACGGAAGCATCGCGTTGCTGCACCTCCGGTAAGAAAGTGCCCACCTTCCCCAATATGACGCAGGAAGCCTCTTGCGGCGTCAGTGTACCGGTTGATGGTCGGCGCAGCCGGGTCTCTGGTTCCAACTGCCGGCGTCCGTCGACTTGCTCCGCTCACCTTCCCGAACGCATTCACGCTACTCGTGTCGCGTCCCGCCATTGACACCACCATCACTCCATGTATTCTGTTATAAAAGTGCATATAACATAATTGTGGAACAAAACGGGAGATAGATATGAGAATGAAGCTCGCATTCATTGTCGCCACGGCGTTGATCGCAACGCCGTCTTTTCTGCTGGCGCAGGAAAAAGGCGGCGTGATCAATGTCGCTACGATTGGCGAACCGCCGACACTCGATCCGATGACGTCGACAGCCGACCTTGTCGGTATCGTCACACAGCATATCTTCGAGACGCTTTATACGTTCGACAAGAAGTGGGCCGTAACGCCGTTATTGGCCGAAAGCCTTCCTGAGGTCAGCGCCGACGGGAAGACCTACACGATCAAGCTGCGCACGGGCATCAAGTTTCATGACGGCAGCGACATGGCATCAGACGACGTCGTTGCCTCGCTCAATCGTTGGACCAAGCTTGCTTCGCGCGGGAAACAGGCTGCTGGCTTTATCGAATCGATCACTGCAACCGACGCATCGACCGTCACGATCAAGCTGAAACAGCCCTACGCTCCACTGGTCTCGCTGCTTGCCTTCAACAACTCCGCTGCGATCATCATTCCCGCGGAAAAGCAGGCCGACACGATGACGGACTTCATCGGCACCGGCCCATACATGCTGAAGGAGCGTAAGGCTGACCAATATATCCAGCTCGTCCGCTTCAATGACTACAAGCCGCGCTCCGGCGACAGTGATGGTTATGGCGGCGCCCGCCATCAGTATCTCGACGAAATCCGCTTCGTACCGGTGCCGGATGCCAACACCCGCGTCGAGGCCGCCATCTCTGGCCAATACGACTATATTGACTCCCTGCCGGTCGAATCTTACGACAAACTAAAGTCCTCAACGGCAACCCAGCCGCTGCTCCTGAAGCCGTTTGGCTATCCGGTATTCGTCTTTAACACCGCTGCCGGCGTTACAAAGAACGTTGCGATCCGCAAGGCAATCCGCCGGGCGCTCAGCATGGAAGACATGATGGGAGCCGCCTTCGGCGGTACGGACTTCTACGCAGCGGATGGCAACGTCTATCCTGGCAACTTCGCCTGGAGCACGGACGCAGGTGTCAAAGGCAACTATAATGTCGCGGATCCGGAAGGCGCAGCCACGGCCGCCAAGGAGGCAGGCTACAACGCTGAGCCCATCCGCATCCTGACCAGCCGCCAGTACGAGTTCCACTACAAGATGGCCCAGGTGGCGGCCGAATATCTGAAGCTGGCGGGCTTTACGGTGGACCTCCAGGTCGTCGACTGGGCGACGCTGACACAGCGCCGCACCGACAAGGCGCTGTGGGACATCTATATCAGCCACAGCCCGTTCCTTCCGGAACCGGCCCTGATCGGCTCCCTGTCTCCGAGCTCGCCTGGATGGTGGGACACGCCGGCGCGAAAGAGTGCCGTCGATGCGTTCACCACCGAGATCGACCCAATGAAGCGCGTTGAACTCTGGGCCAAGGTCCAGAAGACGATGTACGACGAGGTGCCGTTCATGAAGATTGGCGATTTCAACGCCGTCTCGGCCATGTCAACGAAGCTTCAGGGTGTCGATCCCGCCCCTTGGCCGTACTTCTGGAACGCATCGATCAAGAAGTAACCCCGCGTGCCGGGTGCTGGTCCTGAGGCCGGCATCCGTCCACGATCGTGCTCTGCCTGGACACAGGAGCCGCTTTCCATGATACGCTACATCCTTCAGCGCCTTCTTGGCATGATCGTTGTGATGTTTCTCGTCGTCACGATTGTCTTCGTGATCGTGCGTGTGACGCCCGGCGACCCCGCCGCAGTCATGCTCGGCCCTGATGCAACCACACAGGACGTTGCCGAATTGCGCGCGCGCCTCGGTCTCGACCAGTCGATCGTTGTTCAATACTTCTTCTATATAGGACAGCTTCTGAAGGGGGATCTTGGCCAGTCGATCTTCCTCGACATGCCGGTGACCTCGGCGCTTCTCGAACGCGCAGAACCGACCTTCTTCCTGACGATCTTCTCGCTCCTGATTGCAAGTGTCGTGGCACTGCCGATCGGCATCTATGCCGCCTACCGACGCGGCTCGTTCATAGATCAGTTGTCGACAACCACCGCCATGCTGGCCGCAAGCATCCCGAGCTTCTGGCTCGGACTCATTCTCATGCAGTTCTTCGCCGTGCGCCTGAACCTGTTTCCTGTCTCCGGATACGGCGGCCCCGGCGCGTCCTTTCTTGAGCGCATGTACCACCTTACGCTGCCTTCCTTCGCCCTCGGCCTTGTCTCCTCGGCGCTGATCCTGCGCTTCACGCGCGCCTCGATGCTTGATGTGCTCGGCGACGATTACATTCGCACCGCGCGCGCCAAGGGGCTGGTCGAACGCAAGGTTGTCCTCAAGCATGCGCTGAAGAATGCCTTGATCCCGATCCTGACAGTGCTTGGCCTCACTGCCGCCGTGCTGATTTCAGGTGCTGTTGTAACGGAGACCGTGTTTGGCCTTCCGGGGGTCGGCAATCTCGTCGTCTCTGCCGTTCTCAGACGCGACTACCCCGTCATCCAGGGCGCACTGCTGGTCATTGCCGGCCTCTACGTCCTCATCAATTTCGCAATCGACATGCTCTATCTGCTGGTCGATCCAAGGGTGCGCTACTGATGGCTGATATCTTAACCACCACCGAGAGTCCCGCCGCAGCCGAGCGCAGCAAATTCCTTCGCCGCCTGTTGAGACGCAAGACGGTCGCCGCCGGCATCATCGTGCTCACCATCTTCGTGCTGTTGGCGGCATTGGCGCCCTGGATTGCGCCGTACTCGCCCTCGAAGCTGTCGATCGTCAACCGGCTCAAGCCGCCGAGTGAAATGTTCTGGTTTGGCACCGACGAGTTCGGCCGCGATGTGTTTTCACGCACCATCTATGCCGGGCGGCTGTCGCTGTTGGTTGGCGCCGCCGTTGTCGTGCTCTCCGCGTTGATCGGCGTCACGCTCGGTCTGCTTGCCGGCTTCTTCCAGAAACTCGATACGCCGATCGCCCGCCTGATCGACGCGATGATGTCGTTTCCGGACATTCTCCTGGCTATCGCGCTTGTCGCAGCTCTCGGGCCATCGCTGACGACGGTCATCGTTGCCCTGTCGATCGTCTACTCGCCGCGCCTGGCGCGTATCGTTCGCGCCTCGACCCTGGTCATACGCGAGCTACCCTATGTGGAGGCGGCGCAGGCGCTCGGCATTTCCACCTTCCATATCATGACGCGACACGTGCTTCGCAATCTTCTGTCGCCGATCCTGGTGCAGGGCACCTTCCTGTTTGCCAGCGCCATGCTGGCCGAAGCCGGACTTTCCTTCCTCGGCCTCGGCGTCAGCCCTGAAATCCCGACCTGGGGAACCATGATCGCAGCCGGCCGTCAATATATCGGCCAGGCCGACTGGATGACCTATTTCCCGGGCTTCGCCATCATCCTCTCCGTACTGTCGCTGCAAATGGTTGGCGACGGTCTCCGGGACATGCTCGATCCAAGACTTCGAAAGGACATTTAGAATGACCGGTGAAAAAGCGGGCAAGCCGCTCCTCATCACCAATGTAAAGCCTATGGCTTTCGGCGCGGCTTTCCCCTCCAGCAGCACGACGGACATCCTAGTCGGCGCCGACGGCAGGATCTCCGCAATCGGCCCGACGCTTGCCGCGCCAGCAGATGCCGCGCGCCTCGACGCCAACGGAGCCTGGATCTCGCCCGGCTGGGTCGATCTTCACGTCCATATCTGGCATGGCGGCACCGACATTTCGATCCGTCCGTCGGAATGCGGCGCCGAGCGAGGCGTCACGACGCTGGTTGATGCCGGATCAGCGGGGGAAGCCAACTTCCACGGCTTCCGCGAATATATCATCGAGCCGTCGAGAGAGCGCATCAAGGCTTTCCTCAATCTTGGCTCGATCGGCCTTGTCGCCTGCAACCGCGTTGCCGAACTGCGCGATATCAGTGACATCGACCTCGACCGCATTCTCGAATGCTATGCTGAGAACAGCGAACACATCGTCGGCCTGAAGGTACGGGCGAGCCATGTCATCACCGGTTCCTGGGGTGTCACGCCTGTCAAGCTCGGCAAGAAGATCGCCAAGATCCTCAAGATCCCGATGATGGTCCATGTCGGCGAGCCGCCAGCGCTTTATGATGAAGTGCTTGAGATCCTCGGTCCCGGAGACGTCGTTACCCATTGCTTCAACGGCAAGGCCGGGTCGAGCATCATGGAAGACGAGGACCTCTTCAATCTCGCCGAACGTTGCGCTGGCGAAGGTATTCGCCTCGACATTGGCCATGGCGGCGCATCCTTCTCCTTCAAGGTGGCGGAAGCAGCCATCGCACGCGGCCTTCTGCCGTTCTCCATCTCGACCGACCTGCATGGTCATTCGATGAATTTCCCGGTCTGGGATCTCGCGACCACCATGTCGAAGCTCCTGTCCGTCGGCATGCCCTTCGACAAGGTCGTGGAGGGTGTGACGCACGCACCGGCCTCGGTCATCAAGCTGTCGATGGAAAACCGTCTTTGCGTTGGCGAGAGGGCGGATTTCACGATCTTCGATCTCATCGATGCCGATCTCGAAGCGACCGACTCCAACGGCGACGTTTCCCGCCTGCAGAAGCTGTTTGACCCGCGATACGCGGTGATCGGATCGGAGGCGATCGCGGCCAGCCGCTATATTCCGCGTGCCCGCAAGCTCGTCCGTCACAGCCACGGCTATTCGTGGCGCTGAACGGAAGGTCCAAACCGCATGATAGGAGCAGACGTGGACACGTCCCCAGCAGAGGCCGCAGCAGCGGTACAGACACCCTACGAGCGCCTCGCGGCGCTCGGCATTATGCTGCCATCAGCTCCACCGCCCATCGCCAACTTCATTACCCATGTTCGCGAAGGCAACATCCTCTATCTGTCGGGTCAGGGCCCGCGGGAAGCGGACGGTCATCTGCACGCCGGCAAGGTTGGCAGCGAAGTGAGCACGGAAGAAGCCTATCAGCATGCACGGCTCACCGGCATCAACCTGCTGGCCGTCATGCATGATGCGCTCGGCGACCTCTCCCGGGTGAAGCGGGTGGTCAAGCTGCTCGGCATGGTCAACGCCGTGCCGCACTTCGAAAACCATCCGAGCGTCATCAATGGATGCTCGGACCTCCTTATCGAGGTTTTCGGCGAGGCCGGCCAGCATGCTCGCTCCGCCGTTGGCCTCGGCTCCCTGCCAGGCAACATCACTGTCGAGATCGAGGCGATCGTCTCGCTCAACGACTGAGGAGGTCAGGTCAGTGGTTGCGCCATCCCATCAACTTCTCGATCCGCTCCGCCGAAGCTCGCACCTGTTCGGTGTAATGGCTTTCGTCGGACAGAACCTTCTGTTCGGGCAGGACGATCGAAATGGTGGCAACGCATTGGCCTTCCCGGTCGCAGACCGGCGACGCGATGCAGGCAACCGCGTAGTCCGACTCGGCGACCTGGATAGACAGTCGCTCCCCGAAAGCCTTGCCTGCGGCATCGGAAAGCGTGCGCGCATCGATCTCAGCGCGCCCGGTCGGCGAGGTGCGGGCGCAGCGCTTGAACAATTCTACCCGCTCGTTCTCGGGCAGGTGGCCGACAAGAAGCCTGCCGGACGCCGTCCAGTTCAATGGCACGCGCGTGCCGACACGCGAGGCAACCTGAAAATGGCTTGGGCCGTCCGCCATCGCAAGCACAAGCATGTAATCGCCGTCGCGACCGCAGACCTGCACGGTTTCGCCGGCTTGCCGGCAGAGATCGTGCATCTCGTGCGTGGCAACGCTCATGAAGTCCAGCGACCGGGCATAGGCGAGGCCATAATGATAGAGGCGCGAACCAAGCCAGATCGACCCATCCGAGTTGCGAGCCAGCATGTTCTTTTCGACCAGGTCGTCGATGATAACGTAGACGGTGGAAAGCGGAGCCCGGACTGCCTTGGCAATTGCGTAAGCACCCGCTGGAGAACCGGTTTCGTAAAGATAATCAATTACCTGCAAGGCACGGTCAATACCGCTGACGCGAGAGCGCCGCGCGCCTTTAGGGTCGGCCGCCTCGATCGATGCGGCCTCATGGAGGGGGGCTGCGGATGAGCTCTTGGTGTCCAATTCTACGCTCCTCGTCTGATAACGAGAAGCTATTACATTACTATGGCATAACTGTCGATGGCAATCTGCAACCTGCCGCCACTCTGGAGAAATAGAATGTCCGATGATATCCGCACCAAGATCGGCCTGCGCCCGGTCATCAACGTGTCCGGCACCATGACAAGCCTCGGCGCATCGATCGTCGTGCCGGAAGCGATAGAGGCGATGGCAGCGATCCTGCCGCAGTTCGTCGAGATCAACGACCTGCAACGCAAGGCAAGCAGCGTCATCGCACGGCTGACTGGTGGTGAAGCTGGCTTTGTCACCGCATCGTGCTCGGCCGGCATAAGCCTCGCCGTCGCCGGCGCCATCACCGGCGACAATCTCCTGGCCATCGAGAAATTGCCCGATGTCTCTCCCGAGAAGAACGAAGTCCTCGTGCAGATGGGCCATGTTGTCAGTTACGGCGCGCCGGTTGATCAGGCCATTCGCCTCGCCGGGGGCAAGGTCGTCTTGATTGGGCAGGCAACCTCGACGCATCGCTTCCATATGGAAAATGCCATTACCGAGAAAACGGCGGCAGCCGTCTATGTCGTGTCGCATCATGTTGTCGACTACGGCTTGCTTCATCTTAGCGAATTTGTCGAGATCGCCCACGCGAAGGGCGTTCCGGTGATCGTTGATGCGGCCTCCGAATACGATCTCAAGCTCTTCCTGGCGCAAGGAGCCGATATCGCGCTTTACTCCGGCCACAAGTTCCTCGGCGGTCCGACCTCCGGCATCGTCGCTGGCAAGAAGGAATTGGTGCGCAGCGCCTTCCTGCAGAACATGGGGATCGGCCGCGGCATGAAAGTCGGCAAGGAAAGCGTTTATGGCGTCATGGCTGCGTTAGAAGCTTGGGAAAAGCGCGATCATGCGGCCATCCGGGAACGTGAGACCGCCTGCCTGAACCTCTGGAAGAACGAACTGGACGATCGCCCGGGCGTGACGGCACTGATCGAGCCCGATCCTACCAACAATCCGCTTGACCGCTTGCGGGTGGTGATATCGCCGACGGAGGCCCACATCACCGCCTGGGATCTCGCTGCCGCTCTGTCGCAAGGCAACCCGCCGGTCATCGTGCGCGACCATGAGGTCGAGCATCAGCATTTCTATCTCGATCCCTGCAACCTGCACCCTGGCCACGAAGAGATCGTCGCCGTCCGTCTTGCAGAAGAGCTCAACAAGGCTCGTGCCTCGAACGAAATCATCGCCACCCCGTTCGAAAACCGCAGCAAGCATCGCTTTGACGGCATGCTGCGCTGGCCGGACTGAGGACCGACAGGCGACAAACGATAGAAGGAAGGGAACGATCATGAGCGCCACAGAGACAAGCACTGCAAGGTCCGTCGATCCGGTTTTGTCTGTCCAGAACCTGACCACCTCGTTTCTGGTGGATGGCGGATTAAAACCCGTCGTGCGGGATGTTTCCTTCTCTGTGGCACCGCAAGAAACGGTCGCGATCGTCGGCGAAAGCGGCTCGGGCAAGAGTGTCACGTCGCTCTCGATCATGCGGCTCCTGCAGCCCGATTCGAGCCGCATCGAGGGCAAAATCATGCTGGGCGGCCGCGACCTGCTGTCACTTTCAGAAAATGAGATGCGAAAGGTCCGCGGCAACGACGTCTCGATGATCTTTCAGGAACCGATGACGAGCCTCAATCCGCTCTTTACCATTGGCGACCAGATCTCGGAGGCATTGCTGTGCCACCAGGCGATGTCGAAGGCCGACGCGAAGGCGGAGACGATCCGGTTGCTGGAAAAGGTCCGCATCCCGTCCGCCGCATCTCGTTTCGATGAATACCCGCATCGCTTCTCCGGCGGCATGCGCCAGCGCGTGATGATCGCCATGGCTCTGGCTTCCAAGCCAAAGCTCTTGATCGCCGACGAACCGACGACGGCACTCGACGTAACGATCCAGGGGCAGATCCTCGATCTCATCAAGATGCTGCAGGACGAGCAGGGGACCTCGGTCCTGTTCATCACTCACGACATGGGCGTCGTTGCCGAAATTGCCGACCGCACAGTCGTCATGTATCGCGGTGAGCAGGTGGAGACCGGTGCCACCGCCGACATCTTCCACCGCGGAAAGCATCCCTACACCCGCGCCCTGCTGTCTGCCGTCCCGGTGCTTGGATCAATGCAGGCCTATGCCCGGCCATTGCGCTTTCCTGTTGTCAACACCGCAACCGGTGAAACGGACAAGCAGGTCGAAGTGCCTGACACCGTATCCAAGGACAAGCCGATCCTTGAGGTGAAGGGGCTCACCAAGCGGTTCGACATCCACTCGGGGCTGTTTGGACGACTGAGCGGCCGCGTGCATGCCGTCGAGAACGTTTCCTTCGACCTTTTCGCCGGCGAGACGCTGTCGCTGGTCGGCGAGTCCGGTTGTGGCAAATCGACCACAGGGCGCGCCATCATGCGGCTGATCGAACCGGATTCGGGATCCCTGCTGGTCGCGGGACGCGACGTGCTCGCTCTCGACAAGCGCGGGATGCGCGATATGCGCAAGTCAGTGCAGATGATCTTTCAGGACCCGTTTGCATCGCTCAACCCGCGCATGACCGTCGGTCAGGCGATTGCCGAGCCCTACCTCGAACACAAGATGGGCACAGCAAGAGAGGCAAAGGACGTTGTCGCTGACATGCTCCTGAAGGTCGGGCTGACACCCGATATGGCACGACGATACCCGCATGAATTCTCGGGCGGCCAGCGACAGCGCGTCTGTATCGCCCGCGCCCTGGCACTCAAACCCAGGGTCATCGTCGCTGATGAAAGTGTCTCGGCACTCGACGTGTCCATCAAGGCGCAGGTCATCAACCTCATGCTCGATCTGCAGCAGAGCCTCGATCTCGCCTTCCTGTTCATTTCGCATGATATGGCGGTCGTCGAACGCGTCAGCCACCGTGTGGCGGTCATGTATCTTGGCGAGATCGTCGAAATCGGCCCGCGCGCGGCAGTCTTCGGCAACCCGCAACACGACTACACCAAGAAACTCATGGCCGCGGTTCCGGTGCCGGACCCGGACCGTCGCCGCCAGAAACGAATGGCTGTCGTCGAGGAGCTGAGGAGCCCGATCCGGCCTGTCGAATACGAGGCTGGACGGCGCGAATATCGAACCGTTTCGCCAGGACATCTCGTGATCAGCTGACGGTTCTGCGCCAATGGGCATGGCCGACCCTTGCCTCTCGCCTGGTCGGACACATCTCGTCCTCGTCGCTGTCGACCTTCGCCATCCGGCGTGGTCAGGACGTCATGTCGCGGCACCAGCCCGGAGCCGGTATGGACGACGTTGCGCGTCTGCGCAGCATGCTCGCTGTGCCGGTAGCGGTGTTATGATTTCCTGGCGCGAATAGACTTTCGCCAAAGCAGTTCGGCCCTCAACCTGATGGACTGAACCTCGCCTTGGCCGTCCTCCCGCTCGAACTTGGTCAACCACTCGACGGCCCTTGAAGCGATTTCGGCGACCGGCTGTGCGAATGTCGTCAGTTCGTAGGATGACCAGGACGCCTGCTCGATATCGTCGAAGCCGGCGACGCAGAGTTCGTCCGGAATGGATATGCCGAACTGGTGGCGTGCCGCATCCATGAAACCGCAAGCCAGGAGGTCAGTGGCGCAGAAGACGGCGTCGGGCCGCTCCTTGGCCGTCAGCAGGCGATGGGCGAGAACGCGCCCGGCCTCATAGCCCGTCCAGCCGTGACGTTCGACGATGACATCCATTCCAAGCGCGCGCGCGCCGGCAACGAATCCGCGCTCGCGCCCCATGAGACTAGGCGTCCCCGCTTCGGAATTGGCAAAGGCAAGCCGGCGGCAGCCGGCCCGCACGAAGGCGGTCAGGATGCGTCCGCCGGCCTCGTCGTCGTCGAGATTGATCCGGAGCGGGCCAGGCTGATCGTCGTCGCGGTTGATCAGCACCAGGCGCTGGCCATTGCGCAGACAAAGCTGCGTTATCGACTTGTCGGGAAGCCCGGAAAGAATGACCGATGCATCGGCGCGATAACGGATGGCCTGTTGCAGCGCCCGGTCGACGCTGCCGTCGGAGCGATCCGTGTTGATGAACATCGCCACCTTGCCGGCATTCTGCAGCTGCAGCGTCAGCTCCCTGAGCAGCGCCGACCGATACGGCGTCGCGACCTCGGAAACGATAAGGCAGACGATGCCGCTTTCGTTGCGCATCAGGCCTCGGGCAAGATGGTTGACGTGGTAGCCGAGCTCCTCTGCCGCCTGCAGCACCCGTTCGCGCGTCTCTGCCGAAACGCTCGCTCCCGGGGTGAAGGTTCGCGAGACGGCGGAACGCGATACGCCGGCCCTTTCGGCGACTTCCTGTGCACTAACGAAAATTTTCGACCGCACCTTTCCCTCCCGCACGGTCTTTCTTAGCCGTTTGTTGCACGTGCGTGCAAGCGGTCTTGCACGAGACTTTTATGACAGTTTTGCGAAAAACGAGTTGACAGTTATTTTGCCCGTATGCAAGCTCTGCACACGCTTGCAAGAGCGACCGGCGTGGAGGCGCCGTCACAACCAGGAGGAAATCATGCGACCGGTCAAGTTGGCCGCGGCACTGCTTGCCGCGGGTGTATCCTTTGTTGCCTTTTCGGCTCATGCCGCCGGCGATCTCAATGTCATCTGCTCGGCGGATTCGCAGGTCTGCGACCTGATGAAGGGTCTGTTCGAGAAGCAGACCGACATAAAGGTGAACATGGTTCGCCTGTCGGCTGGCGAGACCTATGCGAAGATCCGTGCCGAGGCACGCAACCCGAAGACGGATATCTGGTGGGCCGGCACCGGCGATCCCCATCTTCAGGCAGCCGCCGAAGGCCTGACCCAGGAATACAAGTCGCCGCTGTTCGATCAGCTCCAGGACTGGGCCAAGAAGCAGGCCGAGAGCGCCAAGTTCCGCACGGTCGGCGTTTATGCCGGCGCGCTCGGCTGGGGCTACAACTCCGAAATCCTTGCCAAGAAGGGGCTGAAGGAGCCGAAATGCTGGGCTGACCTGCTCGATGCGAGCTACAAGGGTGAGATCCAGATCGCCAATCCGAATTCGTCCGGCACCTCCTATAACACGCTTGCCACGCTGGTGCAGATCATGGGCGAGGACAAGGCTTTCGATTACCTCTCGAAGCTGAACGCCAATGTTTCTCAATACACCAAGTCCGGTTCGGCGCCGGTAAAGGCGGCCGCGCGCGGTGAATCCACCATCGGTATCGTCTTCATGCACGACGCGGTCGCCCAGACCGTCGAGGGCTTCCCGGTCAAGGCCGTCGCGCCATGCGAAGGAACGGGCTACGAAATCGGTTCGATGTCGATCGTCAAGGGCGCCAAGAACCTTGAGAACGCCAAGAAATGGTACGACTGGGCGCTTTCCGCCGAAGCGCAGTCGCACATGAAGGAAGCGAAGTCCTATCAGCTTCCGTCCAACAAATCCGCCGAGGTGCCGAAGGAGGCGCCAAAGTTCGAGGACATCAAGCTCATCGATTACGATTTCGCGAAATACGGCGATCCCGATGTTCGCAAGGCGCTTCTTGCGCGCTGGGACAAGGAGATCGGCGCCAAGGCGAACTGAATCTGACTTCGCCCGTGCCCGGGCCGGACTATGTTCGGCCCGAAGGCACAACTGAAACCGGATGAAGACGCGGACCCGACCATGACACATAGCAATCGACGGCTCGATGTCGCTCTTCTTCTCGGCCTTGCTGCCTTCGTTCTCCTTCCGTGGTATCGGATCGAAGGTGGCTTTTACAGCTTCGGCTGGCTTTCCGGCTTTCCGGCTGACCCTGCCGCCGCGCCTGGCGTTTTGCAGATATTGATGCACGGACGCTGGTGGCTTGCCGGCGCCCTTGCGTTCCTGTTCGTGGGCGGCTCGGCGCGCCTGATGACCGATCCGATCCGCCGCGGTCGGCTGCTTGCCTTGGCAGGTGGCCTCGGCTTTGCCTTGCTGGCGCTGCAGGGATTGGCAATTACCTTCTCCGGCTGGAGCTGGACGATCAGCGAAATGCTTTTCGGTACGCTCAACGATGGGCAGCCCTCGATGGGTGCCGGCGCCATCCTTGCCGGCATCGTTTTCGTGCTTCTCTTCTCCTTCGGGCTTGCCGAACGCGGCGTCATGAAAGGCGATGCCTTTCTTGTCGGCGCCATCGTCATGTTGATCGTGCTGGTCGCAATCTTTGTCTTCTACCCGGTAGGCAGCATGTTCGTCGGCGCCTTTCAGGCCTTCGACGGGTCCTTTGATCCGAGCGGGTTCGTGACCAATATTCAGGACGCGTCCGTCTGGAGTCTCGACTGCCTGGTCGGTGGCGACCGCTGCGGCGTCGCCTGGCGCACGCTCTGGCTCGCGATCCTGACGGCCAGCGGCGCGACGCTCCTCGGCCTCTGCTTTGCGCTGGTTGCGACGCGCACGCGATTTCCCTTCAAGAAGGGGTTAAGGCTGCTGACGATCTTGCCGATCATCACGCCGCCCTTCGTCGTCGGTCTGGCGCTGACGCTGCTCTTCGGGCGTGCCGGCGTTGTCACCCAAACGGTGGCAACTCTTCTTGGCGCGGAACCGGGCCGCTGGCTCTATGGACTGACGGGCATCTGGATCGCCCAGGTTCTTTCCTTCACGCCGATCTCTTTCCTCGTGCTCATCGGCGTGGTGGAAGGCGTCAGCCCCTCGATGGAGGAGGCGTCTCAAACCTTGCGTGCCGACCGCTGGCGCACCTTCTGGCGGGTGTCGCTGCCGCTGATGAAGCCCGGTCTCGCCAACGCGTTTCTGATCGCCTTCATCGAGAGCATGGCGGATTTCGGCAATCCGATGGTGCTTGGTGGCAGCCATGGCGTGCTGTCGACGGAGATCTTCTTCGCCGTCGTCGGCTCGCAGAACGATCCGTCCAGGGCCGCCGTCCTTGCGATGATCCTGCTTCTCTTCACCATGTCGGCCTTCATCGCGCAGCGCTTCTGGCTCGCCGGCAAGAGTTTCGCGACCGTGACGGGCAAGGGGGATTCGGGCGCCCATATCGCCCTGCCGCGCGGACTTTCGATCGGCGTGCATGCGATCGTCATTCCCTGGATGATCTTCACCATCGTCGTCTACGCGATGATCCTCTTCGGCGGCTTTGTCCGCACCTGGGGCCTCGACAACACGCTTACCGTCGAGCACTACGTGAAGGCCTTCTCGATCGGCTGGCGCGACGATGGTGGCATTGCCTGGACGGGCGTCGCCTGGAACTCCTTCTGGACGACAATGGAGATCGCCCTGATCTCCGCGCCGCTGACAGCAGCCGTCGGCCTCTTGACGGCCTATCTGATCGTTCGTCAGCGGTTCGTCGGCCGCAACCTCTTCGAATTTGCACTGATGATGAGCTTTGCCATTCCCGGCACCGTTATCGGCATCAGCTACATCATGGCCTTCAACTTGCCGCCGCTCGAAATGACCGGCACGGCGCTGATCCTCGTTGCCTGCTTTGTCTTCCGCAACATGCCGGTCGGCGTGCGCGGCGGCGTGGCGGCCATGAGCCAGCTCGACAAGAGCCTCGACGAGGCGTCGCTGACACTGCGCGCCGACAGCTTCCGCACCATCCGCAGGGTTATCCTGCCGCTGCTTCGGCCAGCAATCACCGCAGCACTCGTCTATTCCTTCGTCCGTGCCATCACCTCGATTAGCGCGGTCATCTTTCTGGTCAGCGCGAAGTACAACATGTCCACCGCCTATATTGTCGGCCTTGTCGAAAACGGCGAATACGGCGTGGCGATCGCCTATTCCTCGGCGCTTATCCTGGTGATGATCGTCATCATCGCCGGCTTCCAGCTTCTCGTCGGCGAGCGCCGGCTGCGGCGCGAAAACCGCGTCGCGCTTGCCGGTAAAGCCGCTTCCGCGCCTCTCGGTCAGGAGAAAACCGCATGAGCATCACCGCCGCCGGCTCCGTCGTCTTCGAAAATGTCCGCAAGACCTTCGGTGCCTTCACAGCGATCCCTGATCTTTCGCTGACCATCGAGCCGGGTACGCTCGTCACGCTGCTCGGACCATCGGGCTGCGGCAAGACGACGACGCTGCGCATGCTAGCCGGACTGGAACATCCCTCGGCCGGGCGGATCCTGATCGGCGGCAAGGATGTCACGGCCCTTCCGGCTAACGAGCGCGACGTCTCGATGGTATTCCAGTCCTACGCGCTGTTTCCGCACATGACGGCGCTCGATAATGTCGCCTATGGCCTCGAATCCTCCCGCATTCGCCGCAAGGAGGCCCGCGAGCGGGCGGAGGAGGGGCTGAAGCTGGTCGGTCTCGCCGGCATGGGCCAGCGCCTCCCGGCCGAGCTTTCCGGTGGCCAGCAACAGCGCGTCGCCGTCGCCCGCGCCCTGGTGCTGGAGCCGCAGGTCCTGCTGCTCGACGAGCCGCTTTCCAATCTCGACGCCCGCCTTCGCCGGCGGGTGCGCACCGAGATCCGCGATCTTCAGCAGCGTCTCGGCTTCACCGCGGTCTATGTCACGCATGACCAGGACGAAGCCCTTGCCGTTTCCGACCGCATCATTGTCATGAAGGATGGCCAGATCGCACAGGCAGGTGCGCCGCGCGACCTCTACGACGCGCCGGCCTCCGCCTTCATCGCCGACTTCATGGGAGAGGCCAACGTGCTGCCCTGCGACATCGTCGGCGTCGAGGGCGACAGCGCGACGATCAGCGTCGAGGGGCTACAGCATCGGGTTGCTGGCCGCAACATCCGCACCGGACCGGCGCAGCTCGCCATTCGTCCGAACGCCATCACCCTTGCGCCGCGTACCTCCGATGGATCGTTCAATGGCGAGATCACCCATGCCGCCTATCTTGGCGACCGTGTCGAATACGAGGTCAAGACGAGCAACGGTACGCTTTTCGTCGTCGACCCGGCTGTCGAACAGGCGCTCGCGCCGCGAACGGAAGTGACGATCGGCTTCAAAAATCGTGGCATCGCCATTATCGGTTGACCCCAAACCCGTTTTGACAAGAAGGATATTAGTTCATGACGTCGCATGTCATCTCCGGTCTCGAAGCCCGTCTCGCGCTTGCGGAGGCGGTTGCCCGTGAGGCAGGCGAAGTGGCGCTCGATTATTTCAGGAAGCGCGAAACCCTCGTCATCGAGACCAAGCGCGACCCCCAGGACGTCGTTTCGATCGCCGATCGCGAAGTCGAGAACCTGATCCGCGCCCGCTTTCATCAAGCCTATCCGGGCGACGGTGTCCTCGGCGAGGAGTATGGGCTCGAACATGGCTCCTCGGGCTTCACCTGGGTTGTCGATCCGATTGACGGCACAAGCCCATTCGTCAACGGCATGCCGAACTGGTGTGTTTCGATCGGCCTTCTGCACGACGACGTTCCCGTGCTTGGCGTCATTTCCGCGCCCTGCCACGGCGAACTCTATGCCGCGGCACTCGGCATGGGAGCGACGCTTAATGGCAAGACGCTGACGCTCGACCCCTCGCGCAACATTCGCAATGCGGTGACGGGAATCGGTGCCAACAACTACGTCGCGCCGGCCTTTGTCGGGAAGATGGTCGAAAGCCTGCTGGACGCCGGCGGCAATTTCGTGCGCAACGGCTCCGGCGCGCTGATGCTCGCCTATGTCGCGGCGGGCCGGCTGGTTGGCTATTACGAGCCCTACATGCATGCCTGGGACTGCATGGCCGGCTATTGCCTGGTGAAAGAAGCGGGCGGCTGGTACCACCCTTTCCCGACACAGGGCGAGATGCTCACGAAAGGCGCCCCGGTGCTTGCCGCAGCGCCAGGCGCGATCGAGGATTTGAGGAGTATCGCCGGCCTTTGAGGCGATCTTCGCTCCGATGCTCGACAGATTGCGAAAGCGTCCTAGTTCTCCTCGATTGCACAGCTTTGCATCGGGAGTTCGCCGCTTTCGGGAAAAGACAAAAGAGGATTTCCGGAACGATCGAGGAGGATCGTCCGGAAAAGGTCGCAGACGATCGCCAAAACCACAGGGAGGAATTATGTCCAAACGTCTACTTTTCGTTTCCGTCGCAGCCGCGGCCCTTTCGGCCGGTGCCCAGCACGCCTTTGCGGTGACCGAACTGCAATGGTGGCATGCCATGGCAGGCGCCAATAACGAGGTCGTCGAAAAGCTGTCCAAGGAGTTCAACGAGAGCCAGAGCGAGTATAAGATCGTCCCGGTGTTCAAGGGCACCTATCCGGAAGCCCTGAACGCCGGCATCGCTGCCTTCCGCGCCAAGCAGCCACCGGCAATCCTGCAGGTCTTTGACGCCGGTAGCGGCGTCATGATGGGGGCAGAGGGCGCCGTCATGCCGGCTGCCCAGGTGCTGGAGAAGGGCGGTTACAAGTTCGACAAGTCTGAATATCTGCCCGGCATCGTCGCCTATTACTCGAAGCCGGACGGCACGATGCTGTCCTTCCCCTACAACTCCTCTTCGCCGATCCTTTACTACAACAAGGATGTCTTCAAGAAGGCCGGCCTCGATCCGGAGACGCCGCCGAAAACCTGGCCTGATGTCTTCGAGGCAGCCAAGAAGATCAAGGCGAGCGGCGCAGCCCCCTGCGGACTCACCTCAACATGGCTGACCTGGATCCAGACGGAAAACCTTGCCGCCTGGAACAACGTCGCCTACGGCACCAACGAAAACGGGCTTGGCGGCACGGATGTGAAGCTCGAATTCAACTCGCCACTCTTCGTCCAGCATTTCCAGGCGATCGCCGATCTCGCCAAGGACGGCACCTTCCGATACGGCGGCAGGACCTCGGAGGCAAAGCAACTCTTCACCTCCGGCGAATGCGCCATCATGACGGAATCCTCGGGTGGCCTCGGCGACATCGTCAAGTCGGGGATGAACTACGGCATCGGTCAACTGCCCTACTATGATGGCGAGGGGCGGCCGCAGAATACGATCCCCGGCGGCGCGAGCCTCTGGGTCTTCGCCGGCAAGTCGGATGCGGAATACAAGGGCATCGCCGAGTTCTTCCATTTCCTCTCCCAGACCAAGATCCAGGCGCGACTGCATCAGGTTTCGGGCTACATGCCGGTCACCATGGCGGCCTACGAGGACACGAAGAAGTCCGGCTTCTATGACAAGAACCCTGCTCGCGAAACGCCGATCCTGCAGATGATGGGCAAGGCGCCCACCGAAAATTCCAAGGGCGTTCGTCTCGTCAACCTGCCTCAGGTCCGCGACATTATGAACGAGGAATTCGAGGCGATGCTCGCCGGCAAGCAGGACGCCAAAGCGGCGCTTGACAAGGCGGTCGAGCGAGGCAATGCGGCGATCCAGCAAGCCCTGGGCAACTAACAGACGTCACCTGCCGCCCGTGGTCGAAGCCGCGGGCGGTTACTACCGTTTGTCAGGAGCCTCATTTGCAGCGTGTTGTTTTTCCAAACAAGATCCTTCCCTATCTCCTGGTCGCGCCTCAGATCGTGCTTACCGTGGTCTTCTTCTTCTGGCCGGCAAGCCAGGCGCTCTACCAGTCGACGCAGCGCGAGGATCCCTTCGGACTCAAGAGCGGTTTTGTCGGCCTCGCCAATTTCCGGGCGGTTCTCTCTGACGAGAACTATCTGAACTCGCTGCAGGTAACTGTTGTCTTCAGCATCGCGACGGCGTTGCTGTCCATGGTCCTGGCGCTGGCGCTTGCGACCGCCGCCGACAAGGTGGTGCGCGGGCAGGGCTTGTATCGGACGCTGCTGATTTGGCCCTATGCCGTCGCGCCCGCCGTTGCCGGCATGCTCTGGCTCTTCATGTTCAATCCCGCCATGGGCACCTTTGCCTATCTGCTGCGCCGGAACGGCTTCGGCTGGGATCCACTGCTGAACGGCAACCAGGCCATGCTGCTGGTGATTGTCGCAGCCGCCTGGAAGCAGATCAGCTATAATTTCCTCTTTTTCGTCGCCGGGCTGCAGGCAATCCCGAAATCGCTGATCGAGGCGGCGGCGATCGACGGTGCGCGCGGCAGCCGGCGCTTCTGGACGATCGTCTTCCCGCTTTTGGCGCCGACCACCTTCTTCCTGCTTGTGGTCAATACCGTTTACGCCTTCTTCGACACGTTCGGCATCATCCACGCGGTTACCGGAGGTGGTCCGGCACGGGCGACCGAAACGCTGGTCTACAAGGTCTTCAACGATGGCTTCGTCAATCTCAACCTCGGCTCCTCGGCGGCACAATCGGTCATCCTGATGGCAATCGTGATTGCCTTGACCGCCTTCCAGTTCCGCTTCGTGGAACGCCGCGTTCATTATGGGTGAGGCAGGCTGATGATCGAAAAACGTCCCCTGGCCACGCTTCTCGGCCACCTGATGCTGATCCTCGGCATCGTCATCGTCGCCTTTCCGATCTACTACACCTTCGTCGCCTCGACGATGAGCTCGGCGGAGATCCTGCGACCGCCGATCTCGCTGCTGCCGGGTGCGCACTTCTCCGGAAATTACGGCGAAGCGCTCTTCGGTGGTGTCGAGCGCACCGTCGGTGTCAGTCTCGAGCGGATGCTCTGGAACACCTTCGTCGTTTCCTTCGTCATCGCGGTCGGCAAGATCGCGATTTCCTTTCTGTCGGCTTTTGCGATCGTCTTCTTCCGTTTTCCCTTCCGCATGGGTTTCTTCTGGATGATCTTCATCACGCTGATGCTGCCGGTCGAAGTCCGTATCCTGCCGACCTACAAGGTGATCGTCGATCTCGGCATGATCGACACCTACGCCGGTCTGACGCTGCCGCTGATGGCGTCAGCGACGGCGACTTTCCTGTTCCGGCAATTCTTCCTGACGATCCCGGGCGAGTTGGTCGAGGCGGCACGTATCGATAGCGCCGGTCCCTTCCGCTTCATGCGCGATATCCTGCTGCCGCTATCGCGCACCAATATCGCCGCGCTTTTCGTCATCCTCTTCATCTACGGCTGGACACAATATCTTTGGCCACTGCTCGTGACCAACGACGCGCGCATGACGACGATCATCATTGGCTTGCGCAAGATGGTGGATTTTGCTGATGCGGCGACCCCGTGGAACTTCGTGATGGTGACGGCGATCCTGGCAATCATCCCGCCAGTCCTCGTCGTCGTGCTCATGCAGCGCTGGTTTGTCAAAGGTCTGGTGGAAACGGAGAAATAATGGCCGGAATCAAGCTTAACGACGTCCGCAAGTCCTATGGCGGCGGCATCGACGTGATCAAGGGCGTGTCGCTCGACATCGCCGACGGCGAACTCCTCGTCCTCGTCGGCCCCTCGGGCTGCGGCAAGTCCACGCTGCTGCGTATGATCGCCGGGCTGGAACGTATCTCTGCAGGCGAGATCGGGATCGGTGGGCGTAGGGTCAACGAGCTGGAGCCCTCCGAGAGGGACATCGCCATGGTCTTCCAGAACTACGCGCTCTATCCGCATATGACGGTGCGCCAGAACCTCGCCTATGGCTTGAAGAACCGCAACACGCCCAAGGACGAGATCGACAGGCGCATTGCCAAGGCGGCTGCTTCGCTCGAGATCGCGCCCTACCTTGAGCGCAAGCCGCGCCAGCTTTCGGGTGGCCAGCGCCAGCGTGTGGCGATGGGCAGGGCGATCGTTCGCGAGCCCGCCGCCTTTCTCTTCGATGAGCCGCTCTCCAACCTCGACGCCAAGCTGCGCGTACAGATGCGGGTCGAGATCAAGCGCCTTCAGAGGTCACTTGCAACCACCAGCGTTTACGTCACGCATGACCAGATGGAGGCGATGACCCTCGCCGACCGGCTGGTCGTCCTGAACGGCGGCCTGATCGAGCAGGTCGGCACACCGATCGAGCTCTATGAGAAACCCGCAACAACCTTCGTCGCGACCTTCATCGGCTCGCCGGCGATGAACCTGTTCTCGACCGACAATCCGAGCCTGACATTGAGCAACCCGGACCTTCTTCCAGCCGAGACCGCCACCATCGGCATCCGCCCAGAGGATTTCTATCTGGCGGAAGGCGCAGAACCCGCGGCCCTTACCGCAGAGGCGCGCGTCGCCGCTGTCGAGCTGATCGGCGCTGAAAGCTACGTTCACGCAACGCTGCCGACCGGCGACAATGTCGTCTTTCGTGTCGCGGGCCGATCAAAAATCGCCATCGACGCCCCGGTGCGGATTGCCGCCAAGGCAGAGAGACTGCACTTCTTCGACGGACACAACGTTCGGGTCCCGTAAAAAGCTGACGCTTTTATAGCCTACGAGGTGTTCCACCAAGCCAACCGAGACTCCTGGCGCCCCAGCCAAGTTGCCCTTCTGAAGCCAGAATCGTGGTTTTCCAGCAGTTCCGAGTTGGCCGCGGCGACTGCATCGCATGCTGCCTACACGGAGATAGTTTCCGCACCCTTCCATATTCTCCCGGACTGCCGCTTCGAAATGTCGTACAAGATTAGGTGACAAGGGTTTGTTAACCAGGCCTGAAAAGGGCAACATCCTTAGCTTTGGCATCCATGATTCTCTCCGGTGTGGCTTTCGGCAGTGCGACCAAGAGACCGTCATGCTGGACAAGAAGACAACTGCCGCCAATCGAGCGTTCGCTCCACGCCGACTGGATGACGCCAGACGCGTTTGGTGGGACCAAGCTCGCTCCTGTCACCGCATGCCATTGTTTGCATGGGTAGCGGCAGGGTCGGCTCGCGCTTGCGATAGGTGACCGCCCTAGCACCCCCAGCGCAATGCCGCCGTCGCAACGGGCGAATCCCAGAGGAGGAGTTCGTCCTCCCTGAGGATGGCGAGCGTGACGGAAAGGCCCTGCATGTCGAGGGAGGTGGCGTAAGTGCCGACCAGCGAGCGTACGATCCTCAGGTCATGATCCGTCATGAAGCGGTGGGCAGTATTGTAGGCGAGATAGAGTTCGGCCGGTGGCGTACCGCCAAGTCCATTCACGAAAAGCAATGCCTTATCCGCAACCGGGGCGACTTCGTTGAAGACTGTTTCGCTCAGATGCGTGATGATGGCATCTGCGTTGGAAAAGGGCTCTCTCTCGTGGCCTGGTTCCCCGTGAATGCCAACGCCCATTTCTATCTCACCCGGGCCGAGCGCAAAGGTTGATCGCTGCGTGTGAGGAACCGTTACGCCAGTCAATGCGACACCCATCGATCTGATGCGGGGCGAAAGATCACCGGCAAGGGCTTTCAATTCGGCGAGCGCCATTCCCTTTTCGGCTGCAGCGCCGAGAAGTCTCTCAACGATCACGGTACCGGCAACACCGCGTCGGCCGCGCCCGTCCCGCGTCCGCGCCGTTTCGACGTCGTCGCTCACGATCACCATTTCAATCTTGTGGCGGCTCGATGCCATCTCTGCCGCCATTTCGAAATTCATGACATCGCCGTCGTAGTTTTTCACCACGAGCAGGCAGCCAGCGCCGGTATCCGTTTCCTCGATCGCGCCAACGATCTGGTCCGGAGTAGGAGAGGTGAAGATATGCCCGACACATGCCGCATCGAGCATGCCGCGGCCGACGAAGCCAATATGCATTGGTTCGTGACCCGCGCCACCGCCGGAGATGATTGCCACCTTGCCCGGAACGAGGTGACGACGTCGGACAAATCTGCGATCAGCTCCGAACACAACGAAGTCCTCATGGGCGCGCACAAATCCGTCGAGGCTTTCGGCGACCATTGTTTCCGCTGTATTCATGAATTTCTTCATCAAGCCCCTCCCAAGGCGATGATCATCTAGCGTCTCGTCGCGCGCAATGGTCCGTTCAATCCGGCGATCCCGAAATTGCAGCGATCTTATGCACCAAGTCGGTGATGGCCTCTTCAAGCAGCCGGTTGCGTCGTTCGTCACCGAAGTCAGGCACCATGATGGAAAGGTGACGCAACTTCTCCGAGGCGCCAAATTCCGGCAGTTTGCCGGGATGGGCGGTCTGATAAGCGTCGAGAAAGCGTTCCTGTTCGGCGGCGCTGAAATGGCAAACCCGGAAGATCGTCGCAAGATGACGCGCCGGAAGAGGCGTCGCATAAATTGGGCTGGTTATCTGGGTGACGAAGCTGCGATGCTTGCCGAGTTCCGTCGCCAGCCGCTGACGGGTTCCCGAAGGCCGGTTTTCGATGATCTGCGCCAGAATATTCTTATAGGCGATAATGGCGTCTTCGGTGTCTTCGCGCGCCATTCCTATTCTCCGGCTGCCCTTGTCCCATCGGCATTCAGGCCGACTATAGCCGATCTTATCGTGGGAAGCCGATCTGGCGCCACGGAAAAATGCCGCAGACCGACGGCCAGAAGATCAGGGATACGGGATGGATCGCCGGCCATGTCTCCGCAAATGCTGACTGGTTTGCCGCCGGCAAGCTTGACCGCATGTGCCACCAGGCGCAGCACTGCGGGCACTGCGCGGGCTTGATATCGAGCAAAGTCGGCCTGCTCGCGTGCGGAAGCGACGAGGTATTGCGAAAGGTCATTTGTGCCAAACGAAAAGAAGTCTGCGTTTTCGAATTGATCGAGCATGAGGGCCGCCGCCGGGACCTCCACCATCATGCCGATCGGGGGAATACGGTGCGGCACACCCCGGCTTGCGAGCAGGCTGGATTCTTCGCGATAGATCTGCCTGATATCGTAGACATCAGATGGAAATGTCACCATCGGCAGCATGATGCGAAGATTGCCGAAGACGGCGGCGCGCAAAAGCGCTCGCGCTTGAACACGCGCAATCTCGGGCCGGGCAAGAAGAAGACGAATGCCGCGCAACGAGGACATTTCCGTGAGGCCGGAGAGCGGCTTGTCGCCACCGATATCCAACATACGGATTGTCACGGACCGGCCATCCGCCCAATCCAGGAGGCGGCGATAGATCTCAAATTGCTTATCTTCGTTTGCGGCATCACCGACCGACGTCACCGCGAACTCCGAGCGCATCAGCCCTATGCCGGCGGTTGTCGCGACCGGGATCGCATCGATTTCGTCGGGAGCATTGACATTGATGGACAAGAGGACCTGCGCTCCGTCCGCGGTATGCAGGATTCCGCTGTCGAGTGGCGGTGCGGTGCTTGTTGGCGCACGGCTGACTTGCGTCGACGTCGCATGGTCCCTGGCTGTCTTTAGAATGACAACACCTGAATCACCGTCGACTCCCATGTGTTGCCCTCCTTCCGTCGCGAAGCGGCCGGTACCAATCACCATCGGAACGGACCGGGATTTGGCGAGCAGGGCGACATGGCCGACGGCACTCCCTGCAAAAAGAACGATACCGCCGCCTGCCGACCAGTCATGGGCGAGGAAGCGGCTGGGTTCCATGTCCTTTCCGACATAGATGGACCCGGCTGGAAAGTCGTCGACCGGCGTTCCGGTGAGTACGGAGAGGACGCGGTTCTTGATGTCCAGAATGTCGACGGCACGCGCCCTTAGTTGATCTTCTTCCGAGCATTCCAGTTCCCGGATGTATCCATCGAGGGTTCCGATCCAGGCGAACGCTACATTTTCACCCGCATCGATGCGCGCGCCGGCCATCTCGGTCAGCGTTGGATCGCGGAGCACCTCAATCTGAAACTCGACGATGTCGCCGCCCTCGGGGTCTGCCCCGGTGCCAAGGTCCTGTAGTTCGCGGATGGCGGTGTCGATTGCACTGGCGAGTTCGGCATGGCCGGAGACGCTTGATGGCGGTGACGGGGCAGGGGCCATTGGTTCGGCGACGAAGGCCGGTCCGTTGGCAACGCCTGGCGCCGCGCTCGTGCCTTTCAATCTAAGCGGGGCGGCCATGCTTCTTTTCCTCATCGAAATTGCGCTCGACGAGGCCCTTCAATGCCCGGATCGCTTCTTCGGCGAGGATTCCGTCGGCGCGGATCTTAAGCACCGAGCCCTTGCGGATCTTGGCGCCCATGATTTTGATGATGCTCTTGCCGTTCAGCCAGACGTCGCTGCCATTGACAGCGACCTCGATGGAGCAGGGGAACGACTTTGCCAGCCGCGTGAACGTCACCGAAGGCCGGGCATGTAGCCCGACCCCATGCTTGACCTCGACCTCCGTCTCGCAGCTGGCATGGACCTGCCCGGCCTCATGGGTTCCTATGCGCAATCCACTGCTCATCAGGGTGAGAGCTCCTCTGCCGTTGCGACCACCTTGGTCAGTGATGCGCCACCGGAGGCCTCGGCAGCGGCGATAACGGCTCCTTCAACGATAGGGGCGTTGCAGATCGATACCCGCTTGGACCGGGGCGAGCCGAGCATTTCGATTGCCATTTCGCTGTTGGTTTCAGCCCCACCCAGATCGACGAAGACGGCTACGCCGGCGTCCGACCAGGCCTCCTCGATGGCTTTGAGAATTCCGCCGGCATCCGTTCCCAACTCGCCATGACTGTTGCCACCGGACCAGGCCAGCGGCACGCTGTCGCCCACCATTTGCCGCACCATATCGGCGGTGCCACGCGCAATCAGCGGCGAGTGGGAGACAATTACAATTCCGACGTTTGGCGTCTTCGCATTCATGCGCTGCGGTGCTCCTCGAGATAGCGGCAGATCGCGGTTGTCAGAAGCGCACAACTTGAAGCGCCCGGATCGACATGGCCGATTGACCGGTCGCCGAGATAGGAAGCGCGTCCGCGCATCGCCCTCATGGCTGACGTCCGCTCGGCAGCAACTTCGGCTTGACGTGCGATGTCCGTCAAAGATGAACGATGCGCGAGTGCGTCCTGAACCGGATAGAGAACATCGAGAAGGGTTTTGTCCCCGGCATGCGAGCGGCCACGACGGGCGACCGCATCAATTGCCTGCCTCAGTACCGCTGGAAAATCTTGGTTCTGGTGCAATGCACGGAGCTCGCGACCCATCTCCATGAGCAGTGTGCCATAGAGAGGGCCGGCCGCTCCACCGATGTTCATAACGAGCGTCAGTCCGATCTTTTCAAGCGCGTCGGGCAGGGGAAGAGTTGCAACAGAGGCTTCCTCGGCGCTGACTGCGTCGCAGCCACGGCGCATATTCGTTCCGTGGTCACCGTCCCCAATCGCCCGATCAAGCGCGCAGAGATGTTCGCTGTTTGCCGCAATCGTTGCCCGGCAAGTCTCGATCAATCCCGTAAGAAGAACCGGTTCTGCCTGCATCCGATATCCTCCAATCGCCAATTCATGCCAGCGCTGCAACGACTTCGAACACGCCCGCCGCAGCGACAGCCCCCGGATCCGGCACTCCCTCCAGATCCTTCTCACCGACATAGGAGGCCCGGCCGGCCCTCGCCTTCAGCATCGCCTTTGTCGATTGAGCACCGGTAGCCGCAGCCTTCGCCGCGGCCGCGACATCACCTGATGCCAAGGCCGCGAGTGCGGGCGCCAGCGCGTCGACCATGGTACGATCGCCGATGCCGGCACCTCCATAGAACGTCATCCGATCGAGCCCGGCAAGCAGGGCAGCGGCTATATCAGCCTTTTCCGCCATGGCCTTGGAGGCAGCCGTAAAAAAGATCGAGAGCAGTACGCCGCTGGAACCGCCCATGCTCGTACTCAGGATCTCGCCGATCGAGGCCATGGTGGCGCCAGCATCCTTGAGTGGCAGTGTGTCGATGCGGGAAAGAACGCTGCGCGCCCCTGTTGCCATGGTGGACCCGGTATCGCCATCACCGACGCGGCCATCGAGGCGGTTCAACTCGCTCTCGAGGGAAATCAGATGCTCGCAGACCGCCGTCAAAAGGCGACGGCTCCGGCTGTCATTGCTAGCCGAGGCCACTTCATCCCGGCCAGATATCTTATCCGGGGCGGGAACGATGGCGATGTCGTGCCGTTCGGCGACGGGTGGCCAGGCATGCGGCCCGACTGCCGCCTTCAGCGCGGCCTCGCGAGCAGCGTCCAGCCGAATGAGCGAAAGCGAAAAACCGTTCATGTTGAGCGCGGTCATCATCGGTGCCGGTCCGACGATCAGGCGCACGCGACGCGTGACCGGCGAGGACAACACGGCATTGGCAATGACGCCCATCTCAAGCGGCGGCACGGCGCCAAGGTTGTTGATCAAGAGTGCCTGGTCATGTGCACCATCCAGTCTTGCGGCCAGTCGCTCGGTCATCGTCGCGACAAGGTCGACAACCGGCTGCAAGGCGATCCGCTCGACACCGGGCTCGCCATGGATGCCGAGGCCAAGCTCCCCTTCATTGGCGCCGAGCCGATCCTCATGCGCCTGACCGGGAACGCTGCAGGTCGAAAGCGACATGCCGAGTGAAACGATATCTCGGGCTGCGGCAGCCGCTTGTGCGGCGACCGTCTTCAGGCCGGCTCCTGCTTCGGCGTGGTAGCCGGCGATCTTATGTACAAACAAGGTACCGGCAACGCCACGGGGCTGGTTGATTCCGGGGATCGCAATATCGTCGGCAACGATCACCATCTCGACATCGAAGCCTTCGGCGCGGGCCTTTTCGGCAGCGAGCCCAAAGTTGAGCCGGTCGCCCGTATAGTTCTTGACGATCAGCAGGGCGCCCTTGGGGCCTGTTACCGCACGGATGGCCGTCAGCACGGCATCGACGCTCGGCGAAGCAAAGATCTCGCCCGATACAGCCGCTGTCAGCATGCCCTTGCCGACGAAACCGGCATGCGAGGGCTCGTGACCCGCGCCGCCGCCGGAGATGATCGCGACCTTCGACTTATCCCAATCAGCGCGCAGGATCACCTTGATGTCGGGGAAGCTATCGAGACGGGCAAGCCGACCGGCACTGCTTGTCAGGAGCAGACCATCGAGGGCTTCGGTAACAATGGTTTCCCGGCGATTGAAGAAATGTTTCATGGAGAGAGACCCGTCTTTTATGCAGTGTGTTTTGTATCGTTCAATTCTAGCCCAGACGCTGGCCGCTGGCGTCGAAATAGAGCGGATCGCGTAACGTGAGGCTGATTCGATCACCCGGCCGGATTGCGAGATATGGATCGGCAAGTGTGACGAGCTTGTGGTCGCGCACCCGGATGTGAAGGTGGTTCTGGTCGCCAAGGTGCTCGATCCAGTCGATTTCGGCATTGGCATTCTTTTCGACCATGATATCGAGATGCTCGGTTCGCGCACCGATCGTCCTGGTACCTGGCGGCGGATGGGCGCCTGGCAGGAGATCGGCGGGCAGCAGGTTGATATGCGGTTGGCCAAGCCGGGCAGCGACATCGAGGCTGGTGGGATTGCCGTAGATTTCACGCGGCGTTCCGACCTGCAACAGCCTGCCTCCAGCAACAATGCCGATCCGATCCGCCATCGTCATGGCTTCGACCTGGTCGTGGGTCACGTAAAGCAACGTGGAACCGAGTTCCTTCTGGATCCGTTTGAGTTCCAGGCGCAGTTCGGCGCGCAGCTTCGCATCGAGCGACGAGAGGGGTTCGTCCATCAGGTAGATGGCGGGCCGACGTACCAACGCCCGGCCGATCGCGACACGCTGCATTTCGCCGCCCGACAGACGCGTCGAACGGTTCTCGAGCTTGTGGTCGATCCGGACCATACGCGCAATTTCGCGCACGCGACGGTCGATCTCTTCAGCCCCCAGCTTGCGCACAGGCGCTCGCAGCGGGAAGGCGAGGTTGTCGTAAACCGTCATGTGCGGATAGAGCGAATATTGCTGGAAGACGAAGGCAACGTCGCGCTCGGCGGGCGCTTCGCCCGAGACGTTGCGACCATTGATCTCGATGCGACCGCTATCCGGTCTTTCCAGGCCGGCAATGAGGCGCAGCGTCGTTGTCTTGCCGGCACCGGTCGGCCCAAGCAGGACGACGAACTCGCCATCGCGGATGGAAAGGTTGAGATCAGACAGAGCCTGCGTATCGCCAAAACGCTTGTCGAGGCCCTTGAGGACGATGTCAGCCATGCTCGGCCTCCGAGTAGAGTGCCGAAGCAATGGCGCGGCCCGACTGGCAGTCAAACAGCGCGAGCTTGGCCGAATTGAAGTCAAGACCGACCGTCTCGCCGATCCGGAAGTTGCGGTTTGCCGGAACTCGCGCCTTGATGACGCCGCTCGACGTCTCGATCGTCACGACCTGATTGGTCCCGAGGTATTCGCTGCCATAAACCGCTCCCCTCAAGGGCGACGTATCGCTCAGGCGAATATGCTCAGGCCGAACCCCGAGTGCCAATTCGGCCTCGGCCAGGTCCTGGTGCACCTCGGGAACGGCGACATCGACCCCATGCAGCGAGACGGATCGCGCGCCCGTCTGCAGCCCCGAGGTGAAGCGCATGAAATTCATCGACGGCGAGCCGATGAAATCGGCGACATACATGGTGGCGGGCTTGCTGTAGATTTCCTGGGGCGTACCGAATTGCTCGATGACCCCATGGTTCATGACGGCAATCTTGTCGGCCATCGCCATCGCCTCATGCTGGTCATGGGTGACGTACACCGTCGTCGCTTGAATGCGGTTGTGCAGTTCACGAAGTTCGTGAACCATGACCTCGCGAAATTCGGCGTCGAGCGTCCCGAGCGGTTCGTCCATCAGGAAGCATTTGGGACGGCGTACGATGGCGCGCCCGAGCGCCACACGCTGCCGGTCGCCGCCGGCAAGTCCGGAGACCGATCGGTCAAGGATATGATCGATCTGCAACAGCCGCGCGGTTTCCTCGACGCGCTGGCGGATCTCGGCCTTCGGCATGCCTTGCGACAGCAGCGGAAAGCCGATGTTCTTGCGCACGTTCATATGCGGGTAGAGCGCAAAGAGCTGGAAGACGAAAGCGATATCGCGCGCGCTGGCGCGGTTGAAGGTGACGTCTTCGCCGTCAAGATAGATCTTGCCGCTGGTCGGCAGTTCCAGACCGGCGATCATGCGCAGCGTCGTCGTCTTGCCGCAACCGGACGGACCGAGCAGTGCCAGGAATTCGCCGTCGTGGATGGTGAAGCTTGAATCCTGCACAGCGACAAAGCTGCCGAACTGCTTGCGGAGATTTTCTATTCTGATGTCCGCCATGGTTCACTCCGGAAACTTCGAGACGATGATGAACATGGCCGTGCCTGCGAGCAGCGTCACCAGCGAATAGGTGTAGAGCACCAACAGGAATGGCTGGAAGAGCATGAGAAAGCCGATGGCAATCAACGCGGTTGCGATGTTTTCCATTGGGCCGCGACGCAGAAAGAACGGGCGCTTCGGGTGGGATGGGCGGCGCGGTGTTTCTACGAGGTGGGTCATTTGCGGACCGCTCCGAAGGTGATGCCACGCAAGAGCTGTTTGCGCAGGAGAATGGTGAAGACGAGGATCGGGATCAGGAAGATCGTTGTTCCCGCCGCGACCGCCGGCCAGTCCTGACCGCCTTCGCCGATAATGGTCGGAATGAAGGGCGGTGCCGTCTGGGCTTCGCCCGATGTCAGCAGTGCCGCAAAGGCATACTCGTTCCAGGCAAAGATCAGACAGAAGATCGCGGTGGCGGCAATGCCGGTCGTTGCTTGCGGCAGGACGACTTTCCAGAAAGCCTGCAGCCGCGTGTAGCCGTCGATCATCGCTGCCTCCTCGTACTCCCGTGGGATCTCGTCGATGAAGCCCTTCAGGAGCCAGACTGCAAGAGAGACGTTGACCGCGGTGTAAAGCAGGATCATGCCCAGCGCCGTGTCGGAAAGGCCAAGCTCCCGGTACATGAGATAGATTGGGATGGCGACGGCGATCGGCGGCATCATGCGTGTCGACAGGATGAAGAACAACAGGTCGTCGGCAAGGGGGACCCTGAAACGCGAGAAGCCATAGGCGGCCAGCGTTCCCAATGAGACGGCCAGGAATGTCGAGCCGAAGGCAATCACCAGCGAGTTGGCAAAGCGCGGAAGGAAATTCGAGGGACCGGCGATCACCATGTTGCGCTTGCGGGTGACCTCGTCGCAGGTGCCGGTCGGCGCGGGCAGGGAGGCGATATATTCCGGCGTCTGCCGCGTCCTTGTTGTCAGGAGGTTGCAGTAGCCTTCCAGCGTCGGGGTGAAGATGATCTTCGGAGGATAGCTGATGGAGTCCGGCGGGGACTTGATGCTGGTCAGGAAGATCCAGACGAGAGGGATCATGGTGATCAGGGCGTAAAGGATCACGATGGTGCCGGCGATCCGCTTGTTGGCCCGGCTCGGTTCGACGACGGAATGGGCTGAGGTGACGGAGCTCATCGTTGCTTCACCTTGTTGAGTGCCTTGACGTAGATGTTGGCGAGGCCGAACACGGCAACGAAGAGGATAATGGCGAAGGCAGACGCCCGCCCTGTCGCCCAGCTCTCGAAGGCCGTGCGCTTCAAGGTGATCGAGGCCACTTCCGTGGTCGAACCCGGGCCGCCACCGGTCAGCAGTGTAACCATGTCGAACATCTTGAAGTTCTCGATGCCGCGGAACAGTACGGCGAGCATGATGAAAGGCAAGGCCATCGGCACCGTGATCGACCAGAATTGCCGCCAGGGGGAGGCGCGGTCGACCTCGGCTGCCTCATAGATGTAGTCCGGGATGGATCGCAGGCCCGCGAGGCAGATCAGCATGACATAAGGCGTCCACATCCAGGTATCGACAATGATGATGGCCCAAGGCGCCAGCGTGACACTGCCGAGCATCTGGATGTCGGCGGTCGGAATGCCGGTGATGAGCGAAACCGCGTAGGCAAAAAGACCAATCTGCGGCTCGTAGAGAAAGCGCCAGAAATTTCCGACAACAGCCGGAGACAGCATCATCGGTATCAGGATGAGCGTCGTCCAGAACGCGTGGCCACGAAACTTGCGGTCGATCAGATAGGCGAGCGTAAAGCCGATAACCGTCTGCAGCAGGATCGTCCAAAACACGAAATGCGCCGTCGTCTGCATGGCCTGCCAGATATCGGGGTCGTTCAGGACACGCTGGTAGTTGCTAAATCCGACGTTCAGAACAGGCGCATTCGGGCGGTTGGCACGATAGTTCGTGAACGACAGATAGATCGCCCAGATGAGCGGGAAGATGTTGATGGCGAGAAGCAGGATGATGGCCGGTGCAATGAACAACCAGGCAATCGCTCGGTCGGAAAGTCCCCGGACACGGCGTGCGACTGATATCGGCGTCGCCCTCGCTGTCGCGTCAGCTGCCTTTTCGACCATGGAGGAAGATGAAATGTTCAAGGTGTCACCTGGTCTTTGCGTATGTGAGACACGTGGCGGCCCGGCAGTCTTGGCGATCCGGGCCGCCATTCTGGCAAGAATGTTTTGCGTCCAGCCGGACACTAGATCTTGCCGTCGTCCTTGAAGACTTCGGTCCAGTCTTTCACGAGGCCATCGAGCGCCTCCTGAGCCGTGCCGTTGCCGGCCACGACATAGTTATGAACGCGCTTCTGCATGTCCTGCAGGAGGGTTGCGTAGCTCGGCTCGGCCCAGAAATCCTTGACGATCGCCATCGAGTCCAGGAATGCCTGGGCATATGGCTGGCTGGACGCAAAGTCTGGGGCGTTCACAACTGACTTCAGGCACGAGTAGCCGCCGAGCTGCCACCACTTGGCCTGCACTTCAGGCTGGGCGAACCACTTGATGTACTGCAGTGCCGCGTCTTTCTTGTCGGAGTAGGAGACGACCGAGATACCCTGTCCGCCAAGCTGGGCGAAATGTTTCTTTTCCGCCGGGTTGGGGAAGAAGCCGATCTTGTCGCCACCGACTTTCTCATCCTTGTAGAGACCCGGCCATGTGAAGGCGAAGTTCATCTGCATGGCCACCTGACCGGACTTGAAGGCGTCGGCGGATTCAACCATGTAAACGTTGGAACTGCCGGGCGGTGTGCAGCAGTCATAGAGTGCCTTGTAGAACTCCAGTCCCTTGACCGCATCGGGCGAATTGACGAAGCCTTCCATCTCGTAGGGCTTGTCTGGATTGTCGTACTGGAAGCCCCAGTCGTAGAGGACGTTGGTCACGCCCATCGTGATGCCTTCAGAGCCGCGCTCCGTATAGATCGAGGCGCCGTAGACAGTCTTGCCATCGATCTCGCGCTTCTGGAAGAACTCGGCGATCTGCTTCAGCTCGTCGTAGGTCTTTGGCGCCGCGAGATCGTGACCATACTTTGCCTTGAATTCCTTCTGCAGTTCCGGCCGCTCGAACCAGTCCTTGCGGTAGGTCCAGCCGACCACATCGCCCATGGCGGGCAGCGCCCAATAGTTCGGCGTATTCTTCGGCCATTCCGAATAGCCGACAACCGTCGCCGGCACGAAGTCATCCATCTTGATGCCTTCCTTGTCGAAGAAGTCGTTGAGCTTGACGTAATGGCCGTTTTCAGCCGAGCCACCGATCCACTGGCTGTCGCCGATGATCAGGTCACAGAGCTTGCCATGGGAGTTCAGTTCATTGAGGAAGCGGTCTGCATAGCTCGTCCACGGTACGAACTCGAACTTCATTTCAGTGCCGGTTTTGGCGGTGAAATCCTTGGAGAGCTCGACCAGTGCGTTTGCCGGATCCCATGCGGCCCAGCAGAGCGTCAATTGGTCGGCTTTGGCGAGATTGGGCAGCGCCGACGAGATGATGAACGCCGAGGCCAGCCCGAGAAGGGCTTTCGATTTCTTTTGCATAAGTTCCTCCCAGAACCAAAGGCCGGCTCCCCGCCGACCGCGCAAGTTCACCCATTTGCGAGAATGCCTACATGAACTCCTCAACTCTCATGTTTAGCAATATGTTTAGTGATAGTTATTTTTCTAAACATTGCAAGTGGCAATCGTTGTTGCTCCGCAGCAATTGCGGGGCGCCCGTGGCCACAAGATCATTGCTGCCGGTTGAACCGACCGCGGTTACCCTAGAAACGGAGCCAGAGCGCGGCCGCATTGGCGTCGTGGCAACGCAGCCGGTTATCTTGGCAGCTGGCGCTGCCGTAACAGATGGTGAGAACTCCCCGGCACTGCGATTCACAATTGCCGGGATTGATCAGCCTGCGCTTCGCGCTCTCCGGTCGGTGTCCGCCGCCACATAGTTGCGCCAGCCGCCATAGTTGGTGATGTCGGTGGCCCCTGTTATCCCTGCGGGTTCAACAAGGAAGCCTTTAGCCACAGTTCCGTCTGACAGACTGATTGAGCCGATTCCAAGCGGCGAGGGTATTGCCGCCACGAATTGCCCGAAGGCAGCGGGCGTCAAGCGCCAGACTTCCACGTCGATGCGGCCGCCTCTGCCGGCCTCGACACGGATCATCCCCGGCTTGGCGGGCACCTGGCCGGCAAGGGCATAGAGCCTGTAGGAATCCGATGTCTGCGCCTGCCGAGAGAACACGGCGTCGAGGTCGCGCAGTTGGACGTTTAGTTGCATGCCGGAGAGATGCGCACCGACGACAACGAGATCGATCATCCCATCCTCATCAATTCTCGCCGGTTTCGGAAAAGTCGGTGGCAGAGACCAGCTTGTCGCTCCCAGACTGACACCGGCTGCTTGGTGGATCTCTCGGGCAAGGGAGGCCGCCAGGCCATCCCGTCCGGACGGTGCCAACAGGGTCACGCTCGCCGGGAGGCCGTCGCCACGCTTGCCAGTCGGCACGGCGATCCCGCACATATCGAGCAGATTGACGAAATTGGTATAGGTCCCAAGCCGCGAGTTCTCGCGGATCGGTTCGGCAGCAAGGTCGGCCAGCGTATAGTGCCTCGGGGCCGTCGGCACACAGAAGAGATCGACAGAATCGATGATCGGCTGCACTGTCTGCTTCAGAGCCTGAAAGGCGTAGAGACCATTGAAGGCATCGGCTGCGCTCAGCGCCTTCGCGCCACCATAGATCTTGCGTGTGACCGGATGGAAGCTCGTTTCGTTGGCATCGAAGAAGGCCTTCACCGCGGCATAGCGTTCCGCCACCCAGGCGCCCTCGTAGAGCAGATTGGCAACCTTGTAAAAATCTCCGAACGGCACTTCGACCACGCGATGACCGAGCATCGTCAACATCGCGAGCGCGCCCTCGTACGAAGCCTCCATGCGGGCGTCGCCAAAGAACTGGCGGTCTGCCTTTGAAGGAACCCCGATGCTCAGGACCGGCGGAAGAGAACCATAGCCGGATGCGGCTACATCCTTCGAGTAAGCATCCGCCGCGTCGTAGCGCGCGGTGGTGTCGAAGACACGCCATGCATCATCGACGGTAAGGGCAAATATGGAAACACAGTCGAGCGTGCGGCAGGCCGGTATGACCCCCGCCGTCGAAAGGGCGCCGACGCTCGGCTTGAGGCCGACGATGTTGTTAAGTCCCGCAGGGATACGGCCGGAGCCGGCCGTATCCGTTCCGAGCGCGAAGCTGACGATCCCTTGGGCGGTGGCGACGGCCGAGCCGGAGCTGGAGCCACCGGGAACGAGGTTGGCGTCGATGGCGTTGCGAGGGATCGGGTAGGGCGAGCGGACGCCCACGAGGCCTGTTGCGAACTGGTCAAGGTTTGTCTTGCCGATGACGAGGGCCCCGGCCTGCTTGAGCAAGCGAACGACGGTCGCATCAACAGCCGCTACATAGGAATAGTCAGGGCAGGCAGCCGTTGTCGGCATGCCGGCGACATCGATGTTGTCCTTCACGGCAAAGGGGATGCCCCAGAGCGGCTTGGCCTCGGCATCAAACGGACCCAGCGCTTCCACTTCGGCAAGCAGCGCTTCGCGATCTGAGAGATGAAGAAAGATACCAGGATCGTTGACTTCGGCCAGGCGCGCAAACACCCGGCCAATGATCGTGTCGGGGCTTCCACCCAAAGCGTAGAATGCGTGCAGCGATGCGATGTCGAAAGCCGGTGCGCCGGTCATGCTATTTCCTCTTCCAGTATCCTTACGGGCCGATCCCATTGGATCAGCACCACGCAGCCGGTGTCACTCCAGACGGAATGCTCGGTTCCAGCCGCATTCACGACATAGCTGCCGCGCCCATAGTCGCCGGCCTCATCGGATTGTGTGCCTTCCAGGACCAGGATGGTTTCGAGCCCCTCGTGTCGATGCCGCGGCACGGAGGCTCCGGCCTCGTATTTCAAAAGGGCGACCCCCGGCTGATCGTTTTCGAAAGGGCGGATCCAGTGGATCGTAACGTCCTCACGAAATGGAGAGAAAGTTAGCTCTTTCCAGCCACCTAGCGTCAGAAGCTCGCGTGTCGTCTCAGGCATGACCAATCGCCTCCAATATGTCGTCCACATGTGAAGTCCATCCAACGATCGCGCCCTGGGCGCGGATCATGGCGATGGCGGCATCCTTGAACTCGGGAAAATAGCTCTCGGTTGCTTCTTCGGCGAGAAGGCATTCGTACCCGCGATCATTGGCTTCGCGCATGGTCGTCTGAACGCAGACCTCGGTTGTGACGCCGGCAAAGACAAGCTGGCTGATGCCCCTCGCTTTCAAGATGTCGCCGAGTTCGGTCGCGTAGAATGCGCCTTTGCCCGGCTTCTCGATCACGATTTCGCCGTCGACGGGGGCGAGCTCCGCCAGGATCGCCGTGCCAGCCTCTCCGGCAATCAAGATCCGTCCCATCGGCCCGTCATCGCCGATCCGAAGGGTTGGAGCGCCGCGGTTGCGCTTGGCGGGAGGCAGATCCGAAAGATCCGGCTTGTGGCACTCCATAGTGTGAATGACAGGCAGGCCGGCCTCGCGAAATCCCTCAATCAGCCGTTTGACGTCGGGAATGATCCTGGTGATGCGGCTGACATCGTTGCCGAGGCTTGCGCCGAAACCGCCTGGCTCGGCAAAGTCACGCTGCATGTCGATGACGATCAGTGCCAGTTGGTCGGGCCTGGCCGGAAAGGCAAAAGGTTGTGCCTTGATGTCTGGCATCAGTGATGTCCTGCCATATGCGCGCCGATGACCGAGATATCGGCAGCGCGCGCCGGGGTTTCGTAGACCAGCTTGCCGTCCGAGATGACCATGATCCGGTCGGACATCTCCAACAGTTCGTCGAGATCCTCCGACAGCAGCAGCACGGCCGCACCGGAGTTGCGCGCCCTCATGATGCGGGCGCGGATTTCCGCGACAGCTGAGAAATCGAGGCCGAAGCAAGGATTGGCGACGATCAGGAGATCGACTTCGCCGGTCAGTTCACGCGCCAGCACCGCGCGTTGCACATTGCCGCCGGAAAGGGCTGCGATCGGCGAGGCGGAGGAAGCGGTCCTGACCTTGTAATCGGTGATCAGATCCGTCGCGCGTTTCTTCATCCTGCCCTTGTTGAGCCAGATCGCATCTTTTCCGTCGTTTTTGAGATCGAATGTACGGAAGGCAAGATTTTCGCTGACCGTCATGCGGGGCGCGCAGGCATTGTGCAGGGGCTCCTCGGGAATGAAGCGCACATTGTTCCGGCGCGTCTCCGGCCGGGTCGCGCCGTAGGCGTCGCCATTGACCAGCACGCTGCCAGACTCGGTCGGCCGCTGGCCGGCCAGGATCTCCGTCAGCTCCTTCTGGCCGTTGCCCGATATGCCGGCGATACCGACGATTTCACCGGAGCGAACCGTCAGGGTCTCGATCTCAATGGTTTTCAACCCCGAGCGATCCGGTGCCTTGACCTTTTCCACCTTGAGAACAGGCTTTGCCATCTCAGACACTGGCACGCGTGTGTCGAGCTGGGCGAGCTTGACGTCGCCGATCATCATCGATGCCATCTCTGCGGCCGACAGCTGGTCGACCCCTCCGCCGCCGACCAGCTTGCCGCGCCGCAGGATCGAAACCGCGTCGGCGAACTTCGTAACCTCATGGAACTTGTGTGAGATCATCAGCACGGTCAGCTCGCCGCGATCGGTCATGCCGCGCACCAGTCCGAGCATTTCGTCCGCCTCGGCTGGCGTCAGCACGGATGTCGGTTCGTCGAGCACCAGGAAACTGCGGCCGAGATAGAGCTGCTTGACGATTTCGAGCTTCTGCTTTTCGCCAGCGGCCAGCTCGCTGACGGGGCGATCGAGCGGAATCTTGAACGGCATGTGCTCCATGAAGGCTGCAAGATCCCTGCGCTCCTTGGCCCAGTTGATCACCGCGGGCACGGCAGCCCGGCTGATGACGAGGTTTTCGGCGCCCGTCAGCGACGGCACCAGCGTGAAATGCTGGTAGACCATGCCGAGCCCATAGGTTGCCGCATCCCTGGGAGAGGTGATCGCCACTTCGCGCCCATCGACCGAGAGCGAACCCGAGGTTTGATGGTAGAAGCCCATGATGCACTTGACGAGCGTTGACTTGCCGGCGCCGTTCTCCCCGAGGAGCGCATGGAAGGTTCCGGCCGGGATATCGATCGATACGTGGTCGAGCGCCGTGAAGCTGGCAAACCGCATCGTCATGTCGAGCGTCTGGATGCCGACGGCCTTGCCAGCCTGGGGAAGAGGCGTGTCGCGTACGATACTCACTTCAGGTCTCCTTTTTCGACGATAATTGCGACCGGCCCGCCACCTGGCGGTCCCTGATGTTCGGCACCGCCCGATACGTATAAGTCGGTCATGCCGAAGACGCCGGCGAGCACGCCGCCAACAAACGCGCGGGCATGGCGTGTGCCGGCAATATCGGAATCGTTCAGCATGGTATGGCGCCTGCCACCAACGTGACCGGACGGATCCGGTTCGGCCTTGGCCAGCACGGCCGAGAGCCTTCCTTCCGCCGGCAGACGATCCCAGGCAGCGCGGACGGATCCAGTGTCTATCGCGTCCCGCATGACGGCATGGTCGATGGTGAGAGGCCCGGACCATTTTGCGCTCATGCCGAGTACAATGACCTCATGATCCAAGAGCTCGACGCCTGAAGAAGCCGAGGCGCATCGGGAATAGAGATCGAAGCGGCTACAGATTTCACTGTCGTCGATGGCGTCGATATCCACCTCGCCAAGTGCAACGGCAACGCCAAGTGCCGACGCGCCGCGTGACAGCGCCATTGATATCAGCGTATCGCGCGTCGCCGTCGTCTTGCCGGCTGATTCCGCATCGGCAATCCGCTGAGAGGTCAGCAGCGGGCATTTGATCTGTACGAAATGGACATCGGCGGTGTCCTCGATCCCGGCATCCCGGATGGCGGCTTTAACCGCCGCCGCCACCACGCGGACCTGTTCTCGCCTGCCGAGTTGTTCAGGCGGCAGGGCAGGGGTGCGCGCCACGCCGATTGCCAGAGCCCCTTCTCCGGGCTCCTCGACCTGTTTGCGCGTGAAGATGGTCCAGTGAGGCGAGAGCCCGCCTTCCGTGCCGCCGGACATGACGATTGAGACGCCTTCCACATTCTGCTCATCGAACAGCCGCTCGAAGCTGCGTGTGGCGTAGCCGCGGGTGAAGTCGTTGACGCAGCCGTTGCCCTCGGTCTTGCCAAGCACGGCGACCACGTCGGAGGCGTCAACTCGGCCGGCAAACAGGGCTTCGACACCGGAAACATCATCAGGACTGCCTGCCGGGACGCGAAAGACATGAGCACGCAAGGAGGGCATCAGGGAAGGGCCTCGATCAGGGTAGCCGCGTTGGACACAGATCCGAATACGCCGCCCTGCATCTTCACCATCTTGATAGCTGCGAGGTGGTTGCCATAGTCGGTGGCGCCGCAGCAGTCCTCGAGCAGCAGGCACTCAAAGCCGCGATCGTTGGCCTCGCGCATCGTCGTGTGAACGCAGACATCGGTGGTGATGCCTGTCAGGATGATGTTCTCGATCCGCTTCTGATTGAGGATCAACTCCAGATCCGTGGCACAGAAAGAGCCTTTGCCGGGCTTATCGATGATCGTCTCGCCCTCGATCGGTTTCAGCTCGTCTATAATATCCCAGCCCGGCTCCCCGCGAACGAGGATGCGGCCGCAAGGGCCGGCGTCGCCGATGCCAGCGTTAATACGCTGCGAGCGCCAGCGCTTGTTCGCCGGCAGGTCGGCGAGATCGGGCCGATGACCCTCCCGGGTGTGAATGATGTGATAGCCCTTGGCGCGCATGGCCGAAAGGACCCGCTTGATCGGCTCGATCGGTGCGCGCACGAGCGAAAGATCATAGCCCATATGATCGACGTAGCCTCCTTGACCGCAGAAATCCGTCTGCATGTCGATGATGACGAGCGCCGTGTTGTCCGGCCTCAGCGCGCCGTTGTAGGGCCAGGCATAGGGATCGGCATTGATGTAGTGTCCCCTGGCTTCGACCATCGCATCCATCGTCTTCTCCTATTCGCCCGCAAGTTTGAAAGTTTCGCCATAGCGCCGCGCCGGCTTGTCGAAGCCGCAGGACGTGCCGTCGACGACCTTGACCTCATCTTCCCAGGGCAACCGGTACCGGCCCGCGATGAGATCGTGCATGTAGCTGTAAGGCGCGTCCCCCGCGCCACCGGCGACGGCGACATAACCGCGATGGCCGAACTGGTAGATATTGTTCTCGACGCCCCAGCTGCGCCGCGCCTCACGCACCAGGTCAGGCCGGACCTCGGCGGTGATGATCTCGTTCGGGCGACCGGACGTGCCGTGGGCGATGATCGTGCCGTCGAAATTGCAGATCATGCCTTCGCCCATGGAGTCGAACGTGCCGTCCGAACCGCACATGCAGACGCTGGCGGTCACCATCAGATTGCAGAAGGCGTTTGACTGGTTGGTGAACTTCCAGCTGTCGCGGATCGGAGCGGTATAGCCCGCTGTCCGGATCATGATCTCCGCGCCCTTGTAGGCGCACTCCCGGGCCATCTCCGGAAACATCCCGTCATGGCAGATGATCAGTGCGAGCTTCGCGCCTTTCGGTCCCTCGATCACCGGAATGCCGAAGTTGCCAGGCTCCCAGGGCTCGACCGGCACCCATGGATGCATCTTGCGATAATGGAGTTTCAGTTCGCCTCTGTCGTCGATGACGATGCCCGAATTGTGCGGCATCCCATCCGGATTGAATTCCATGATCGAGAAACAGCCCCAGATGCGGTTTTCGCGGCAGGCTCTCTTGAAGGCAGCAACCTCCGGCCCGTCGAGTGAACACATGATCTCGGGATTGATGTCCATCGACAGGCCATGCAGCGCATACTCGGGGAAGACGACGAGATCCATGCCTGCCTGGTTGCGACGGGCCTTGCCGACGAGGTCGACGATAACCTCTGTCTGCCTTGCAAGGTCCTCCCTGGTGACCGTAACGGGTAGCTGAAGCTGGACCAGGCCGATACCGACGCCATGTTCGGATTTGTTAAGGCCGCCGAGACCATTCATGGCAGATCCCCTATTTCGTGAGCGACAATGCGCCGGGGGCACCGGCAAGCGAACGTGTTGGTGAGGACGTGGCAATGAGGATGACGAGCGTCAGCACGTAGGGAGCCGCATAGAACAGGTAGTAGCCCTGCGTGACGCCGACCGACTGCAAGGCGGGACCCAGTGCGCCCGCGCCGCCGAAGAGAAGGGCGGCCAGGAAGCAGCCGATCGGGTTCCAGCGCGCGAAGATCACCAGCGCCACCGCCATCAGGCCCTGTCCGGAAGAAATGCCTTCGTTCCAGGAGCCGGGATAGTAGAGCGAGAGATAGGCCCCGCCCAAGGCGGCGAGCGATCCGCCGACGCCGGTGGCGAGCAGCCGGACACGATCCGGATCGATCCCCATCGCCCGTGCCGCATCGGTGCTGTCGCCGACAACGCGCAATACGAGACCGACACGGGTCTTCTTGAACCCCCACCACAGGAAGAGTGCCAGCGCGCCGCCCACGATGAAGAGCACATTGATGTTCAGTGCCGCCTGAACCTGCGGAAGATTGGACCACGCACCGAGCGGGATCGACGGCAGATGCGGTGCTGCCGGCTGAATGAAGGGCTTGCCGAGAAAGAAGGCCAGTCCCAGCCCGAATTGCATCATCGCGATGCCGATCGCGATGTCGTTCACCTTCGGCCACTTGCAGATCCATCCGTGCACGAGGCCGAAGACGGTGCCGGAGCCCATGGCCGCCAGCACGCCGAGCCAGGGCGAGCCGGTCAGCACGGCGACCGCGTAGGCCGTCATCGCCCCGAAGACCAGCGTACCTTCGAGGCCAAGGTTGATGCGGCCAGAGCGTTCGGTGATGGTCTCGCCGAGGCTGACGAAGATGAAGGGTGTCGAGACGCGGATCGCGCCCGCAAAGATGGCGAGGGGTACACCCCAGATGCCGATGCCGCTCGCTTCCATCATGGGCTCCTTTTCCAGAGGTCGGGATTGAAGATCTTGAAGCGACCGTAGAAGGTCTCGCAAAAGAGGATGACGACGAATAGCGTGCCTTGCAGCACCAGGACCGTTGCGTCAGGCAAGGCCATCCGGCGCTGGATGAGGCCACCCGACGCATCGATGCCGCCAAGCAGGAAGGCGACCGGAATGATCGCCAGTGGATTGTGCCGCGCCAGGAAGGCGACGAGGATGCCGGTATAACCGTAGCCCGCCGCCAGCGAGGCATTGGCGCTGCCTTGGACGGCGGCGACCTCGATCATGCCGGCAAGACCGGCGAAGCTGCCGGCGATCGCCGTGAAGCCGACGATCAGGCGGCCGACCGGCAACCCCTGTATCTGCGCGGCGCGAACATTGCCGCCGGCGATGCGCGCCGCGAAGCCATAGCTCGTGACCTCGATCAGCACCCACGAGATGATGCAGGCGACGACGCCGATTGCGAGCCCCCAGTGCACATCCATTCCGGGTATCTTGCCGAGCATGTATTCAGCGGGCAGGGGGGTGGTGGAAGGTTTGTTAAGGCTCGCCGGATCGCGCAGTGGTCCTTCGACGAACTGGTTCATGAGGGCGATGGCGATATAGGCGAGCAGCAGCGAGGAAATGGTCTCGTTGACCCCGCGATAGTGCCGCAGGAAGCCTGCAAGACCGATCCAGATGCCGCCAACGAGCATCGCCGCCGCCGCCATCACCAGCAGAACAAGGAAGGCGGGCAGCGTTCCGACTAACGGCAATGCGGCCGCCGCCGCAGCAACGCCACCCAATACGACCGCGCCCTCGCCGCCGATGATGACGAGCCCGAGACGCGCCGGCAAGGCGACGCAAAGCGCCGTCAGGAGAATGGGGGCGGCCCGGCTGAGGCTGTTCTGGATCGAGAACCAGCTGCCGAAGCCGCCTGTGTACATCAATTGGAACAAGGTGACCGGCGATTTGCCGATCACGAGAATGAAGATGGAGAAGAGCGCCAGCCCGATCAGGATCGCGCCGCAACTGATGACGACAGGTTCTGCGCGCCGTGCGACCCACTCAAGGATGGGTCTTACTGCGGACGATCGTTGGGAAGCGATGGCTATTGCTGAGGTATTCGCCTCGACTGTCATGACGCTTCTCCCTCCGGATCAGGCCGTGGATCCGACGACGCCTTCCACGAGATACGCCATGCTCTCGAGCTCGATGGCATCTTCGGCATAGCTCTTGTCGGGCGTGACGACGACGTTGCCCTTGTTGTCCTTGATCGGCCCCTTGAAGACGGAGAACTTGCCGGTCATCATTTCGGCGAGCGTTGCGTCGAACTTCGTCCGTCCTTCGGCTGGCACGGCAGGTCCGAGCGGGCTCATCTTGACGAAGCCATCCTTGAGGCCACCGCGCACGAAATTGCCGAGCTTCTCGCCGGCCTGGGCCTTCTTGACAAAATCGGTGTAGACGTTGCCCCACGCCCATTCGGCGCCGGTCAGATATTTTTCAGGAGCAAGCGGGCTCTGGTTTGCGTGGTAGCCGCAGACGAAGGCGCCGCGACCGGCTGCCGTCTCGACAACAACCTTCGGGCTGTCGACATGGCAGGTGATAACATCCGCGCCCTGGTCGATCAGCGCGTTGGTCGCTTCGGCTTCCTTGACGGCAAGCGACCATTCGCCCGTGAAGATGACCTGGCAGGTGATCGAGGGATCGACCGAGCGTGCCCCGAGCAGGAAGGCGTTGATGTTCTGCAGCACCTGCGGAATGGGCTTGGCCGCGACAAAGCCGAGCTTCTTGCTTTTCGACGTGTAGCCAGCCGCGACCCCGTTCAGGTATTGGCCCTGGAAGATATAGCCGAAATACGAACCCGTGTTTGCAGGGTTCTTGCCCTCCTGCCAGAGGCCGCCGCAATGGCGGAACTGCACATCCGGGTACTTTGCCGCCATCGCCAGCATATGCGGGTCGAAGTAGCCGAACGACGTCGGGAAGATCAGTGCCGCGCCATCGAGGTTGATCATCGACTCCATCGTCTTCTGGACATCGACGGTTTCGGGGACATTCTCTTCTTCTACGATCGTAACGCCCGGCAGGGCCCTCAGCGCCGCCGCCCCTTCGGCATGGGCCTGGTTGTAGCCGTAGTCGTCCTTGGGGCCGACATAGATGAAGCCGACGGTGAGTGCGGTCTGGGCGAGAGCGCGGCCCGACAGCAGGCCTGGCGTCAAGGCGAGTGCTCCGGCGGCGGAAACCTGCAGGAAGTGGCGGCGGTTCATGGAAAGGAGTTTGGTCATCGGAATGCTCCTTGCGGCCAGGGCCGGTTCGAAAAAAAACGTTGCAGAAAAGTGTATGCAATGACTGTGCCATATTCTAAGTTATTGAATTATCGTAACCAATATTGGCCGCACTGTTTTGCTTGTCCAAACTGTATGCAGTTTTACCGCCAGAATGACCAAAATTTAGTCTTTGATTACTATTCACTCATCCGCCTTGTCGTCTGGCCCTTCACAAAAGCTCGCTGGGGAACACCATGCCTCTAGAAACAAGAAGATAATTGACTTGTCGGCAAACTGGCCGCATCTGTATGCAGTTGATGCAGCAAGAATCAGGATCGTGGCAGAGATCAAGCGCAGGCAGGTAATCAGGGCGGGCACAACCGTCGAGCAGATGGTTCGCGCCATCGCGGATATGATTGTGACCGGCCTTTTCGTTCCCGGCGAGAGAATGGATGAGATCTCGCTGGCCGCCCGCTTCGATGTCTCCCGCACGCCGGTCCGGGAGGCGCTGCGCGAACTTGGCGCCATGGGGCTGGTCGATCGTGAGCCCAACCGCAGTGCCGTCGTCGCGAACGTGACGGAGACTTATCTGCATTCGATGTTCGAGGCGATGTCGGAATTGGAGGCCATCTGCGCACGGCTCTCGGCCGAACGCATGACGGTCGATGAGCGGCGCTCCCTCGAACTCGAGCATCGGGCCTCGGCAAAACTGGTGCACGCTGGAGCCGAAGAAGGCTATGCTGCGCACAACACGGAGTTTCACACTCGCCTTTATCGTGGGGCCCATAACGAGCACATCTTCGAATTGGCGACGCAAACCCGCGCACGACTGGCACCGTTCCGCCGGGCGCAGTTCCGCCTGCCCGGCCGCCTGGCCAAATCCTATGATGAGCACGATGTCATCGTGACGGCGATCATGCGTGGAGATGTGGCGGCGGCCGGGCAGGCAGCCTATTCACACGTTGCCAATGTGAGTGACGCGAGCATAACATTCGCCACCGCGAAGAACGCCTGAGAAGCTGTGGCCGATCCATCTTGCTCAGGCCCGAAATCGGTGAAAGATAAGGCCGTGAAACGGATACGGCGACCTCAGGAATGGCCAAGGGCAAAGACACGACAGGATTTAGAAAGGTTGGCCTGAGGTGGAGGAAGTGAAAGTGTCTTCCTCGCGAAGCGATCCCGAGATGCCCTGGTCCCAGCCGCTACGCCTGCACCTCAGCATCGTGATCGTACTCCTGCTCGTAAGCGTCTGCACGCCGCTGATGTGGCTTACATACCAAGATGGGCGGTCATCCGCGATCGATGCCGCGCAGGAGAAGATGCGGCTGTTGAGCTTGCATGCGCTCGATCACTATCGCAGCGTCTTCGACAGCGGCTACTCCGCCATCGAGACAAGCTCCGCCCTGGCACCAATGGTATCGGCGCCGCCGGCGGAGCTCGACGCAAAGCGCGACTTCCTGCTGAAGGCGCTGCAGGGGTCACCGAAACTGGACAGCTTGTATGCCGGCTATCCGGACGGTTCCTTTATTCAGGCTGCCAGTGTCCTCACCAATCCGAAATGGAGCCAAGTCCTTTCAGCACCGTCCGGCACAGCATTTGCGCTGATCACCATTGGGCTATCCGCTGAAGGGATGACGTCCGCCTGGAGGTTCCTGGATGTCAACGGCAACCTGCTCGCCGAGCGCGACAGCAAAAACGTGACTTACGACCCTCGGCAACGGCTCTGGTATCGCGCTGCCGTTGCAAAAGATGGGCCCGCCTCGGTTGGCCCGTATGTCACCGCCGCGACGCAGTCACTGAGCCTGACCTCGCCACGCCGATGGAAAAGGACAGGCGCGTCGTGGCGGGCGCAGACGTGCTTCTGGAAACCATCAGCAGCCTGCTGAACGAGGAAGCAATATCGGCACATGCACGTGGCTATGTTTTCGACGATCACCGGCGCCTGATCGTCCACTCTGACCCGACGATCATGGCTCTAATCCTCGAAACGCTCTCCAATACGTCGCGCGATGAAGTTGCTGCACCGTATTCAGGGGATCCGGCTTTCGACGCAGTCAGGCAACTGCTGCTGACGGAAGCCGGCACCAGGGGAGGCGTGGCGCATTTTTCGGTTGCGGGGGTGCCATACATGGCCCAGATCTCGCCGGTCGAGTTTTCCGGGCTACTCAAGGGCAACACGCTCGTCATTGCGGCACCTGTCGACGATTTTGTCGGTCCAAGCAACCGCTTGCTGATCAAGACACTGATGATTGCCGGTGCCGTTCTTGTTGCGGGTATTGTGGCAGCGCTCGTCGTCGCGCGGCTCATCAGCAATGCGCTCTTTTCTCTGGCTGCCGAAGCCAGGCAGATTGGGGATCTGGATTTCAAGGGACAAGGAGCCTACCGCTCCATGATCGCCGAGATCAACATTCTCGCAAACGCACTTGCCGCAGCACGTGACGCGATCCGTAATTTTTCTCTCTATGTGCCGCGGGAACTTGTACGCAAGATCGTCAGCGCCGGGAAAGTCGAAACCGCGGTTGCCTCGCGTCAGGACGTCACCCTGCTTTTTACCGACATCCGGGATTTTACGACAATTTCGGAGCAGTATTCGCCGGAAAGCGTTACTGCGCTGCTCTCGTCCTATTTTCAGTTGATGAACGATATCGTGGAGCAGCACAACGGAGTTATCGTCCAATATCTGGGTGACTCGATTTTCGGCATGTGGAACGCACCGGTGCCGGATCCTCAACACGTGCAGAACGGCTGTCGTTGCGCCCTGGCACTAAAGGCGGCGATCGACGAATTCAATATGGCTAACCGAGCCTCGGGGCGCCCGGAATTCATCACACGGTTCGGTCTTCATACCGGGCCGGCGGTTGTCGGCAGTGTTGGTGCGCGGACCCGTCGCCAGTACACGGCTATGGGCGATACGGTCAACGTGGCGTCCCGTCTGGAAGGCATGAACAAGCAGTTCGGCACCTCTATCCTCGCAAGCGGGGCGATCAGCGCAAAGGCAGGAGACGCGTTCCGTTTTCGGTCTCTGGGACTGGCGCAAGCCAAGGGCCGCTTCGAACAGATCGAGGTGTTCGAGCTTGTTTGCTAGTTGAAACGTCTTCGATCCTGCGCAGCAAAGTGCGACGTTGCCGGGGTTTTGGTCATTGCGAAACGGCCTTGTGTGTGCTCCCAGCAATCAGGGCCGAAATCAGTTCACGCGGGCGATCGGCGTTTTGGTGCTTCGCCTCAGCGCGGTCAGGTTCGCTATCAGAAAATCGGCCGTCTCCTTGACCGCCGGTTCCAGCTTCCTTGTGGCCGCGATCAGCGCAAGTTCGGACGCAGGTTCCTGCGCAAAACCGTCAGCACCGTTCAACGGCTGATGCTCGGGCAGTATCGCATCGACCGGAAGCAAGCTGATGCCGAGGCCGGATGCAACGGCCGCCTGAACTCCCATCAGGCCTTGGCTCGAATAGGCGATACGCCAACGTCGTCCGCTTTCCTCAATTGCCCGGATGGCCCTTTCGCGATAGATGCACCCGGGTGGGAACACCGCAAGCGGAATCGGATCGGTCCCGCCGGAAAGGGTTCGGCTACCCACCCAACTTAGCGGTTCCTCCCACTTGGCAATACAGCTGCCATCGCCCGGCTCGCGCTTGATAAGGGCTAGATCGAGCTCTCCCGCTTGAAGAAGCCTTCGCAACTCGAAGCTCCAGCCGCTGATCGTATCGAGCCTCGTATGTGAAGTGGTCCGCGCAAAGCCGGAGAGCAGGTCAATCATCCGCCGCCCGGCAAAGTCTTCCGGAACGCCGAGCCGCACGGTCTTCGGAACCGGGACCGAGCGGCCCAGAGCTTCGTCTGCCTCCGCCAAGATCGACAGTATCCGCCGGGCGTAGCTCATCAGCAGTTCACCCTCCTCCGTCGTTCGCACACGGCCCGAGGCGCGGTCGCGGATGAGAAGCGTGCGTCCAAGATTGGTCTCGAGCTTCTTGACCTGCTGGCTGATCGTTGATTGCGTGAGGTGAACGCGCTCAGCCGCCCGTGTAAACCCGCCTGTCTCGACGACGGCGGCAAAAGTGCGCAGAAGGTCGAGGTCGAAACCGAAGCTCATTTGAATTTCCAATAATAAATATGGTGACATTTAATTTCCAAATGATCGCGCCAGATGTCAATCCTGCTTGGAAACAACCAGGAGACCGAGATGACATTTTCAGGACCGCACCCGGAATGGCTGACCTTCGATTGCTATGGCACCCTCATCCAGTGGGACGAAGGGTTGCTTGCGGCAATGGACAGGATTCTCGCAGGAAATAGGCGATCAATCGACCGGGATGCCTTCATTGCCGTGTACGACCGGCACGAGCATCGGCTCGAGACGGAGCGCCCACACCGTTCGTTCCAGGATGTAAGCGCGGCCGCACTTGCGCTCGCGATGAAGGAATTCTCCCTCGAGGTATCGCCCGGCGACGCGGATCTTCTCACCTCATCCATCAGCCGCATGCCGCCCTTTCCAGAGGTGGTTGAGACATTGGCCAGACTGAAGGCGGCGGGGTTCAAACTTGCCATTATCTCCAATACGGACGATGCGATCATAGCCGGAAATGTCGCGCAACTCGGCGGTTGGGTCGATCGGGTGATCACGGCGGAGCAGGCCGGAGCCTACAAGCCGACAAAACAGATATTCCAATATGCCTGGCAAGAGCTTGGTGTCGAAAAGCAACAACTGGTTCATGTTTGTGCGAGCCCTCATCTCGATCTCGCTGCGGCGAGGGAGCTTGGCTTCAAAACGGTCTGGGTCGACCGCGGAACCGGCCGCAAGCCGCTTGCCCACTACGCGCCAGACGCAATTATTGCCCGACTTGACGAGCTTCCCGACTTGCTTTCCGCCGCAGGCTGGATGGAATAGGGCCAATTGTTTTTAGGGAGATTTTGTCATGGCCCATGAACTCAAGCGCGGACAGTCGGCGCCGGCAATACTGCGAAACACCGACCTCGACACGCAGGAGGTATGGCAGGCGCGCGTGGATTTGGCCGCCTGTCTGAGGGCAGCCGCACGGCATGGCCTCGAAGAGGGGATATGCAATCATTTCTCCGCTCTCGTGCCGGGACATGCCGACCTCTTTCTTGTCAACCGGCTCGGCTGGGCCTTCGAGGAGGCAACGGCCTCCAGTCTCCTGATTTGCGATTTCGACGGCAATGTGCTGTCCGGCGATGGTGAACCGGAGGCGACGGCCTTTTTCATTCATGCCCGCCTGCACAAGATGGCGCCGCGCATTGGCGCGGCATTTCACACCCATATGCCGAATGCGACGGCGCTCAGCATGATCGAGGGGGAACCGCTTGTCTGGGCCGGACAGACCGCGTTGAAGTTCTATGGACGCACCGCGGTTGACACGGACTATCACGGTCTTGCGCTCGATGAGCGGGAAGGCGATCGTCTGGCAACCGTTCTTGGCGACAAGGATATTCTCTTCATGAAAAACCATGGCGTCATGGTCTGCGCGCCTAACATCGCGGAGGCCTGGGACGATCTCTATTATCTCGAGCGGGCGGCGGAGGCTCAGTTGAAGGCCATGAGCACAGGACGACCCTTGCTGCCGGTGAAGCCGGAAATTGCCGCTGCCACTGCAAAGCAGATGCGGGAAGGCGACCCAGAAAGCGCCCGCTTGCACCTGGAAAGCCTCAAGCGCAGACTTGATGTGACGGCGCCAGACTATAGGTCGTAGAGAAGGACGGCGATCGCGCCGATGTTCGATAGGGCACCGGCGCGTCCTTCCGACCAGCGAAAAGACGCGGGGGCAAGATCGTCATGGGCCGATATACAACAGGCCAACCGTGCGACTTCCTCGAACTGCTGGCCGACCCGCGGTAGCCAATGACCCGGCTACCATTGCGAAACGGAATTCGGACGGAGAGGCAGGATCAACACGTCACGAGCCGCTACCTCGATATTGCCGTCACCATGGATTTGGTCGACCGGCCAGACAGGTCCGGCGAAGTCGGGCTGGCCCAGGCCTTCGGCGAGCTTCACTCTCGTTGACTGAGATGTCCGTGTTGGATTGACCAGCCAGAGGAAGCTGCCTTTCTCACCCTTGTGTACTCTGGCAAAAAGATTGCTGTTATCGAGTGTCACGTGCTTCGCGCGGCCGCTCCAGGCCAGCAGGGTGGCGAAGAATGCGCCGTTCTTCTTTCCGTCGGTGCGGTAATAGGCGACCGAGGGATTGGTACCGATCAACAGCGTTCGGCCCTTGCCGTATCTGTTCTCGACGATGGCAAGGCGGCCGTCCGTGAAATGGCCGCGGCCGGTACCGCCGGTCAGGCGGTAGGATTGCAGAAGGCCGCCGCCGTCAACCGGAAGGCCGTCCATGTCGAAATGGATGCGGTCCCCGATATCGGGCATGAACTCGACTGTTTCCTCATGCACACCAAAGACCGCGTCGAGGCCAAGGTTCGGTTGCACGGTGCCCACACGACCGCGATCGCCAAAATAACCGGGACACGCCTCGGCGATCAGCGTACCGCCTTTTTCCACCCAGGCTCTCATTTGGTCCGCCTGTTTCGCGGTGAACATGATGGGGTAGGAGAAATAGAGGAAATCATAGGCGTCGATATCGTCGATGTGTACCCAGTCCGGCTGGAGTCCGCTGTCGAGGAAGGCGCGATAGGCGCCCCACATGGCCTCCGGATAGGGCTTTTCCTTGCGGTCGTAATTCAGCAGATAATCCCATTCCTGGGTCTCGCGCACGACGAGGATGCCGATCTCGCCGCGTATCGGCTTGGCTTCCCAGAGAGCGGCTCGCGCCGGGTCGTTCGCCCATTTTGCCATGGCGCTTTGCATGTCCGAGCGGGACGTTCGCGAACCATCCATGCCATAGGCGCCGAAGGCGCCGAACAGCGGACCGTCGAGCAGTGGGCGCCAACGCAGGTTGAGCACGCCGCGCGCGCCTCCGGCAAGCGAAGTCATGCTCCAGATGCGGATATCCTCGGGCTCGGCAACGCGGCCGTCCTCCTTGTCGCGACCGATCACCTGGGGCTGCAGCCAGAGCGGCCCGCCCTGACGCTCGGCGTGCCAGAAGGGCTTGCCGCGGGCCGCGGCCCGATTGATGTCAACACCGTACCAGGTCTTCCAGGGCTCAGTGCCCTTGCGGGCCTGGATCCAGGTGAAGCCGTAGACCTCGACCTTGGAGGCGGCAAGCCAGTCGTCGCAGCCGTTCGACGCCATGTTGGGGATCGAGCCGGAGATGCCGTGTGCGGCGATGACGTTCTTTTGGTCGACGGCGCGGATGGTGTCGATGCGCCACTGCATCTGGTCGTAGAAATTGTCGCGCTTGAACTGCAGCCAGTCGATGCATTCGGGGTAGGGCGCCATATGAGCCGGCGGCTCGATATCCGCCCAATCGGCATAGCTATAGCGATTCCACGCCTTCGCCAGCACTTTCAGGCTGCCATATTTCTTCTCCAGCCAGATGCGGAAGGCAGCCTTGGCGTAGGAACTGTAATCGACATCGGCGGAATAGTTGCACTCGTTCCAGACATCGTATCCGTAGATCGCTGGATGATCCTTGTAACGGGAGGCAAGCGCCGTCAGGAATTTGCCGGCCGCTTCCTTCACCTCCGGGCAATTGAGCGTCAAGGCGCCCGCGCCGCCGCCATTGTTGGAAAAGCCGCCGGTTGCCGCCGAGACGCCCATGTAGGATCCGAGTTTCGTGCCGTCGGCATTGACCTGAAGCGCATCGGCGTATTTGCGCACCGCCCAGTCGGGCACGGCATGGATCAGTTCGGCAATGACCGTCTTGATCCCGTTCTTTGCGGCAAGGTCCATCTGGCGATCGTATTCCTCCCAGTCGTAGATGCCGGGTGCGGTTTCGATCGCGCTCCACATGAACCAGTGGCGGAAGATATTGAGGCCGTCTTCACGGGCCGTCGTGTAGTCGCGCTCCCAATCTTCGGGGGGCGGGTTGGACTTGCGGAAATAGACGGCGCCATAAGGGAACTGGATATCGTTTCTGAGCATTGTCCTGTCCTTTTCAATCACGTCCGGACATGCCTTCGGCGTCCGGAGACCCGCTCCGGTCAGGGCAAACGACGATGATGTCCGGGGTTGGTTTTGAGCGGTTCCTTTAGCGCGGACCTCCGGCAAGAAGATCGAGCGTTCGGATGAGGGCGGAATGGTCACGCTCGCCGTCGCCATTGGCAATCGCGGCGTTCATCAGTTGCTGCGTTGCAGCGGTGTTCGGTAGCGAGAGGTCAAGGGCGCGGGCAGCGTCGACGGCCAGTGTCATGTCCTTGCGGTGCAGACGGATGCGGAACCCCGGCTCGAAGGCTTCCGTGACCATGCGTTCGCCATGTACCTCGAGGATACGTGAGGAAGCAAAGCCGCCCATCAGAGCAGAGCGAACCTTGGCCGGATCGGCACCGGCGGACCGGGCAAAGAGAAGGGCTTCAGCAACCGCCTCGATTGTCAGTCCAACGATGATCTGGTTGGCGACCTTGGCCGTCTGGCCATCGCCGACACCACCGATCAATGTTATATTCTTGCCCATCTTCTCGAACAGCGGTCGAGCGCGCTCGAAGACATGCTGCTGACCGCCGACCATGATCGTCAGGGAGGCGGCCTTGGCGCCGACTTCGCCGCCGGAAACGGGCGCGTCGAGATAGTCGCAGCCGAGTGCCTCGATGCGACGGGCAAAAGCCTTGGTGGCCACCGGCGAGATCGAGCTCATGTCGATGACGAGTTTGCCCTCGGTCAGGCCTGATGCCACGCCGTCTGGACCGAAAATCACCGCCTCAACATCGGGCGTATCCGGCAGCATGAGGATGACGATGTCGGAGGCTTCCGCTACCGCCTTTGCGCTGGCTGCGGACTTGCCACCCCTGGCGACGAGCTTTTGGGAGTTTTCCTTCACTCGGCTCAGATGCAGAGTATGGCCGGCATCGATCAGGTGCTCCGCCATCGGGCGGCCCATGACACCCAGTCCGATAAATCCGATATTCATATCATGTCCACTTCGCCTGACTCGAGATAGGGTTTCATCCAGCCGAGGCCTTCGCTGGTGGTGGCCTTCGGCTTGTATTCGCAGCCGACCCAACCGTCGTAGCCAAGGCGGTCGAGTTCAGAGAAGATGAAACGGTAGTTGATCTCCCCGCTGCCCGGTTCATTGCGGCCGGGATTGTCGGCGATCTGGACATGCGCGATCCTGTCACGCAGCCGCGTGAAGGTCGGGATCAGGTCACCCTGCATGATCTGCATGTGGTAGAAATCGTACTGGATGTAGAGATTACCGGAGCCGACCTTGTCGAGGATCCGTTCGGCATGTTCCGTCGTCGACAGGAAAAAGTCGGGCATGTCGCGCAGGTTGATCGGCTCGATCAGCAGCTTCACGCCGGCATCGGCGGCGCGTGCGGCGGCATATTTCAGATTGTCGACCAGAACCCTCTCCAGCACTTGGGGTTCGGCACCCTTCGGCACGAGACCGGAGATGACGTTCACCTGCGGGCAGTCGAGAGCCTTGGCATAATCGAGTGCGAGCGCGACGCCGTTGCGGAATTCGTCGATGCGATCAGGCAGGCAGGCAATGCCGCGCTCGCCGCCAGCCCAGTCGCCGGAGGGCACGTTGAAGAGCGCCTGCTTCAGACCGCTTGCCTTCAGGGCGTCTGCGACCTTCTCCTTCGGCTCGGCGTAGGGACCGAGATATTCGAGCGCGCAGAAGCCGTCTTTTTCGGCGGCGGCAAAGCGGTCGAGGAAGGGAAGTTCCTGGTAAAGAAAGGAGAGATTGGCGGAGAATTTCGGCACTGGAAGGTCCTTATGCATTGGCAGGCGCGATGAAACGATGCCGGTGCAACATGCGCTTGTCGCGTGGATCGGGATTGGGAACGGCGGAGATGAGGCTCTTGGTGTAGGCTTCCCGCGGAGCGGTGCAAATCTGCTCGGCTTCGCCGAGTTCGACGATCCTGCCGCGATGCATGACGGCGACGCGGTCGCAGAAGTAGCGAACCACGGAAATGTCGTGCGAGATGAAGATGAAGCTGAGGTTCAGGCGCTGGCGGATATCGAGCAGCAGATCGAGGATCTGGCTGCGGATGGAGACATCGAGCGCCGATGTCGCCTCGTCGGCGATGATGATGCGCGGATCGAGCGCCAGTGCGCGGGCAATGCCGATACGCTGCCGCTGACCGCCGGAGAACGCATGCGGATAGCGCTCCATGCCCAATGGATCGAGGCCGACGAGCCGCATGAGCTCGGCGACCCGTTGTTCCAGCGCCTTGCCCTTGGCGAGCCCGTTGACGATGAGGGGATCGCCGATCACCTCCTTTACCGTCATGCGCGGGTTGAGCGAGGCGAAGGGGTCCTGGAAGACCAACCGTACCTCGCGATGGAACCCGCGCAGTTCCTTCTTGCCGAGCTTCGTGACCTCGACCTCCTCTCCGCCCTTGCCGCGGTAGATGACGCTGCCAGTGGTCGGTTCGACAGTGCGCAGGATGAGCCGGCCGAGCGTTGTCTTGCCGGAGCCGCTTTCGCCGACAATGCCGAGATTTTCGCCCGGATAGAGATCGAAATGCGCGTCGTCGACGGCACGAAGCGTGTTGGCGTTGCCGTGCCAGCCAAAAGTCTTGCCGAGATTGCGCACCGAAAGGACCGGCTTCGGCGCCTCAGCCGACAGCGCGATTGCCGGCGACCTGCCTTCGACGTGATGGGTGAGCTTGACTGTCGAGGCGAGGAGCTGGCGCGTATAGGGATGTTCCGCCGCATGGTAGATCGGGTCGACCGGGCCGCGCTCGACGATCTTTCCGAAACGCATGACAGCGACCTCGTCGGCGACTTCGGCGACCACGCCCATGTCATGGGTGATAAGCAGCATCGCCATGCCACGCTCCACCTGCAGGCGCTTGATGAGATCGAGGATTTCAGCCTGGGTCGTGACGTCGAGCGCCGTCGTCGGCTCGTCGGCGATCAGGATATCGGGATTGCCCGCAAGTGCCATGGCGATCATGGCGCGCTGGCGCATGCCGCCCGAGAATTCAAACGTATAGCGATCGGCCATCTTTTCGGGATTCGGGATTTCGACCTGGCGCAGCAGTTCGACTGTACGGGCGCGCGCCGCCGCCTTGTCGAGGTTGCTGTGCAGGCGTACGGCTTCGACGATCTGCGAGCCGATAGTGTGAACCGGTGACAAGGAACTCATCGGCTCCTGGAAGATCAGGCCGATGCGTCGGCCGCGAATTGCCCGCATGGCGTTGCTGCCAGGTGAAAGCGTCGCGATATCGGTGATGGCGCTGCCATTGCGAAGCAGGATCCGGCCGCCGACGACCCGTCCGGGGCTATCGACGATCTGCAGCAGCGAGCGGGCGGTGACACTCTTGCCGGAGCCGCTTTCACCAACGAGGCAAAGTGTCTGGCCCCGCTTGAGCTGGAAGCTCACATTTTCGACGGCGTGCAGGATATGGGTGCGCAGCCGAAAATCTATCGAGAGATTTTCGACGGACAGGACAACGTCATCGGGAAGGTCGGTCATTGCTTCCTCCTCAATTGTCATAGGGGTCGGCGGCGTCGCGCAGGCCGTCGCCAAAGAAGTTGAACGAGAGCACCGCGACGACCACTGCCAGCGACGGCCAGATCAACAGCCAGGGTGCGGTGGCGACCGTGCGGATGTTTTGAGCGTCCTGCAGCAGCACGCCCCAGCTGACCACAGGCGGCTTCAGACCGATGCCAAGGAAGGAGAGAGATGTTTCCGCGACGATCATCGTCGGCACGGCGAGCGTCACGACGGCGAGGATATGGCTCGTCAGCGATGGCAGGATATGGCGGAAGATCAGCCGCGCTTCACTTGATCCGTCGAGCCTTGCCGCAGTCACGAAATCCTCGCTGCGCAGGGCCAGGAAACGCCCGCGCACTTCGCGGGCAAGGCTTGTCCAGCCGAGCAGCGAGACGATGATCGTGATGACGAAATAGACACTGACCGGCGACCATGTCAGCGGGATCGCCGCCGCGAGTCCAAGCCAGAGCGGAATGGTCGGCATGGCACTTACAACCTCGATGATGCGCTGGATCAGTGTATCGACCCAGCCACCGAAAAAGCCGGAGATCGAGCCAAGTACGACACCCAGGATCAGCGACATGGCAACGCCGACAAGCCCGATGGACATGGAGACGCGGGTGCCGTAGATCAGCCGCGAGAGCACGTCGCGGCCGAGGCGGTCGGCGCCGAGGAGATACATTGGATCGTTCGGGTTGATCGGACCGATCAGTCGTCTGCTCATCGGGATGAGGCCCCAGAGCTTGTAGGCCGGGCCTTTGACGAAGAAGCCGATCGGCACGACCTTCGTATCGTCGACGACGAAGGTGCGCCTGAGCGCCACCTTGTCGATCTCGACCTTGTAGCCCTTCACATGAAAGTTGAACTCGGAGCTGCCGTCGGGCCTCGTCACGAAGAAACTCAGGCCCTGCGGCGGCGCATAGGTAAATTGCGGCCTGGAGGTCGAAGGCAGCCCGGGGGCCAGGAATTCGGCGAAGAGGCCGACGAGATAAAGCAGGAGAATGATAACGCCGGCGACCATCGCCACCTTCTGGCGGATCAGCTTGCCGGCGATCAACCGCCAGGGACCGACTGCGGCGGTCGAGACCGTCTTGCCCTGCTTCAGTGGGCTGATCGACGGACCATCGGCAACGATATGAAGAGGGCCGGTATGGGTTCCGAACGTTTCGTGCGTGCTCATCGGCTTCTCCTCAATCGAACCGGATGCGCGGATCGAGCAGCGCAAGCAGCAGATCCGACAAAAGCATGCCGACGAGGGTCAGCGCGGAGAGCAGGAGAATGAAGCTGCCGGCGAGGTACATGTCCTGCGCGACCAGCGCCCGGAAAAGCAGGGGGCCAGAGGTCGGCAGGTTGAGAACGATAGCCGTGATCGTCACGCCCGAGACAAGATGCGGCAGCACCCAACCGATCGCCGACACGAAGGGGTTGAGCGCGATGCGAACGGGATATTTGAGGATGACCTTGTATTCCGGCAGGCCCTTGGCGCGGGCGGTAATGACGTAAGGCTTGTGCAGTTCGTCCGTCAGGTTGGCGCGCAGGATGCGAATCATCGCCGCCGTTCCGGATGCGCCGATGATGATGATCGGAATCCAGAGATGGGTGAGAAAATCGCCGATCTTGGCGAGGTTCCAGGGTGCCTCTGCATATTCGGGCGAGACCAGCCCGCCAACACTCAGGCCAAGATACTTGTAGGCAATATACATCAGCGTCAGCGCCAGGATGAAGTTTGGCACGGCAAGCCCGATGAAGCCGAAAAAAGTGAAGACGTGATCACCGATGGAATGGCGGCGCACGGCAGAATAGATTCCGATCGGCAGTGATACGATCCAGACGAAGAGGAGGCTCAGCAGCGAGATGACCAGCGTTGAGCCCATGCGCGCCCAGATCAGGCCCGAGACGGGCTGGTTCCATTCAAAGGACCAGCCGAAGTCGCCGCGGCTGATAATCCCCCACATCCATTTCAGGTACTGGACGTAGAAGGGGTCGTCGAAGCCGTAGATCTGTTTCAACCGTTCGATCTGCGCCGGATCGACGGCCTGGCCGCTGTCACTCATCGTCGCGATCATCGAGGTGAGATAGTCACCCGGCGGTAGCTGGATGATCAGAAACGAGATCAGCGACATGCCGAACAGGGTCGGTATCATGTACAGCACGCGCCTGAAGATATAGCCAAGCATCGGAATGTATCTCCTCCCGTTGAGAGCGCCCCTGCGCCTTCGTCGGATATTCATCCGCTCCCGGCCGGCAGCGGCCGAAAGCGCTCCTCTGCGCGCTGCACCTCATTTCCAGGAGAGGTGCAGCACCTCCAGCCGCTCGATCCCCGGCACCTCCACCTGTGCACGGCCATCCTTGACGCTGACGTTTGCGGCACGGTCGGCAACGACGAGCCAGGCCCGCGCCACTGACTTGCCGGCAGGAATTTCCACCGAAACGGTCTGCGCCGCCAGAGGGTAATTTTCGCGGATCGGTCCCTTCATCATCATCGGATTGGTGAGGTTGAAGAGGCTAAGCGCGATGCCGTCGGAATTTTCACGAAGGGCCAGATCAACGACACCAGGACCCATGACAGTGACGCGCGGCGTCTTGCCGAGTGCCCAGTGGACGGCATTGGCGATCAGCCGGGCATGGTCAACGGCAAAGACCTCCCAGAAGATTTCGCCGATGTTCCAGGGAATATAGACTGCGCGGCCACCCGTGCCTGTCTCGCGCGCAATGACCGCGGCACCCTCCGGCGCCTTGCGCGGATAGACTTCTTCCATCGGCAGATCCGGGAAGTCGGGCACGTAGAGGAACGGGGTCTTGGAGCCGTTCGTGGCCTCGACGTGGAGAAGCCGTGTACCGCCCATGATGCGTTCGGCGCCTTCGTAGCCTTCGTTGATCGGATGATCACCGGAGAGAGCCACATAAGTGTTCTTGACGATGCCACGCGGTCCGGAGACGAATTTGGCGCCGAACAACTCGGAGAGACCGAATTCCTGGCGCTGCCTGCCGGTTTCGTCGCGCAGCGAGGTCTCGTAGGAAGCGATCACGCTGCCGCCGCGTTCGGCATAGGCGCGGATCGCAGCGTTCTGCTCGTCCGACAGGCAGGAGGCGTTGGCGAGGATAATGAGCTTGAAACGGTCGAGATTTTCCTTCGTCAGAACCTGGTCCGAGAGAAGCTCGAAGGGCAGGCGGGCCTCGACCAGGGCGTGGTAGAAGCCGAGATCGTGCTTTTCGGCGTTGGGCCGCTCCTCCGGTGCCCAGTGGCGCAAGGTCGTGGAGGGGTCGATGACGGCGATTTCGGCGGCGGGCTTCATGCTTTCGAGCACGGGCTCGACTGCCGCCTGCAGGGCGAAGGCGTCGGCGACAGGCTCGACCCAGCGCTCGTCCGGGACCACCCCGTTGAACTTGGTGAACCAGGCATAGAGGCCATGCGCTGTGCCGTCATTGATCCAGAGCTGCATCTCCTCGCCGGACGTGACGGCATCCTTCCAGCGATATTCCTCCTCCGGACCGATGGAGGTGATGAGGACGACAGGACGATCCGGAAAGGTGGCGCGGATGCGCTTGCCGTTGCGTCCGGCCGACCAGCCGAGTTCCAGGCCCTTGCGGCCCTGGTGGTCAACAACGAGGAAGGGGCAATGCCGGGCAATGACCGACAGGTCGAATTCCATCAGCGAGGCACCGCCCATGTTCGGAATGAAGCTCGCATGCGGGCGGATCGCCTTTACCGCATCGTCCCATTGGGCGATCATGTCGGTGAGGACCCGGCGGCGCCACTGAACCCAGGCCTGCCAAGCCGGATCTTCCGCATCCGGTTTTTTTGGCAGGTCATGGCCGAACATGTCCTTGAAGCGGCGGGCACTGTCTTCGCTATAGTCGACGCCATGCCCCTGCCAGCGATTGGCAAAGACCGCATCAATATCGTATTTGCGGACGATCTCCTTGACGACCTCGGGCATGAAGACGGTATTGTAGTCGCCATAGGCATTGGTCACCCAGACATCGGGATAGGCCCAATGGCGGCGCGGCGTCCCGTCGGCGTTGATCATCACCCATTCCGGATGGGCCCTGGCGGCATCGTCATGGATTGCGTGTGGGTCGACACGAGCCATGACATGCATGTCGAGCTTGCGGGCCGCATCGACGAGCGCGCCGAAGATATCCTTGTCGCCGAGATATTTGCTGACATAGTGATAGGGCACTTCGCTCGGATAGTAGGCGATGTAGCCGCCGGCGCTAAGGCAGACTGCATTGGATCTCGTGCGCTTGAAGACGTCGACCCAGAAGGCGGGGTCGTACTTCTCGGGGTCGTCCTCGACGAAGGTCAGCTGGGTCCACCGGGTCGCGTCCTTGAACCAGTCCGGTGTCCGGAGCGTTCCGGTGTTTTGTCTTCTGGCGTCGAGCATCGGTTCATCCAATCGTTTGGCAAAAAGTCAACGAGGGATCTGCCGCCGGCCCAGGTCGGCCGGCGTCGGATACATGTCTGATCCTGAAAGACCGTCAGGCCTTGTAGAATTGCTCCGGCATGGTGGGAGCGGGTGTGGGCCAACCGAAGGAATTCGGCATGGTCCGCGTGATATTCTTCATGTTGTTCTTGACGATGCCGTAGCCGTCCGGGGGCTGCGAAATACCGAAGACGTAGAAGTTGTCGGCAGCACCCTGCAGGATCTTCTTCATGACTTCCTGCTGACCTGCGGGGTCGGCGGTCGCCTTCAGCTTGTCGTAAAGCTCGAGCAGCTTCCTGGTCTCTTCCGGCGGTTCTTCGGCATTTTCATTGTTTCGGTCGAGATACCAGAGCTGCCAGGCCGGGGCATACATCGCGTTTGAATCCGTCGGCACGTAGTAGCGCGGGTCGAGCATTGCGGCGACACCGCCATTGGCGCCGAATTGGTGGGCCGTGGCATCGAAGTCGCGGCCCTGGCGGACGCGTGTTTCCCAAAGCGACCGGTCCATCGTGCGCATCTGCGCATCAATACCGACTGCCTGGAACATCGGGATGACCAACTGGAAGAGATCGAGGAAGATCGCACGAGCCTGGTCGATCTCGAAGATGATCGTCAGGCGCCGACCCTGGTCGTCCAACCTGAAGTTCTGGTCATCGCGCTTCGGTATGATCTGGTCGAGCATGGCATTCGCCTTGTCGACATCATACGAGGTGAACTGCGTGGCGAGCTGCTCGTTATAGAGCGGATCTCCCTGCTTGATCGAGGGCTGGGCCGGCGCACCCTGGCCGACGAGGACGGCATCGATCAGCGTCTGGCGATCAAGCGCCGTCGAAAGAGCCGCGCGGAAGTCCTTGTTCCGGAAAAGCTTCCGTTTGGTCGCGTCGTTATGGTTCAGGTTGAAGATGAAGTTCATCACGTTGGCCTCTGTCGAGGAAAGCGTGTAGAAGTCGTAGCCGCCCTGCTCACGGGCATCGTAAAGCACCGATTTATTATTCGGCGTCGCGATGTACTGGTCCATCAGGTCAATCTCGCCTTGCATGGCCTTGAGAAGCAATACCTGCGGATCCGCCACCATCTGGTAGACGATCCGGTCCATATAGGGCAATTGATTGCCCGCGGTATCGACCTTCCAATAGAAGGGGTTGCGTTCAGCAATGACGCGTTCGGTATTTTCGCCGGGCGCGGTTGTGAACATCCAGGCGTTGAGGCAGGGCTTCTTCGAGGAATTGAGGAAGAATGCGTTGTCATCCTGAAACCCGGACGCCGCCTGGAAGGCTGCGATCCAGCTTTCGAAACCGCGTTGCTTGGCGAGTTCGTCGGCCTTCGGATTGTAGTCAATATGGAACTGTTCGAGATAGTGTTTCGGACAGCGGGTCGTGTGGTCGTTGTTGGCCCAGGCCACCTGGAGCGGAAACATACCGTTAGGTTTTTCGAAGATCACCTTGAAGGTCTGTTCGTCGACCACTTCAAGCTTGGCCGGCTTGCCGGCTGTCTTCCAGTGGCCCTGGCTGGTAACGGCGACGCGCTTGTCCGTCAGGACTGTATCATACCAGAACTTGACGTCGGCCGTCGTATAGGGCTGGCCATCCGACCACTTCATGCCCTTGCGAAGGCGAATCGTATAGACCTTGGATTCGGCATCGCCATCGAAGGCTTCCGCGACGTTGAGGGTGACGCCTGACCAATCCGGCGTATAACGAAGCAGCGGCTCATAGGCCTGATAGCGGAAGAGCATGGAGAGCGATCCACCGCCGACCAGTGCCATATTCCAGTCGCCGCCGTATTTTCCGACACTTTCTACCGGTTTTACGACGAGCGGGTTTGCCGGCAGCCGATCCGTGACCGGTGGCAGCGCGCCGCTCGAAACCTTTTCCTTGAGGACGTCCGCTTCCGTGTAGCCGGTCGCAAGCGCCGGCAGTGCAGGCAAAATCAGAACGGCCGAGGTCCCGGCCAGAAACGCACGACGTTTCAGCTTGATCATGGATATCTCCTCCAAAGATCCGCGCCCCTTTATTGTTGTTCTGCTCCCAGGCTTGGATGACGGGAAGATTACACTTGGATACTGTTAGGTAAAGCGTTATGTTTCGTTATCGATGAAGTTTGCTTTTTCAGCTGAGGCAGTGTAGGCGAAGCGAAGATGGAACGACAACGCAGAGGTGCGGAGTGGGGAGCAGGGGACGAGTAACGTTGCAGACGATCGCGCGGGAGGTAGGCCTCTCGAAATATGCGGTCTCGCGTTCACTGGCGGGCAAGAGCGGCGTCAGCGAGGAAACGCGCGAGCGCATTCGCGAGATGGCCGTACGTCTTGGCTATGCCAAACCGGCGGCCCAGGCGGGTTCCAACGATATCGCCGTTGTTTTTCACGATCTCGATCCAGTCAACAGCGAGCTCTACATGCAGGTCCAGAATGGAATGCAGGGCGAAGCCCAAAGGCTCGGCATGGGTTTGCGCGTGCACTGGACGCATAGCGCTCGTCAGTTGGAAGATCTGGCCCTTGCCTGCGCCGGGCTGCTTCTCGTCGGCCCCCATGATCGCGAGGCGATTGCGGCTGCCACGGCGACCGGCATTCCGATCGTCCGGTTCGGCTGGATCGACCCGTTGGAGCAGGCCGATCAGATCACTGGCACGGACCATGAGGCAGGCCAGGCGGTCATTCAGTATCTGATCAATCTCGGCCATCGCTCGATTGCCTACGTGTCCGGTGCGCCCGGATACAGGGGACGCCGTGAGCGCTTCTATGGCGCTCGCGAGATCGCCGAAAGTCATCCCGATGTCGCGCTTCATGTGATGCAGTTCGACGAACAGGGGGCCTTCGCCGATGCTTTTCGCGCGCTGAAGGAGAGCGGCGTGCGGCCGACGGCGTTTTTCTGTGCCCATGACGGTCTTGCCCTGACCGTTGTCTCCGAATTGCTCGGTCAGGGTTATCGCATTCCCGACGACGTCTCTGTCGTCGGTTTCGGTGACTTTTCCCCGGCAACACAAATCTCGCCGCCGCTAACCACCGTGCGAATGGAGGGTCAGGAGTGTGGGGCGGTCGGCCTGCGCCTCCTGCTTGAGCGCATCGAGACGCCGCGGCGACCAGGCGACCCCGCTCGCCGCATCAATATCGCCTCGCGCATTATCGAGCGCCGCTCGGCCGGTCCCTGCAAGGACATGCGCATTTCGGAAGATACTGCGAAGTCGTCACGCTAAACGACCGGCTTCCAAGCCATCGCATTTGCACCTCAGGTGCAAAAATGGATGCTGGTCCGGATCTGTCCGGGGCAGGGACGCCGCCCCCTATACATGGCTGATGGTTCATGGACGAACCTGCCGAGCACGGAACTAGCCCCCGTCCCTGTCGCAAAAAAGCCCGCGTCACCGTATCGGCGACGGGATAGAGCAGTTGAAGGCTGTCAATGAAGCGGCGGCCGGCCTCGCGGCCGTCGGTCAACTCGAAGCCAAGGAGAGCGCCGCAATGGCCCAGGCGCAGGTACTTCTGCGCCCGCTCGCCGCTGGCTGGCTTTCAGGTCCCGAAATATCTGATTGATTTTACGTAGAGAAATTCTTTTCGAAGGCGACAATTGCGCCAGCGGCGCTATCGACGCAATATCTTTCCGACCGGTGCCACGGCAGAACGTCGTCATTCAAAAGGCGCCATTGCACGCGGCAAAAATCTCGCAACGACACAGGAAATAGAATACTATTTCTATAGATATTAATTGTTGCTGCTAGCCTATCGTCTCCCTCACCAAGGAGACACACATGAGTGCCGCGCGACCACAGCTCAAACTTGGCGCCTTCCTCTATCCGACGGGCCATCACGTGGCCGCGTGGCGCCACCCGGAAGCGCAGGCGGACGCCGGTTCCAATATTGCTCACTACATCGAGCTTGCGCAGCTGGCTGAAGCGGCGAAATTCGATCTCGTTTTCATGGCTGACGGCGTTGGAACGCGCGGGACGGACATAGAGGCATTAAGCAGGACAGCTGTCCGCTATGTGGCGCAGTTCGAGCCGATTACCTTGCTGTCGGCTCTGGCGGCGGTGACCAAGCACATCGGATTTGTCGCTACAGCTTCCACCTCATACAACGAGCCCTACCATATCGCGCGGAAATTCGCCTCGCTCGATCACATCAGCGGCGGCCGAGCCGGCTGGAACCTGGTCACTTCGTCCAGCGAGCACGAAGCGCATAATTTTGGTCGTGATGAGCATTATGCACATGCGGAGCGATACGAGCGGGCCGAAGAGTTTGCCGATGTCGTGCGCGGACTGTGGGACACCTGGGAGGACGACGCATTCCTGCGCGACAAGGAAAGCGGCATCTACTTCGATCCGGACAAGCAGCATATCCTCAATCACAAGGGCAAATTCTTCAAGGTTCGCGGGCCACTGAACGTCGCCCGCGCGCCTCAGGGTCAGCCAGTGCTCGTACAGGCAGGCTCGTCGGAACCGGGCAAGGAGCTTGCCGCGCGTACCGCAGAGGTTGTCTTCACCGCGCATCAGACAATCGAGGATGCTCGCGGCTTCTATAAGGATCTCAAGAACCGACTTGCCAAATACGGACGCGGGCCGGAAGAGTTGAAGGTCATGCCGGGGATCTTCCCGGTCGTCGGCCGGACACAGGCAGAGGCTGAGGCGAAATTCCAGGAAATTCAGGATCTCATACATCCGGTGGTCGGCCTGTCGATGTTGAACGGCATGACCGGTGGCGTTGATCTCTCGAAATATCCCCTGGACGGTCCCATCCCGGACCTCCCGGACACGAACGCAAGCAAGAGCCGGCAAAAGTTGCTTCTTGATCTTGCAAGGCGCGAAAACCTGACGATCCGCGAGCTCTATCTGAGGATCGCAGGCGCGCGTGGCCATTGGCAGGTCGTCGGCACGCCGAGCAGGATCGCGGATGAGATGGAGCACTGGTTCACGACCGGGGCGGCAGACGGCTTCAATGTTATGCCGCCGCATCTGCCCGTCGGACTAAGGGACTTCGTGGAGCTCGTGTTGCCGGAACTGCGGCGCCGCGGATTGTTCCGCACTGCATACCAGGGCAGGACGTTGCGCGAAAATCTTGGCCTTAGCACACCCCGGCACCCGGCGCGCGTTCAGGCCGCGGCAGAGTAGGGGTGATCGACATGAACCGCCCCCATCTCACAGCCGAGCACATAACCCGGCAGTTCCAGATCGACGGGGAGCCGCTGATCGCGCTCGACGACATCAATCTGGATATTGCCCAGGGCGAGTTTGTCACTGTTGTCGGTGCCAGCGGCTGCGGAAAGTCGACGCTGTTGCGTCTCTTCGCAGGCCTGGATATCGCGACATCCGGCACCATCCGCCATGCGGACGAGCAAGTGGTCGAACCCAGCCTTCATCGGGGCATCGTCTTCCAGGAACCGCGCCTCTTCCCCTGGCTGACGGTCGAGAAAAACGTCTCTCTTGGCCTTCTGAACAGCAAGCTGACCAAGGCGCGAAAGGCCGAGCTTGTGCGCGAACATCTGGAGCTTGTCGGGCTTTCCCGTTTTGCCAATGTCTACCCGCATCAATTGTCCGGGGGAATGGCGCAGCGTGCCGGCATTGCCCGTGGCCTCGTCAGCCGGCCGAACGTCCTTCTGCTCGACGAGCCTTTCGGGGCACTCGACGCCATCACCAAGGCACGCCTGCAGGACGAGCTGCAGGAGATCTGGGCGAAGGAAAACATCACGATGGTTTTGGTGACGCATGACGTGGAAGAGGCGGTCTATCTCGGGGATCGCGTCGTCGTCATGTCGCCGCGTCCTGGCCGCATCCGCGAAGTGGTTCCGGTCAAGCTGGCGCGCCCACGCCGGCGTACATCCAGCGATATTGCCAAGGTGCGCGATCGGGTCCTGAAGAGCCTTCATGCGACGGGCGAAAGCACGCAGCCCAAGGGGTTGAAATCAGCCGATGACGGCAGCCACGTCGAACGTGCAGTCGCACTCGCCAGATAAGCTTCAAAAAACGGAGAGAAACTATGAAACGCGCATTTCTACCACGCGTGGTCGCCGGCCTCGCACTGATGCTCGCGACCGCCCCGGCCACGGTCCACGCCGAGGAACCGCTGGTCATTCATGTCGGCTATGCCGCCATTGGCGTCGACAATCGTCCTTACGCGGAAGGCACGTCTGCCGCGACCGCCCGGGCGGGCGAATTTCTGGAGAAGGAATTTGCCAAGGATCCGGACATCAAGATTGAATGGACCTTCTTCAAGGGCGCAGGCCCTGCCGTCAACGAAGGCTTTGCGAATGATCAGCTCGACTTCGCCTACCAGGGTGATCTTCCCTCGTTGATCGGCCGTGCCAACGGGCTGAAGACCAGGTATCTCCTGGCAAGCGGAGCGAGAAAGCCGCTCTATCTCGCCGTCGCCAAAGATAGCGGCATTAAATCTATCGCGGATCTGAAGGGCCGCAAGATAGCCCTCCAGCGCGGCACGAACGGTCATCTGGCTGCCATCAAGGTGCTGGAGGCCAATGGGTTGACGGAGCGCGACGTTCAGGTCGTCAATCTCGACAGCGCAGGCACGGTTGCTGCTTTGACCAGCAAGGACATCGACGCCGCATTCGGCGATACGCAGCTGATCAACCTCGCCACCAAGGGTGCAGCCGATATCATCTATACCACCAAGGGGGACGATCCGCGCTTCGGCCGCAATGCCGGCGTCATTGGCCGCCAGGCGTTCATCGATGCCCATCCCGACATAACCCAGCGGGTCGTCGATGCTTTCGTCAAGGCGGCGCAATGGTCGTCGGACGAGCCGAACCGCACCGCACTTCTCGAGCTGTGGCACAAGTCGGGAACGCCAGTTCCAATTCTGGAGGAGTACTTCAAGGGTGACACGCTCGCCTACCGCAACTCGCCGCTGATCGATGACCTGCTTGTGTTGCAATACAAGGAGCAGGCGGCGAAGAGCAAGGAATTCGGCCTCATCCGCCGTGATGTCGATCTTGAGGGCTGGTTCGAACCTCGCTACCTCAAAAGCGCCATTGAACGGCTCAACCTGCAGCACTTCTGGCAAGCCTATGGCGCTGACGGCAAGCCGGTCGCCTCGTAAGCAGAGCATTGGAGCAGCAGGCTGATGGCAATCCCTCTTGAAATCGCCGGTGATGACGGCATCCCGAACGCGCGCAGGTTTTTCAAGGGACGGTTCTCTTCGCTCTCGGCCTTGCTTCTTCCCATGTTGTTGATTGCCCTCTGGTGGCTCGCCTCCGCGAGAGGCTGGCTGCCAGAGCAGATCCTTCCGGCGCCGTCCTATGTACTGCAGACCGCCGGTGACATGATCATGAGCGGGGAGCTGCTTTACCATGCCGCAGTCAGCTTGCGCCGCGTTGTCTTCGGCTTCGCCATCGGCGCGGGGTTGGGATTGGGTCTCGGCATCGCCATGGGCCTGTCTGCGCGCCTGGAAGACTATATCAAGCCGACGTTCCTAGCCTTCGCACAGATCCCGACGCTTGGATGGATCCCGCTTCTGATGCTGCTGGTCGGCATCGAGGAGACACTGAAGATCATCATCATCGCCAAGGGCGCTCTCGTGCCGATCACGCTCAATACCTTCTCCGGCATCCGCAGTGTTCCCGGCAAATACGTGGAAGTCGGCAAGGCACTGCGTTTCAGCCGGTGGCAGACGCTTCGCCTGATCGTACTGCCGGGCGCAATTCCTTCCATTTTTACCGGTATCCGCTATGGCCTTACGCACGCATGGACTTCGCTTGTCGGGGTCGAGCTCCTGGCGTCATCCGAAGGGCTCGGCTACCTGCTCGTGTGGGGAAGACAGATGTTCTGGCTTGATACCGTGATCATCGCGATGATCGTGATCGGCCTCATAGGCTTTGCCATGGACAAGGGCCTGAATGGCGCCGAGGTCTTCATCCAGCGCTGGAAGAAAGAAGGACTTTGACGATGGCCGAAGCGTCAACGAGGCTTGTCCCTATCAGACGTGGCCTCACCCTTCCTCTTCTTCTTCTCGCTGTATGGGAGGCCTCCAGCCGCCTCGGGCTCGTTGATCCCCGCTTTCTGCCAGGGATCGAAGATGTCGTCCTGACCGCCAAGCGCGAGATCATCGACAATGGTCTGACGGGCCAGCTCACAGCCAGTCTGTTGCGCAATATCGCAGGTTTTTTGATTGGCTGCGTCCTCGGCGTCGGTTTCGGCACGCTCGTTGCCGTGACGAGGATCGGAGACAGGCTGGTCATGCCGACCTTCAACGGCCTGAAGCAAATTTCTCTGCTTGCCTGGATACCGCTCATTTCGGTGTGGTTCGGTTTCGGCGAGCAGGCGAAGGTGGTCTTTGTCGCTCTTGCAGCTTTCATTCCCATCGCCCTCAACACTTATGACGGTATCAAGGACGCGCCTTCAGAGCTGGTGGAGGTCGGTCGGGCGCTGCGGTTTCGACCCTGGCAGCGCGTTGCCAGGATCTACCTGCCGTCAGCTCTCCCGGCGATCGCGACCGGCATCCATCTCGGCCTCATCTATTCGTGGCTGGCGACCGTCGGGGCGGAGTATTTCCTTGCGGTCGGTCCAGGCATCGGCGGTCTGGTCATTGCTGGACGCGAGCGCTTCGACATGGCACTGGTCATGGTCGGCGTCATCATTCTCGGCCTTGTCGGGTTTTCACTCAACAGGCTCGCCGGTGCGGCAGAAGCCAGGCTGCTGCGCCGGCGGGCCTGAGCCGGAAACCTGACGATGTTGGTGTACGGCTTAAGTGGTGGTGTCGGCAACGAGATTGGGAACCTGTTTCAACCGGTCGAGATCGGCAACGGCGAAGCCGGAGCCGGACCGGGACCGGCAGACAGTCCATAACCGGACAGGAACTTGCCCGTTCCGGCGAAGCGCCTGTCGAGCTCGTCGCAAGATGGATGGTATCCTCACCGCCCGCCACTTTCCAGGGTTGGTCAAACCGGGGGATTGCGTGGCTGTCGTCGCGCAATAACCGCCTCGATGAGGAGCCTATGTGAGCGGGTGAAGGTATCTGACCACATTTGCTGGGATTGCACCGCCGACTGCGCTATTGCGCATTTTGCTCGCTGTGGTGGATTTTTGCCCTTTTGACCGGAGGTGCCGCGACAGAGTGACGTTTGACGAGAGAGCATTCGAGCTTCGTAATCGGATACCGCTTCTTGCCAGGAAGGCTTTCCGGATTGAGATGTTCGATCGACCATTGGCCCATGGCGAGATGGGGAAGGACAGACGTCGTCAGCGGGGGAACGAGATGTCGCGATATGTCTTCGTCGTCGTAACCCACAACCGACATGTCCTGGGGAATGCGAAGACCCGCATCCTTGAGGGCTTCGTAGCACCCGATCGCAGTTCTGTCATTCTGGCAGAAGATCGCTGTTGGCGGCTCCTTCAGAGCCAGCAGCTTCATTGTCGCAGCATAGCCGGCGCTGGCCGACCAGTCGCCTTCGATGACCAGTTCGGGATCGAAGGGAATATCGGCTGTCGCGAGCGCGCGGCGATATCCGGTTAGACGATCCTGCGCAGCCTGCATCCAGATTTCGCCGGTGATCGTGGCGATGCGATGGTGTCCATGGGCGATCAGATGTCGGGTGGAACTCTGTCCTCCCGCAATCTCGCTCGGCACAACGCAAGGGAAGGCGTAATCCGCCGTATAACAGTTGAGCAGCACCGTCGGGATGTTGAGCTTGTAAAAATAGGCGGGAAGCTCAACCTCGCGCGTATAGATCGTCATGTAGATGAGCGCCGATATGCCGCCGCTCGTCAACGCTTTTATGGCCTTCGGCTCCATGACGGGATCGCTGAGCGTTTGCGTCACCAACAGGACATTGCCGGCGTTCCATGAGGCTTGCCGCGCGCCTTCAATCGCAACGATTGCTTCCGGGCTGGTCGCGAGCTGGTCGACGGCAAACCCGATCACATTGTCCAGGCCCGAGTAAGAGGTCGGCGTTGCATATGTCGCTCCCATATAGCCAAGTGCCCGCGCTGCCTCAAACACGCGCTCGCGGGTCAACTGCGAGATGCGGGTGCCGGGCGTGTTGTTGAGCACGAAGGAAACGGCCGCCTGCGAGCAACCGGCCGCCTTGGCAATATCCATCATTGTCACGCGCTCGGGGCGAGCGGCCTTTCGGTTGCGTGCAGGCTTCCTTGCCGCGGGCTCGTGTTCGTCCAAGATCTTGGTTTTTCGCATCCGTGGAGGTCCGTTACCCATATTTGGTCAAGGTGTTAATTTGCTCACCATTGGTAATTAATATTACCACTGATCAGTCTGCGTTAGCAATCGCATGAAGTGACATACTTGTGCGCCGCTGCTGGCCATATCCGAACGCGAAAATGCATTTCCGCTGCCATTCTATGAAATGTTTTGATCTGCATTGATAATACTATTTACTAATTAAAATTCTTGTATACCGTCATGGAGCGATCGGAACCCTATGCCATTCGTCGCTTCGCGACCGCCCTAGGAGGGGGCGCGCATCCGGCCGGCCGCAAGTTGCAATCGGGCCCTTGCTACTGCGGCCCTTCGGGAGGTGTATTATGAATCAGCTGAAACGCAATGCAGCCTTGTTTTTCGCCGGATTGATGCTGAGTGCCGCGCCTGTTGCGGTATCCCATGCCGCCGACAAGCCGACCTTGGCCTTCGTGGTCAACGGGGCTTCCGACTTCTGGAAGGCTGCCGAGGCCGGCGTGAAGAAGGCCCAGGGCGAGATGCCAGACTACGACATGCAGCTGAAATATCCTGAACAGGCGTCAGTCGCCGTTCAACAGCGCCTGATGGAAGACCTTGTGAGCGCTGGCGTCAAAGGCGTCATGGTTTCCGCCGTCGATCCTAAGACCCAGACGGACGGCCTGAACAAGATCGGTTCGCAGACTGCACTCTTTACCACCGACAGCGACGCGCCCCAGACCAACCGTGTTGCCTATATCGGCTCGTCCAACGTCGACGCTGGCAAGCAGGCCGCTGAAATCGCCAAGAAGGCAATGCCTGATGGCGGTAAGTGCATCGGCTTCGTCGGACTTCTTGGCGCCGACAATGCCAAGGAACGCATCCAGGGCATGAAGGACGGGCTGAAGGGAACGAAGATCGAGCTGACGGACGTTCGCGGCGACGACATCGACCAGACCCGTGCCAAGAAGAACGTCGAGGATGCGCTGGTTGCCAGCCCCGACGTGACCTGCATGGTCGGCTTCTATTCCTACAACACGCCACGCATCTATGAGGCGCTGCGTGACGCAGGCAAACTAGGCCAGATCACCGTCGTCGGCTTCGATGACGATCCGATCACGCTTGGTGGCGTCAAGGAAGGCACAATTGCGGCGACCGTCGTGCAGCAGCCGTTCGAATGGGCCTATCAGGGCATGAAGCTGATGGCAGCCTATCTCAAGGGCGACAAGTCTGGCGTTCCAGCCAACGGTCTGATCATCATCCCGACCGTCATCATCGGCAAGGATGATGTCGACAAGTATGCCGCCAACCTGAAGGCCATGGCCGGCAAGTAATCCTTCCTTGCGGCGGTGGTGCCAGTCGCCGCCGCAAGTGACGTGTTGTGCCGACAGCATTTAGCAGCCATGGACAGGCGATGAACCACAGCTCCGATATCCCGTCACCGGACGCGCCCGCGACACCGTTCCTTTCGCTTTCCGGTGTGGGCAAGACTTATCCGGGCGTCGTCGCACTTGACGGCCTGTCAATGGACATCATGCCGGGCGAGGTGATCGGCCTCGTCGGCGAGAACGGGGCAGGAAAGTCGACGCTCATGAAGATCCTCGGCGGCGTGATCGCGCCCGACCGGGGCACGATCCTGCTCGACGGGGCGGAGCTTCGTTCGCTTACCGTGGAATCGAGCATCTCGTCCGGCATCGCCTTCGTCCACCAGGAACTCAATCTCTTCGAAAACCTCGACGTCGCCGCCAATATCTACCTGGGCCGCGAACCACTGAAGGCCGGGCCTCTCAAGCTCGTCGATCGTGATCGACTGAGGGAGATGGTAAGGCCGCTCCTGAAGCGTGTGGGGGCGCATTTTTCCGCCGACACGCCCGTGGCGTCGCTTTCGCTTGCCGAGCAGCAGATGGTGGAGATCGCCAAGGCATTGTCGATCAACGCGAGGCTCGTCATCTTCGATGAGCCCACATCCAGCCTTCCCTTGGCCGAAACCGAGCGGCTTTTGAGCATCATCAAGTCGCTGAAGGCAGATGGCATCAGCGTCATTTTCATCTCGCATCGCCTCCACGAGGTCGAGCGCGTCGCCGACCGCGTGGTCGTGCTACGCGATGGCACGCTCGCCGGTACGCTTGCAAAGGCCGAGATCGGGCACGACCAGATGGTCAAGCTGATGATTGGCCGGGTGCTTGCGGCGCGCACCGCCAAACCGCAACGCGCGCCCGGCTCGGTTGCGCTGACGGCAAGCGGCGTGCGCACCGAGGCCTATCCATCCCGCCCTGTCGATCTGGACATCAGGTATGGAGAAATCCTCGGACTTGCCGGCCTTGTCGGCTCGGGGCGCACCGAGCTTGCAAGGGTGCTCTTCGGCATTGACCGGAGTTACGGCGGAGCCATTCTGCAGGACGGACAGCAAATCGCGGTCGGCTCCGCGCGTGTTGCCGTGGCTCGCGGGATCTTCCTGGTGCCGGAGGATCGCAAGCGCAACGGCATTCTTCTTGATTTCCCGATTGCCCAGAACATTACCCTTGCCGACCTTCCAAATCTTGCCAACCGCCACATGCTGTCTGCCGACCGGGAAACGGCGGCGGCTGAAAAGCAACGCGCTCGCCTTGGCATCAAGGCGCCCTCGGTTTCGACCCGGACCGGCACTCTGTCGGGCGGCAATCAGCAGAAGGTGGTGCTTGCCAAATGGCTATCGATGAACCCGAAGGTGATGATCTTCGACGAGCCAACGCGCGGCATCGATATCGGGGCGAAGAATGAAATTTACGGGCTGATGCGGGCCCTTGCCGATGCTGGCGTCGCCATCCTGATGATCTCAAGCGACATGGAAGAGGTGATCGGCGTTTCCGACCGCATTGCCGTCATGCATGAGGGCCAGATCGCCGGGATTCTGGAAGAGGATGACTTCAGCCAGGAAAGCGTCCTTTTGCTTGCCGTCGGCAAGAGAGTAAAATAGCGGCTGCGGCCATCATAGGTATCGGGGAACGGATCTCGAATGATCAAGAAAGACCTTGGACTGCTGCTTTTGATTGTCGTCGTCGGCATCGTCGTCGCCATCATCAATCCGCGCTTCCTGCTGCCGATCAACCTGGCGAACACCGCCAACCTGATCGGACTGTTTGGCATCCTTTCGATCGGCCAGGCCTTTGTCATCATTACCGGTGGCATCGAGCTTTCCGTGGGTTCGCTCGTCGCGCTTCTTGGCGTCCTTTTCATCGATTTCATTGCTGTCCAGGACATGTCCTGGATGTTGGCGCTGCCGCTCATCCTCGTGCTTGGGGCGGTCATCGGTGCCATTCATGGCTGGCTGATTACCAGGCTCAATCTGCAACCCTTTGTCGTCACCTTGTGCGGCTTGCTGATCTATCGTGGGGCCGCGCGCTTCTATACTGCCGACGGGACGGCGGGATTTGCCTTCGGCCAGAATTTCCCCGACCTCGAATTCCTGACCGCGGGCCGCTTCTATGGTGTTCCAAACACCTTCATTGCGCTCGCCATCATCACGGTGGTCATGTGGGTGGTGTTGCACCGCTCCGTCTTCGGGCGTTATCTTTACGCAATCGGCAAGAACGAGGAAGCGGCCCGTTATTCAGGCATCCGGACCGGCCGAATGATCATGTCGGCCTATGTCATCTGCGGATTGCTCACGGCGCTCTCGGCGATCTATTTTGCCATGTATACGCGCTCGATCTCACCGGCGAGCCATGGACAGTTTTACGAGCTCTATGCCATCGCCGCTGCCGTGCTTGGCGGGTTTTCGCTGCGCGGCGGCGAGGGATCGATCGTCGGTGTCGTGCTTGGTACAGTCTTGCTTCAGGAATTGCAGAACCTTGTGAACTTGCTCGGCATCCCGTCGTCGTTGAACTTTGCCGTGATGGGTGGCGTGATCCTCATCGGCGTCCTTATCGACCAGCAATGGCATGCGATCCGGGCACAGCGCCGCCTCGTGGCAGCAGCTCGACAGACTGAGGGCCGCCTGCACGACGACGGTTCGCTGCCGGTGGTTGCACGTCAGGACTAGAGCAGCGGGGCCATTCCATGCTGCGCCATACGACTTAAACCAATGCGTCCGGGTCATTGAAGACCGGAAGCGGATGAAAAGGCCGACCGTGATGTCTGGCCGGGGAGAAATGATGCTGTCTAACTTTATCGCGCCTGATTCCAGTGATCCGCGGCTGGGATCCAAATATCGTTACCGCATGCTCGTTGATGGCAAGTCTGTTGATGCTGCCTCGGGCAAGACCATCGATCGGGTGAGCCCCGGCCATGCCGGTATCGTGGTCGCAACATGGCCGGAAGCGTCGGCGGACGACGTTCGCTTGGCAATCGCAGCAGCGCGGCGGGCGTTTGACACCGGTCCTTGGCCGCGCATGTCGGGCGCCGAGCGGTCGCGACTGATGTTCAAGGTGGCGGATCTCATTCTTGCCCACCAGGAAGAACTTGCGCTGATCGAGAGCCTCGAGGTCGGCAAGCCAATCGCCCAGGCTCGGGGCGAGATCGGATTTTGCGCGGATCTGTGGTCCTATGCAGCTGGCCAGGCCCGGGCGCTTGAGGGACAGACGCACAATAATATTGGCGACGACCGGCTTGGCCTCGTGTTGCGCGAACCGGCAGGCGTCGTCGGCATCATCACGCCGTGGAACTTTCCCTTCATCATTGCCTCGGAGCGCGTGCCGTGGGCGATCGGCGCTGGGTGCACGGTCGTCCTGAAACCCTCGGAATTCACCTCCGGCACCTCGATCCGCATGGCGGAACTTGCGCGCGAAGCTGGCATTCCGGACGGGGTCTTCAATGTTGTCACAGGCTTTGGCGATCCGGCTGGCCAGGTGCTCGCGGAGGATCCAGGCATCGACATGGTGGCGTTCACTGGTTCCGTGCGCGTTGGCAAGAAGCTCGGTGAAATCGCCGCTCGTAGCGTCAAGCGGGTGGGGCTGGAGCTTGGGGGCAAGGGGCCGCAGATTGTCTTTGCCGATGCGGACCTCGAGGCGGCGGCCGACGGCATCGCTTACGGCGTCTATCACAATGCCGGCCAATGCTGCATTTCCGGGAGCCGGCTGCTGGTTCAGGAGGATATCCGGGATGCCTTGATGGATCGGTTGCTCGGCATTTCACGGAACGTCACGTTCGGGGATCCGTTGAACGAGCGCACCAAGATCGGCGCGATGATTTCGGAGGCGCATGCACAAAAGGTGCATGCTTACGTCGAGGCAGGGATTGCCTCCGGCGCGGAACTGCTTCTTGGCGGCGAAAGGGTAGGCAAGGGGACTGGACTGTATTACCCACCGACGGTCTTTGCAGGCGTCAAGCCGGACATGTCGATCGCTCGTGAGGAGATTTTTGGGCCCGTGCTTTCAACACTGACCTTCAAGACAGCCGAAGAGGCGATCGCACTTGCCAATAGTACCGAATTCGGCCTGTCAGCGAGCGTCTGGTCAACCAACCTCGAAAACGCGCTGCAAAGTATCCGCCGCATTCGCGCTGGTCGCTGCTGGATTAACAGTGTTATCGACGGGACGCCGGAGCTGCCGATCGGTGGCTATAAGAAGAGCGGACTGGGACGCGAACTTGGCCGCTATGGCTTCGACGAATATTCCCAGTTCAAGGGAGTTCATGTAACCTTGGGGCGGCCCACACCCTGGCTTGCATGAGCCGCTCAAGGACTTTGGGCGCGCATCTATGAAGGTTGGCCGTGCGATTGCGAGATTTCATCTGGCTCTGCCTCGGCCAACATGCCCCTGTATATTCCAGGGACGGATCCTTCGATCGGAACGGCGCCAACGCTTCGGCGGTAGAAGTCCATGGGTCCTGCCCCACCGATGACGCCGTAGGCATACCCTTGTGCATACATATCAAGTAACGTCGTCAAAAGCAGCGCATGGCCAACCCCCTGGCCACGGACTGCACTATCGACGCCAGTCGGGCCGAAGAAGCCCTTCACTGTTGCGTCGTGGCAGGCAAAGCCGATCAGTCTTCCGTTCTGGATTGCGATGAAGCACGTCGGCGGCTGCCGCATTGCAGCCGTGGTCGCTTCGCAAGACCACCCGGCTCCAAAGCGGGGCGTAATCCAATCGGTCAAAGCCTTCAGTTCAGGCGGCAAGACGCGACGGATCGTGACACCTTGCCGTTCCATTTTCGCATCGAGGGAGGTGTCCGGTTTGAGATCGTAGAGCTTGACAAGCATATCCATGTAATTGGTCCCTTTATCGTCATCCCTTCACGGCACCGGCCGTCAGCCCCGCAACGATGCGCCGCTGGAAAATGAGCACGACCGCGATCAGCGGCAACGTGACTGTCACCGAGGCAGCCATGATCTGTCCGAAGGGATATTCGTAACGGTTGGTGCCGGCGATCAATCCGATCGCGACCGGCACGGTGCGATTTTCGTCCGTCAGCGTGAAAGTCAAGGCAAAGAGGAATTCGTTCCATGCAAGAATGAAGGCGAGGATGCCCGTGCTTGCAAGTGACGGTCCCATCAGCGGCAGCAGTATCTTCAGGAGGATACGAAGGTGCGAACAACCATCAACGATCGCGGCCTCCTCCAACTCGCGCGGGAACTCGCGAATGAAGGTTGTGAGAATCCACGTCGTAAACGGCACCGTTGACAGAAGGTATGTCAGAATGAGCGCGCTTGGACGGTTGAAGAGCCCGAGCCAGTTGATGAGCTCAAACATGCCCGAAAGCACGACCACCTGCGGAAAGATCGAGATCATCAGGATAATCATCAAAACAGCCCGACGCTGCGGAAAGTCGATGCGTCCGAGCGCATAGGCCGCACTGATACCGATCACAAGGGACAGGCAGGTCGTTGCCACGGCGACATAGGCGGAGTTCAGGAGTGATCCGATGAACACCGGGTTGTTGATCAACTCCCGGTAATAGGTGAAGTCGAGCGCTGGCAGCAGGACCGAACGGTAGAGTGCCGCGCCCTGTTTCGTCGACGAAACGAAGGCCCAGTAATAGGGAAACAGCGTGTAGATCAGCACCAGCGATAGGGCAAGGATTTGCAGTACCCGCAACACCTGGCGCCGGGCCCTGTAATAGGCGCTCGACTTTCGGGCCGGGCGTACAAGAAAAAGGTCGGTCATGATCAATGCCCCGCTGCCCTGTCGAGGCGCAAGGCGCCGATGATGATGATCGCGACCAGCGCAACCAACAGGAAAACCCAGGTCGAGGCCGCGGAGCCGACACCGAGTTCCTGGAAGCTGATCAGACGGTCGCGTGCGTAGATCGACACTGTCATGACCTTTTCATTGCTGGCCGCCAGAACGTAGGAAAGGTCGAACATGCGCAGGGCATCGAGTGTGCGAAACAACACGGCTACTCCTATCGCGGGTCGCAGCATCGGGAGGGTGATCGACCAGAAGCGTTTCCAGGCAGGAATGCCGTCCACTTCGGCGGCTTCGAATATTTCCTGGGAGATCATCTGCAGGCCCGCGAGAATGAGCAAAACCATGAAAGGGGTCGTCATCCATACGTCAATGAAAATGACCACCCCCATGATCAGCGAACCACTCGCAGTCCATGCCACACCATGGTCGATGAACCCAAGGGCTTCCAGTAGCTTGTTGATGACACCGAACTGGTCGTTCAACATCCATTCCCAGATCTTGGTGGACACCACGACCGGAATGGCCCACGGGACAAGGATCGCAGCGCGGGCAAGTCCCCGGCCGGGTATGGCCTCGTTGATAAGGAGAGCGATAGCCAATCCCAGCGCTGTTTCAATTGCCACCGAGATGACCGTGAAGGTCAGTGTGTTCCTGACGGCAAGCCACCAGGTGTGGTCATTGAAAACCTCGATGAGGTTGTCGATGCCCACCATGGAGTAGACGCTGGGATCGTCGAGAAAGGCGTCCGTAAAAGCGAAGAAGAATGTCCGTCCTAACGGCCATACGGCGACAAGCAGCATTGAGGCAATGACCGGCACGAGGAAGAGCCAGGCAGCAAGGTGATCGCGGCGGGCAAGGCGTGCACTCATGATAGAGCGCTCCTGACACCGAATGGTTCGGCCGACGGCAAAAGTCGTCTGCCGTCGGCGGCGAAGAAAAACAGCGAATGATCGTCGAAAGTCAGTGCAGCCGGCTTGCCGATAGCGTCGGTATCTGGTGCCGCGGGCAGGCGAACAACCCAGAGTGTGCCGCTCCCTACCCGGCAATAGGCGAAGTGTTCGTGTCCGAGGTCTTCGACCCGCTCGAGCATACAATCGAGACGCCCGGTTCCCGTTGGTACCAGGCGCAACGCCTCCGGCCGAATGCCTATCTCGGCAACCGGAATTGCATCGCTTGGCGATCGCCCAATTGCCAGGCCGCCCGGGCCGACGATGTGCTCATCGTCATGCTCTGGCTGTGTCTCGACGGCAAGGAAGTTCATGCGCGGACTGCCGATAAAACCCGCAACAAACCGATTGCCGGGCTGACGATACAGCTCCGAAGGTGTGCCGATCTGCTCTATTCTGCCGTGATTGAGGACAACAATCCGGTCTGCAAGCGTCATGGCTTCTGATTGATCGTGCGTGACGTAGATCATCGTCGTCTTGAGATCGTCATGAAGCTTGGCGATCTCCATGCGCATTTCCATTCTCAGGTCCGCATCCAGATTGGAAAGCGGCTCGTCGAACAGGAAAATCTCGGGTTGGCGCACCAATGCCCGTCCAATCGCCACGCGCTGGCGCTGACCTCCAGACAGCTCTCTCGGTCGCCGGCTCAAGAGATGGTCAACCTTGAGCATACGCGCGACCTGTTGCACCTTTTGAGCAATCGCATCGCGTCGGATGCCCATGGTCTCGAGTGCGAAACCAATGTTGCGCGCCACCGTCATATGCGGGTAGAGCGCATAGGATTGAAAAACAAAGGCAACACCGCGCTTCGAAGCGGGGACATCGGTGACATCGTCGCCACCAATCTTGACCGTTCCAGACGAGGCTGAGATCAGGCCCGCCACGATGCGCAGCAGCGTGGATTTTCCGCATCCGGAGGGGCCGACAAAGACAACGAATTCACCATCGTCGATCTTCAAGTCTACATCATGAATGACACTGTGTGTTCCGAAACTCTTCGAAACGGACTCCATCGAAACCGATGCCATCGTTCACCTTGGCTTGCGCATGGGGGCTCGACCGGCACAGAGCGCCGGCTGCAAAGGTTGCGGGAGCTGAGGCTCCCGCAACTTTCCTTCAATCAGCGGCTTTCTTTGAGCTTTTCCAGGCGCTTGGCCAGCGATGCAAAGCTGTCTTTGGCATCGCCACTGCCCGACAGCACGTCATGGGTGGCGCGATAGAAGGCCTGAGAGACACGGTTGTAGCTGGTGCCGGTGTAGCCGGACGGACGGACCGCACTATCGGCGAAGGCTTGCTGGTTGTCTTTCAGGAACGGAATTTTTTCCAGCACCTCCGGATCGCTATAAAGCGACTGGATCGAAGGGTTGAGGGTCGCCTCCACGGCACGCATCTTCTGCATCTCCGGACCCGTGATGAAGTTCACAAAGTCGGCTGCGACCTCAGGTTTGGCGCTGTATTTCGAGACGCCATAATACATGGGCCCCAGGCAGCCGCTGGACTTCTGGCCTTCCTTGCCAACCGGAAGCGGCATGACGCCAACCTTGTCGATGATCGAGCTGCCTTCCTTGTGCGATGTACCCCAGACATAGGGCCAATTGCGATGGAATACCGCGTCGCCGGATTCAAAAACTGCCCGTGACGCTTCCTCATCGTAGTTCAGAACGCCTTCCGGGCTGATCGAACCGATCCAGCCTCTGGCCTTCTCGATGGCTTCGGCGGCTTGCGGCGTGTTGATCGTAACCTTGCCGTCGTCGGATATGATCGTGCCGCCGCCATTTGATGCAATGAGTTCGATCGCATCGCAGGTCAGGCCCTCATAGCTCTTTGCCTGCCAGGCGTAGCCCCACATCTTGGCGTTGCCGGCGGCGCGCTCCTTGTCCTGGATTTCCTTTGCGGTCGCAGCAAGCTCATCCCAGGTCTTGGGAGGCTGCTTGCCATACTTTTCCAGGAGATCCTTGCGATAGAACATCAGGCCCACGTCCATGTAGGCAGGCATCGCGACCAGGTTGCCGTCCAGCTTGGCAGCGTTGAGCGTGGAAGTGAAATGCTTGTCCTGGTCGGCCGCAGGAATCATGGTTTTCAAATCAAGCAGGTTGGCCTTGAACATCCCGAGCCAGATGACGTCGAGAAACAGAACGTCGATATCCTTGGACTTTGCCGCCAGCAATTGCTGATAGAGCGGGATCGCGTCGTCGAGGAGAGCCGGCATCTTGTTAATTTTTGCTTCGTTGCCTGTCTTTGTCTTCCAGGCGTCGGCAACCTTGGTGCAAAGTTCGAATTCGGTTGGTGCGCAGAATACGGAGATGCTTTCCGCATGCGCGGCACTGGCCCATAGGCCGGCATAGACTGCAACTGCAGTAAGGCATTTCTTCAACATGGGCTGTTCCTGTCTTTATCACACTTGAGCGGTGCGGAACTCTCTGGTTCCTGACCTAGTAGGACTGGTTATGACCAGTCATGTCAACTGGACTCTTTTGTCCCTTGTGGGCAAAGATGCAAAAGCAAATACAAGCACCGACCAAGGGAGCGAACGCAACGTGAAGACCCGTGAACCGGTGGCAGCGCGAAAGAGGCATGCGGCAATCGATCGGGCCGACCCTCGTCCGCTTCATCAGCAGGTCTACGAAGACTTGCTGGCTACGATCCGGGAAGGGAAGGTGCCATTGCGCGGCAAGCTGCCCTCCGAACGTGAACTCGTTTCACTTTACGATGTTAGTCGCATCACGGTGCGGCATGCGGTGCGCGAACTGATCCGCCAGGGCGTTGTTCAAAGTCAGCCGGGCAAGGGCTTGTATGTTGCGGAAAATGGAGGAGGATTTGAACTCGAGGTCCTCAGAAGCTTTACGAGCACCGCACTGGCAAGTGGTCGCGTGCCCGGACATCGCCTGCTTGCGATGGAGGTCGTAAAGGCGTCGCTTGACATCACCCGGCCGCTGCTCTTGCCTCCCGGATCGGATGTGATCGTGCTGTCGCGCCTGCGGCTACTTGACGGCGTGCCGGTCGTCCTCCAGACCGACTGGATAGCGGCCTCCCGCGCGCCGGGATTGACCGGCATGGACTGGACGGTCGCAAATCGCTCGCTCTATACCGAGCTGCGCGAAGTCTACGGTATCCAGCCGCGGCGGGGGCAAACGACACTCAGTGCGCGACTGGCGGATCCAGCCGAAGCTGCGATGCTCGAACTCCCGTCACCTTCGGCCGTGCTCACTGTCGATCAAATCGCCTTTGACGAGCGGGACCGGCCAATCAACATGACTGCGCTTGTCCATCACCCCGGCCGATATCCGCTCACACTGCTACAGTCAGCCACGGGTGACTTTCGTCAATACTGGTAGGTGCGTCTGCATTTTAGCTCAGCACAAGTTGCCGGCGATCCGCAAGACTACGGGAGCCTTCGGGAGCTCAATCCGCGTCGCGCCCTCAGGAAGCAGTTTTGCTCGGTGACGCGGTGACACATACGGCCGCTCCGACAATATTGCCACCGCACTTGGACGCACGTACGTCATTTCTGCTTCGCAGATGCGGCAATTATCATATAATTCAACCCGCTAAAAATTACACTATTTCAGTTGCTTATCTGACTTTTCTCGAATAAGTCTTGTTATGGGAGAGGTGCCCAATATCAAAATTTGGTACTTGCACTCAGTGTTGGTTGACGACGCTTGAGGAGGATAAGACATTGCGTCCGAGCGTTTCTTTATTCGCAATTGTGCAGCGGGTGCGCCATCGCGTTTCAACCCGATATCGAGCCGCACCGTCGGTCTGACCCGTCGTAAATCCATCACCGAAAATTGCTTATGGTCCGCGCGATGGTGTGTGCCTCGGGGTTTGTCATGCAGAAACAGGCTGTCGTTTTCAATGGTCAGGAAGTCGGGATCGCTGTTCCCGTAGAAACTCGTCTGAAGTTCATCGCTGTCCGGTTCAGCGTCATTGATCTGGACAACATGGTCTTCGATACGATTAGCGAAATCCGGCGCGCGATTGTTGCGCATCTTGCGAGCGACGGACGACAGACCATCACGTCGCAATGAGCGCCCGGGCGCGCCTTGACGGTCGCCACTCGAACTGGCCGGAGCCTGGAGATGCTCGCACAGGTTCTGGCCGAGCAGCTCGTGTAACTCTTGGGGGGAGGTAAGGAATGCTAGTCTCGTGTATCCTCGAAGCCGATTTGGCCGTGCTCTCGCTGTCCGTTCAATCCTGGTACCGACATTACCGGGCCAAACCAGATGACAGAACGTCGGAAGTAATCTGCAGCGCGGCAGTCGACCTCTTCAATCGCGGTCATCGCACTCAGGAGGAACTGACCCGGATATTGATTGCTCGGTTTCCCGGAGCGCCTGTCACATATGTCAATGCGCCCACGGCTGGTGCTCTTCATTAGCCCAAGGTTGAGCATCGCCTCGCTCTTCCTGCGTGGCGATGCCCCCTCACGCAACCATCCCTCCAACGGGAAATCCGCCACAAATTGCGCGTCGAGCGTTCGCTGAGTAAGCTCAGCGAACATGAATCGATAGCTGATGTCGATCTCTTTCATTGTTGACGTTCCGTATCCGCGCCGCGGCCTCTCGTTGGCAAGTCCGCTCGGATTGCCGTTATAAGTTTCTGCCAAGACCTTATAGCTCGATCAGTTGCCGTAACGGGCCAACTGCTGCAAAACCCGAAAACGGCGTTGGGATGCAATTTGCATCGATTCAATCGTCGGACTGCTCGCCCTCGTTGGGTGGCCTGATCGCGCCGGCACTCGAATTGCTCGTCCGGTTCGTGAAGACAAGGTCGCTAGAAGTGCTTTCGCGCACGACAAGCGCGAATCCCATGTCGATTTGTTCGGGTCCGGATTTTGTTGCTGCATCGAGCGCCAGGAGAACCTTCTCGGCAGCAAGCCTGCCGGTTTCGTAACGGCGGGTGGCGATCGAGGAAAGGGACGGTGCTGCGCAGGCTGAGAATTCGAGGTCGTGAAAACCGATAATCGAAATATCGTCCGGCACGCGGATGCGTCGCTTCCTGCACTCCTGCATTGCGCCAAGAGCCAGGTTGTCGTCCGTACAAAATATCGCCTCGGGCAGATCGCCGCGGTCATCCATCTCGCCAAAGAGCTCGGATCCGAGCGCCACCGAACTGTGGCGCGGTCTATGCGCAATCATTTCCAGACTTTTCAGGCCAACTTCCTGCATCGCATTGTGATACCCGTCAAAGCGTGACTGGGCGCGATGGTCGAGATTGCCTGTCAGGAACGCAATCCGTCGGAACCCGCAATCAATGAGATGGCGGGTTGCAACGTGGCCCGCATGCTCCTGTGACATGCCGATGTTGAGATCTATTGGATCGTCGGACAATTCGAAAGTTTGCACAACCGGAAGTCGCGCCTGGACCAAAAGCTGGCGTGACAGTGCCGTATGGTGAATACCTGCAATGATGATCGCTTCCACCCGCTGACCAAGGAGCGCCTTGATCGCATTCTCCTCCTCCACTTCCGAGTATCTGCTGTTGACCACGACGACCTGGAAACCTGCAGCGATTAGAACTTCGTGCAGCGCAAACAGGTATTCCGCAAAGATGACATTATAGAGCGTCGGGACGATCACGCCGATCGTGTGGGTGCGCGACGAGGCAAGTCTGCTTGCCGCCACATTCGGCACATAGCCCAACTTTTGGACGGCCTCGATAACGCGCAGCCGCAAGGTTTCCGAGACCGTGGCCGGCTTCCGGAGCACGCGCGAAACCGTGATCGGGCTGACACCCGCCAGGCTCGCAACATCGTCGAGAGTTATTCGGCGCATTAAAGCATTGTCCAAATACAAAAGGTCACAGCGCAGCGAGAAACAAGCATAACAAAGTGATACTCCACAATTGACAGCGCTATCAAATAGAATTTGACAGCGCTGTCATGTATGTTAACGTTTCGATCGTTCCGCAAAGGGCAGGGTGGAGCCTTTTCGGGCCAAGCGTACCAATGACAATACTGGAGGTTAAGAATATTGGAGGGCGGCTGCGTCCGCCTCTGGAGGAGGACATCCATGCTTAAAAACGTGAAAGCGAATTCTGCGCGCGTTGCGGTTTCCGCACCGATCCTTGCGCTGTTGTGCGGCGCTGCATATGCAGAACCGAAAGTTGTGAACGGACCAGCAGCAGATCCAGGCTGCATGACGCCTTGGGCTTCCGATACTCAGTTTCTGCAGTATCCGAAAAAGGAAGGTCCTTACCGCATCGCGCTCGCCAACGGCTACATTGCCAACACATGGCGCATCCAGATGGTCCAGACCGCAAAGGCCTATGCGGCGCAACCGGACGTCAAGGCGAAGTTGAAGGAGTTCAAGGTTGTCTCAACCGGAGAAGACGTGCCGGCACAGATTTCAGCGATCAACAACTTCATCGACGCCGGCTATGATGCGATCGTCGTCAATGCCCAAAACCCGACAGCCTTTGGCCCCGTGATCAAGAGAGCCAAGGAAGCTGGCGTCGTGCTCGTCGCATTCGACAACACACTGGACACGAAAGACGCGATCAACGTCAACGTCGATCAGAAGGGCCTTGGTGTCACATGGGCCGAGTGGCTTGTCAAACACCTGCCGAACGGCGGCAAGATTTTGGAAGTCAGGGGTGTCGCTGGCACGTCCGTTGATACCGACCGCCATAATGGCATCAAGGAAACACTGGCAGCCTCCGGCAAGAAGTTCGACGTGACCGAAGTCGTCGGCAAATGGGATGACGGCGTTGCCCAGAAGGCCACAGCAGATGCTATAGCGACAAATGGACCCTTTGACGGGATTACCGCCCAGGGTGGCGACACCGGTGTCGTTCAGGCGATGATCGACGCGAAGCACCCCTTCGTTCCGTTCGGCGGCGAGACCGAAAATGGCTTCCGAAAGCTTTGCGCCGCTCATGCGGGCGAGGGGCTAGTTTGCTCGTCAGCCGGGACAGGGCCAGCTCAGGTTGCTGTCGCCATAAAGACTGCCATCGCAGCTCTTGAGGGCCAAGTGGTCCCGCAAGCCGTCAAGTTGCCGACGGCACTCGTGTCGCATCCCGACTTTAAGAAGGATCAGGACTATTACCCTGACCAGTCCGACAACTTTTTCGTCGGCAACTCCTTCCCAACTTGCGGCATCAATTTCACGGCGCAAGAAATCATGGGGCAGACCAAGGAAAACCAATAGCAGCAAGTGCTCATGGGATTGACTGCGGGCATGCGTGCTCGCAGTCACAGGCGAAATGCACCCGATGGGAGGGTGATCTTGTCAGAACCACTGTTGCGCATGGAAGGCATATCGAAACGCTACGGCGGCGTCATAGCCCTCAACGAAGCCGATATTGCAATTCGACCCGGCGCGATCCATGCCGTCCTCGGCGAGAACGGTGCAGGAAAATCGACGCTGATCAAAATCATGGCCGGGGTGACGGCACCCGACGACGGCCGAATGCTGCTGGATGGCAAGGCGGTATCTTTCTCGTCGCCTGCGGTGGCGAATGCGGCAGGGATCGTTTCGGTCTTTCAAGAGCTGTCGCTCATTCCCGACCTTTCGGTCGCCGACAACATCGTCATCAGCAATCCGCCCACGCGTTTCGGGATGATCGACCGCGGCGCCCAGCGACGGATCGCCGAGGAGGCGCTTTCGCGCGCCGGCGCCTTCGACATTCATCCGTCATCGCTGGTCAAGGACCTTCCGCTTTCCCGTCGGCAAATGGTCGAGATTGCCAAGGCTCTCGCGCGCAGCCCTCGGCTGATGATCCTGGACGAGGCGACCTCCGCCTTGAGCAAGTCAGATGTCGACAAGGTCTTCAGTGTCCTGAAGCGACTGCGATCGGAGGGATTGGCGCTCGTCTATATTTCGCATCGCATGCATGAAATTGCAGAACTCGCCGACGACTGTACCGTGTTCCGGAACGGGCGTAGCATCGAATCCTACAAGGCCGGGACAAAGACCGATCAGCAGGTTGTTGAGCTGATGATCGGTCGGGAATACAAAAGTGTGTTTCCAGCCAAGCCGGGCGTCGAGATTTCGAGGCCGCCCGTCCTTTCCTGCTCTGGCTTGTGCTGGGGGGATCGTCTGACTGACATTACATTCGATGCGCGCCCGGGCGAAATTGTGGGCGTGGGCGGCCTGGACGGGCAGGGTCAACGCGAGCTCCTGCTGGCGCTTTTCGGCGTGCTTCGCGACGTCAGGGGCGACGTGCGGATCGATGGTCGCAGTGTGCGATTGACCAGTCCCAAGGAGGCGAAGTCGCAGGCAACCTCCATTGCTCTCATCCCGGAAGATCGAAAGACCGAGGGGTTGATGCTGCCCATGACAGTGCGGGAGAATCTTTCGATAGCAGCCCTTGGCAGCGTTTCGCGGAAAGGTGTCATCGATCGCGGCGCAGAGGCCGCTTGCGTTAACGAACTCTTGAAGCTCCTTGCCATCAAAGCGGCGAACATCGACATGCCGGTCAGCAATCTGTCCGGTGGAAACCAGCAGAAGGTTGTCATTGCCAAATGGCTGATGAACCAGCCCCGGATCATACTGTTGAACGATCCCACACGCGGCATCGACGTCGGGACCAAACAGGAGATTTACCAGCTGCTGCGAAAGCTTGCGGACGGTGGCGCGGCAATTATCTTCTATTCCACCGACTACGACGAGCTGATTGGTTGCTGTGATCGAGTCCTTGTGATGTACGACGGCACGATCGCCAGCATGCTTGAAGGTGACAATATCAACGAGCGCGCGTTGATTGGCAGTGCGTTGAACATCGCTGGCAAACAGGTGGAGCGGGGGCCAACACTGTGAACACGGGAAAGGTCGGTGAATGGCGATTCCGGTACGAGCTTCATAAAGGAACGCTTCTTGCCGCGGCCCTCTTTGTGGTGATGTTCGCCATCTATGTTTCCAACCATCCAGCCGGCTTCACACCAAACGTTGTGCAGACAGCGTCCAACAAGGCAACGCTCCTCGCCTTCGTCGCGATGGCGCAATGTCTCGTGGTGATCACGGCGGGCATAGACCTTTCGGCCGGGATGGTTCTGGTTCTGTGCAACTGTCTCGCATCCTGGCTTGTCGTCGGCACACCGCTGCAGACGGGCTTCGGCATCGTCGCCGTGCTGGCGGCGGGTCTCGCCTGCGGCACCTTGAACGGTCTGATCATCATCTTCGGCAGACTGCAGCCGATCGTCACGACAATCGCCACCAGTGCTATCTTTTTCGGGCTTGCGCTACTTTTGCGCCCAACGCCGGGCGGCTCTGTTAACGAGACACTTGCTGACGTCTTTACCTCCAAGATATTCGGGGTGTTGCCCACCAGCCTGATCGTTCTCGCTGCCACGATACTTTGGGTCTGGATCCCGTTCAGCAGGTCGGTTTATGGGCGCGCAGCCTACGCCGCCGGGTCTTCGGAATATGCTGCCTATATGTCTGGCATGCCGCTCAAGCGGGCTAAGCTTCTGGCCTATGCCCTTGCGGGGCTCTTGTCGGCCATTGGCGGACTTTATCTCACCTTCTTTTCCTATACAGGCGAGGCGGCCTTTGCGAGCGGCAATGCTTACACGCTCTACTCGATTGCCGCAGTTGTCCTTGGAGGCGTGTCTCTGGCGGGGGGAAAGGGCAGTGCCGTCGGCGCCGTGTTCGGGGCGCTTGCCTTCCGCACGATCGGCGATCTTCTTTTCGTCTTTGATCTCGACCCACTCTGGCAGCCTCTGTTCCAGGGCATCGTGTTGATGCTGGCGATCGGCATTGGCTCGATCGGGCTGGCCCGTGTACGCAATCGACTGGAATGGTTCCAATGAGCGAAGATGCTTTCGGCATGCGGCATTCAATCATTCCTCGTCGGCTGCGGGGAAGAGATCCCGCGGTGGCGATCGCCTTCGGTTGCATCCTGCTCCTGCTGCTTGGCGGATCGATCTATTCTTCGAATTTTCTCTCGCCCGATTACCTCCTGCAACAGTTGAAGGTGGCCTCTTTCCTCGGCGTGATCGCGACGGGGATGATGATGGTAATCCTGCTCGGGCAGATTGATCTGTCCGTTCCGTGGACCGTGACCGCTGGCGCGATGATGGCCTGTGCCGCGACGGCTTATGGCGCAGGTGGATCACTCCTGGCAATTCCATTCGGAATTACGTGCGGGGCAGCGATTGGTCTGGTCAACGGACTTGCCGTCGCCTACCTGCGCATTCCCTCTATGATCATCACGCTTGCGACCAACGCCGTCGTGCAGGGACTGATGGTCGTCTACACGGGCGGGTTCTCGCCGCAGGATTCTGCCTCTCGGGCGATGCGATTTCTCGCGACCGGATACACCATCCCCTCTGTCCCCAACGGCGTTCTTGTCTGGCTTGCCGTTGGCATACTGGCGGTTTTCCTGTTGACCAGAACGACCTTCGGTCGATCGCTCTATGCGATCGGAAACCGCGAACGGGCGGCCTATATGTCGGGCATCGATACCCGGCGTGTTACCATGATCGCCTTTGTCATCTCGGGTTCGCTCAGCGCACTTGGTGGAGTCTTGCTGGCCGGTTATGCGTCGAAAGCCTCACAGTCGATGGGCGACGCCTATCTTCTGCCGTCAATCGCGGCCGTGGTCCTTGGTGGAACCCATGTACTTGGTGGAAAAGGGACCTACCTCGGTACGGTAGCAGGTGTGATCCTTATTACCCTACTGCAGTCGATCCTCTCGGTAATGCAAATTGAAGAAGCGGGTCGCCAGCTGATCTACGGCGTAGTGATCGTGAGCATGCTTTTGCTCTATGGCCGACAGAAGACCTGAAGCCGGTTGGCGGCGGATCCGCTATTGAGCCCGATCGAACGTTGCGACGTTCAAGTCATACACCAATGCGATTGCGATCAGCTGAGCCTAGCTAAGGCGACAGACGATGTTCGTCGTCGATGAGCGTCACCCGACTGGGTAACGCGACGCTCCATTGCCAGAGGACAAGGTTGAGATCATTGTCAGTTGCCCCGTGCGCAAAACTCCTCACTAGCAATCCGTGAAAACCCGCTTGGCTGAGTGCGCGGGCGAACGCCTGCGTCAATGCCTCCCCGTGTTTCCTCATTTGATCGCGCCATGCCGGATCAGCAAGCATGCTGGCGTCCATTCCTTCGCTTCGCAGAGCAACCTCGTCCCGGCAGTCGAAAACACGCTCAATGACAGCGTCGTAAGATACCAGCGTGGTCGGCTGCAAGCTGCCGACCTGATTGGCCTCGCGTAGCGCGGCAATTACGGAAAGAGACGTATAGAGCGCCGGGGTTCCTTTTCGGTTGAACCGTCCGCCATAGAGTTCCGCTCCACGCCCGGACAACGCGTCTTGCGCGTAGATCGGGTTGAGCGCGCGATAAAGGGTGCCCTTAAAGTGCATCGGCAAGTCAGGCGTGAACGCCCGCATCGACTGCATCGATGTAGTCAAGGACGTCGTTCGCGCGTCCATCACGCACCAGTTGCATTGCCGTCAAACCAGAAAATCCCGACAAAGGCTCCGAGCGATACCAGGCATAAGCCATCAGAGCCGAACCGAACCGGGGCTCGACCTTGTTGATGACTTCTGTGACCTCGCGTAGTCGCCGCTGCGTCTTGTCGGAACGAATGCGATCCTTACGCTGGATGGCATCCTTGCCAAGTCCAGCGGTCAGCGCGATTTCCTCGCTGGTCGTGCGCAATGCTTGCGCGATCTTGCGGGGCGAGAACAGGCCGCCGTCTGCATACCGAGCAAGACCCATGATATCCAAAACTCCCATACATGCCATTGATACTGACGTTATATAGCGTCAATTTCACTGTGATTCAATGGCTGGCACATTGGCGCCGGAACGGCGTCCCCTTGAACCCTCCGTCTGATTTGTTTGCAGGCCAGCAGGCTCAGAGCCACACAGGCACAAGACGGTTACACGGTCGGCGTTGGTACCGCGTTCACACAAGTGAACGTCTGCGGATCCGAGCTCGACCATTGTTGAAACTCATGTGGCCATTCTTCCAGCCGGCGAGGACACGGCCGACCTCGCGCACAGCCGCCATCGGGCCGACCGCATCGACAAGCACGATGGTCGCGTCACCGCCGACCCAAAGGCCGTGCGGAACGCCGAGTTGCCTCGCTGCCGATTGCCCTACCATTTCAAAAACCGAGCGCATGTCGTCGTCCCGCGAAAGCTGTGCGATATTGGCATAGAGATTTGCCATGCGGATCAGCGAGGCGTCGCCATAGGGAGTGAAAGGGTTCATGACGTTGTTGGTGGCGATTGAGGTGACGACGCCCCGCCGCGCGATGACATGCGCCGGTGCGACGCCCCGCGGCACCAGTCGGTCGTGCCCGCGGCCAGTGAGGAAAAGATCTGTCGCCGGAAGAACGGTAAGCGCGATGCCCGCTGCAGCAAGTTTGTCGGCGATATGAATGACATCGGCCAGCGGCATGGCCGAAAGATTGGTGACGTGGCCGATTGCGACCCGGTCTTGCCAGCCATGGCGCTCTGTGGCCGCAATAACAGCCGGCAAATCGCTCTGGCCGGGATCCAGATGGAAATCGAGATGAAAATCCACTGCGACTCCGTGCCTGACAGCGAGGGAGAAGATCAGGTCCACATGCCTGACTGGATCGGGATCAGTGTAGGGGCAGCCACCGACGAGATCAGCCCCTTCTGAGAGCGCCCGCTCGAGCATGTCCAGCATCTGAGGCTCGTTCGTGAGACCGTCCTGCGCGAACGCGCAGATTTCAATATCAATCGCAAAAGCGTATTCCGTCTTGATGCGCTTGATTGCCTCGAAGGAGCGAAAGCCTGCGCGCGGATCGATCTCGACGAAGGTTCGCATCCGTACAGTGCCGTGCGAGATCGCCTTTTCGACGACCTGGGCGGCGCGATCATAGACGTCCGCCTCGGTGAAGTCTGCCTTGGCGCTGGAGGTCTGTCGCACGGCTTCAGCAAGTGTTCCCTCGCAGATCGAGCAACGATCGAGGATGCAGGCCTTGTCCAGATGGACATGCGTGTCGACGAATCCACCAAACGCAAAAGCGCCATCGCCTTCGAAGTCCTCGACGGCCTCGCAACGAAACCCGGGCTCGATCGCTACGATCCGGTTGCCGCGAACAGCGATATCGACGAGTCCGCCATGCTCCTTCACCCGGACATTGCGGATAAGCAGGTCGAGCGGACTGTCGCTTGCAGTGCTCATAGGCCGATTGCCCCGCCGTCACTGCGAGGGTCGTGAGCTGCTTCCAACATGCCGTCACCACTGATGCGGATGATACCTGCCTGACCGCCGAGCGGACTGAGCGGAGCGATGGTCGTGACCTCATGGCCCATCAAGGCAAGCGCCGCGATCACCTCACTGCCAATATTCTCCTCGATCTTCAGGTTGTCGCGGCTATCGGAAAAGGTACGGCCCAGCAGGAAGCGTGGCCTGGAAAGGGCCGCCAGGGGATCAAGGCCATGGTCGATGAGGAGGCTCAACAGCAGTGCCAGCGTCTGCGGCTGACCGTCGGCACCTTGCGTGCCATAAACCAGATGCGGGCGGCCGCCCTTCAGCGCCAGGCCGGGATTGAGGGTGTAGAATGGACGCTTTCCAGGCCCGTAGCGGTTCGGGCTTATGGGATCAATGCTGAAGGCGGCGCCGCGGTTCTGCCAGAGAATGCCTGTATCGCCGGCAAGGACGCCGCTGCCCCAATCGAAATAGATACTTTGAAGCATCGAGGCTGCCCGCCCCCTGGAATCGACCGCGGCCAGGAAGGACGTGTCGCCCTGCCGATAGGGATGCGCCCAGGCGGCAGCACGGCTGGGGTCAATTGCGGCGGCCTTCCCGGAAAGTCGATCGGGATTAAGGAGTGCCCCGGAGGCATCGTGACCGAATGCCGGATCAGCAATCAGATGCCGGTCGCGAAATGCCTGTTTCACCGCCTCTACCAGCAGGTGATAATAGGATGCACTGTCGACCGCCTTGTCTGCCGGTAACAGATGAGCGAGCACGCCCATGATAGCGAGTGTGGTCACGCCCTGGGTCGGGGGTGGCGGCGCCAAAAGCACTGTTTCACCATAGGATAGTCGCAGGGGCGCAACGACCTGGGTGTTTGTCGCTGCAAGATCGGCAGCAGTAAGCGGCGAGCCGGCGGCAGCAAGACCGCTTGCGATGCGGCCGGCGAGCGCCCCCTCGTAGAATTCGCGGGCGCCGTTGCTGGCGATCGCTTCGAGGCTCCTCGCCAGGGCCGGCTGGCACTGGATGCCGTCCCGTCTGAAAAGGTCGCGAAATCCCGGCCACGCGACGGATTCGGCGGCGCGAAAATCGAACCAGAATGCCTGCGACGCGCTCACGGCATAACCGTTTCCGGCCAGGGCGATCGCATCGTCCAGCAATCCCGACAGGCTCTCGGTGCCACCCCAAGCGGTTGCGGAATAGCTGAGCACCTTGTCCCAGCTGTCGACCAGGCCGGCGGTGGTCAAGGTCGAGGCAGCGCCGCGCAATGGGATCGTGTTGCCGGGGACGGCAACATCTGCCGCCTGCCCTATGCCGAGGAACGTCCGTGCATCGCCGGCCTCGTCGGAGACCATCCAGACGGCGTCTCCACCGAGGCCACAGAAATGCGGGTAGACGACCGAAAGTGCTGCTCCAGCCGCGACCAGCGCCTCGATCGCATTCCCGCCGCGTGAAAGCACCCGGGCACCGGCTTCGCTCGCCAGCCAATGCGGTGTTGTCACCATGCCATCACGCGATCGCGCGCCGCCCGTTTTGGTCTGCCTGCTTGAAAGTTGCATCAGCGGACCACTGCGCCGTTATCGGCCACCAACCGACCCTGCTTGAAGACGCGTCGCGGCTTGGGGACGGCGACGACTGCCTCTGGAATATGGTCGGCGGCGAGTGTCACGAAATCAGCCTTGGCGCCGACGGCGATGCCATAGCCTTCAAGATTGAGCGCCTTGGCGCCTCCTGTCGTAACCACATCGAAAGCGGCGGAGAGCTCGGTATCGGTATAGAAGCCGGAGCGATAGGCGATGATCTCTGCCCGACGGAGCATGTCGCCATCGCCGAAGGGCCACCACGAATCGCGGATATTGTCATTGCCTGAAAAAACATTGACGCCGGCGGCCCGCAGCAATGCGACCGGCGGGAAATTGTGATTTCCTGGAGCGTTGGTCATGATCGAGACGCCGCTTTCTGCAATGACAGCGGCGATCTTCTTTGCGGCATCCGGGGCGAGGTCCCCAAGCCCGTAGGCGTGGCTGACGGCGACATGCCCCTGCATGCCGAGTGCTGCGGTCCGCGCGCAGATCTCCTCGATCGTCATGGCCCCCATCGTCCCGGCATCGTGGAGATGTATGTCGACATCGACACCCCGTTTTTCGGCAATTCCAAAGACCACGTCGAGATGCCCCTTGATATCACGATCGAAGGACAGCGGATCGAGCCCGCCGACCAGATCGGCTCCCATGCCAATCGCCTCGTCCATCAGGTCACGCGTGCCGGGGCTCTTCAGGATACCGCTCTGCGGGAAGGCCACGAGCTGAATGTCGATGATGTCCTTGTATTCTTCGCGGACGGCCAGGATGGTTTCGAGCGATTTCAGCCCGACCGAGCCATCGACCATGACATGGCTGCGCATCTGCAGCGCGCCGTTCGAAATGCACAGGTCGAGCTGGCTGCGGGCACGTTCGTCCATCGGTGCGGCGGCTGCCAGGTTCTCGGCCTGGAAGGCGACGCGCTCATGCACGTCAAACCCGTTGGTGCAGGGTTTATGCGGGATCCACTTGTCGCCGTAGAAGCTCGTGTCCAGATGGATGTGGCCCTCAACGAAGCCCGGAACGAGAAGCGCACCGGCAATATCGAGCGTGCGCGCAGAGCCGGGGCTCGACCCAGCAGCAGCAATGGTAGAGATGCGGCCGTTGGAGACCAGAATGTCGTTGAGCGTGCCGTCGGCGAGCTTGGCGTTTGTAAAAAGTGTTTCGGTCACCGGGATCTCCCTTGATTTCTTTGTTGTATCATCAATAACCTCGCCGGCGGGATCGGGGAGGCGCCCTGCACGCCTTCGATCAGCCAGGTCATGCCCCTGATATCGGCATCCGCCAGTTCCTGGCCCTTGGTCACTTTACCCGTGCCTTTCTGGTCCTTGGTCTCGCCGCCAAACGGCTTCAGTTTGCCGCTGATGATCGACGCTTCTGCGGCCTTCATTTCGGCGGCGACCGGCTCGGGCAGGTCCGGATTCCAGGTCGTCATCTTGGCATATCCACCCGCTTCTTGGCTACATGATATCCGTAATCATGTATGCAACAATGGTGCCAGATTGTATCGGAAAAAGTTTCCGGGCCGCACAGAGTGGCTAGATATTTGGATTCGTTCGAGGAAAGCCGCTGACACCATCCCGCACACGCGTGTCGTCGCCGGTTTCGAACGTCTACATAAAATGCACAATCATGTATACATGATTGAAAAAGCGGCAGCCTAACCGCTGCCACGGGCGGAAAAGCGCGACAGGATCGAGCCGAGATCCAGCTCCGCCGCGGTATCGTCTTCGAGCAGGGCCCTGCTTTCAACCGATGACAGGTGGTCGTCCATCAGATGCTCAGCCGCAGCGATATCCCCCTTCTTGAGCGCGCCGATCAGTCCGGAATGTTCGCTGATGGCGCACTCGCTTGAGTGCGGCCGGCTGTACATGGCCAGGATCAGCGAACAGCGGGATACGAGTTCGGAGAGATATCGTTCGAGCAGCGCATTACCCGAGAGTTCCGCAAGCTTGAGGTGGAATTCGCCGGCTAGCCGGGTCGAGAGGCGCACATCCCCCTTGGCATGGGCGGCCTCTTCTTCCTGTACGTGATCGGAGAGGATCTTCTCGACTACCGGGCTCCAACGCGCGATCACCGCCTTCATCACCTCCCGTTCAAGCGCGCGCCGAACAGCAAAGGCATTGCGCGCCTCGTCGAGGCTCGGCTGGGCAACCGTGGCAGTTCGCTTGTGGTAGGTGTCGACGAGCCCCTGGGCCTGCAGTTTCGCCAGCACGGCACGAACCAAGGTTCTGCTCATTGCGAAGTGCCTGCCAATCTCGTCTTCTGGCAGCCTGGTTCCGGCTTTCAGCGCCTGTTCGATTATGGCCTGTCGGAGAGTGCGATGGGCAACGTCTACCCGGTCGGAATTCGATGACATTGGACTTCAGGAATGTTTTCGGTGAGGTATACGTTATCTCGTGATCACGCGTGCATCAAGGACTTGCCCTGTATTGCGGAAGGCGCCTCGCATCATGAGCCACAGCCATGGTCTGCTGCAAGGCGACGAACGGCCGGCGCGTGGACAAGGTCAGCGCCCCGATCGCAATTGCTGAGAGGGCCATTTCCCATCATCGAAAGGCGCGACAACCATGACGGCCCCGGCCCGGTGCGATTGCGCGAGCTTCGGACAAATCAGGACCGCTGCTTGTTGAGCCGCATGCGCTCGATGATGTGCCGTCCTGATCCACCAACATGTTTGGCAATAGCGTTCGCCGCCCCGTCCGCATCCTGCTCCTTGATGCATCCGATGAGCTCGCGATGCTCCTCAAGAACGTTCGACTGGCGGCTTAGGGAGGTGGGAAAGCCGCGACTTATCGCCCACAAAATCTGACGATGGCGAATCCAGAGATCGACAGCGTGCCTGTTGTAGTGCCGGTCGTACATCAGCCGATGAAACTGCATGTCCAGATTTGAGTGTTTCAGCTCATCCGAAAAATTCAGGGCTTCGATCTCGGCCTGAATGCGCTCCAGTTCATCGACATCTTCTCGCGTCGCAACCCCGACAAACCAGCGCGTCAGCGCCGGCTCGATCAACACCTCTATTTCGCAGATATCTCTGACGAACTCCTCGTCAATCGGCCGCACTCGGGCGCCGCGATTGGGCATCATGACCACGAAACCCTCGCCGCGCAGCTGCTGCAATGCTTCTCGCACCGGATTGGTGGAGGTGCCCATACGCGCGGCAAGCTCGGCGACCTTCAGGCGCTCGTTAGCCTTGACGCGGCCATGGATGATGTCATCGCGCAGGCGCTCGTAGATCGACGCGCCATTTTCCTCGGTCAACTCGTCACCGTCAGGCATTGTCTGGGGCATTCGCGTTATCGTGGTCATAAGACTGCTTTTAATACACTTTCCCCCGGTTTGCCAATACCTCTTCAAATTGTTTGTACATTCCGATTGACATATAATGTACGATCTGAAAGTTTTCGCTCCACGCGATAGCCGACCTGGCTTTCGTTTTCAGTCGGCGGAGAGGGCCGGTTATCAGGAGGAAAAGAATGGGTTACCAGCAACAGCTGCGTGGCCTCGTCCTATCGACGGGGTTGTTGAGTGCGGCGCTCTTGGGAGCGATTGCTCCTGCCTTTGCGGTGGATTTCAAACAGGCGCCAATGCTCGACGAGCAAGTGAAGGCCGGCAAGCTGCCAGCCGTTGCCGATCGCCTTCCTGAGCATCCCTTCGTCGAAGCTATGGTTGATGGAATAGGCAAATACGGTGGCACGCTGCGCACCACCATTCTCGCCAATGGCGACCAGTACAATCTGACCCGCACCATCGCCAATGAACTGCTCGTTCGTTGGGATCCGACCTGGCAGAAGGTGATACCTTCGCTGGCGGAGGAATTCACCGCATCGGATGATGCCACCACCTATACCTTCAAGCTTCGCAAGGGGCTGAAGTGGAGCGACGGCCAGTCTTTCACGGCCGACGACATCATGTTCTGGTACGAAGACGTGTTCATGAACGACGCGCTTTCGCCGGCCAAGAACCCGACCTTTACGGTCGCGGGAAAACCGGTAAAAGTGCGCAAGATCGACGACCTGACAGTCGAATTCAAATTCGACAGCCCCTATGGCCTGTTCCTGCAGCAACTCGCCTACGGCCAGGGTCATCTGCCGGTCATCTACCCCAAGCACTACCTCAGCCAGTTCCACGAGAAGTATAACAAGGACGGCATCCCCGCTCTGCTGAAAGCCAATCCGGCTGCAGGCGATTGGGTGGCGCTGTTCAACTCGAAGGTCTCCCTGACCTTCCAGCCGCCTTACTGGCAAAACCTTGAGCTGCCAACGATGAACCCTTGGATCCTGACGGTACCCTATGCCGACAGCGAACGCGTCGTCGCGACCCGCAATCCCTACTATTGGAAGGTGGATCCTGAGGGCAACCAGCTGCCTTATATCGACGGCGTCACCTGGGCAAAGCTCGACGACCCACAGCTGATGGCGCTGAAGATGACCTCGGGCGAGTTCGATTTCGCGTTCCGCCACATCAATAATTCGACCTTCAAGTCGGTGCTCTTCGATGGCCAGGAAAGCGGCAATTATCGCTTTGTCGACGTGAAGGACCTGCCGGCGAATGATGCCGTCATCCTGCTCAATCTCAACTCGACCGACGACACCAAGCGCAAGCTTTTCCAGAACAAGGATTTCCGCATCGCGCTCAGCCACGCAATCAACCGACAGGAGATTATCGATCTCGTCTATGTCGGCCAGGGCGCCCCGGCGCAGGTGGCGACGCAGCCCGAGCACGAGCTTTTCAACGAGCGTGAAGCCAAGCAATACACGGAATTTGATCCGAAGCTTGCCAACGACATGCTCGACAAGATCATGCCGAAGAAAGACGCGGAAGGTTTCCGTCTCGACGACAGCGGCAAGCGCTTCACCATCAACTTCATGGTGGCGGACGTTTTCGGGCTCTCCTATCCCGACGTGATGCAGATGGTGCAGAAATACGCCAAGGACGTCGGGCTCGACATCCAGCTGCGGACCACGGATCGCGCTCGCTTGAACACCATGTGGGCAGCAAACGAGCAGGACGCCTATATCTGGAACTGCGTTGGCGGCCTGTCTGAAGTCTACACCGACCCGCGTTGTTACATGCCGTTCCAGAAGGCAGACATCTTCTTCGCGATGAAGTGGAGCGAATGGTATTCGAACCACGCCACGGGCGAGGAACCTCCAGCCGAGATCAAGGCTCTCATGGCAGCCTACGACAAGGTCAACGCTGCCGTAGGCGACAACGATCGCCGCGAGAAGATGAAGGAATTCCTCAGTCTTTCCGCTGACAACTTCCTCAACATCGGCATTTCGCGCCCCATGCCGAAATACATGATGGTGTCGAAGAACCTGAAGAATGTCGTCAACGGCATTCCGATCACCGGCAATCTCTGGCATCCGGCCCCGACGCTGACCCAGTGGTACTTCGACAAGCCGGCTAACTAAACTCCTCCGGGCCGGCGGGGAAACTTCCCCCCGGTCCGCCCCTTCGATCCTATCGAGCGGTCAGAAATCATGCTCCGTTATATCGCCAAACGGCTGGTGTTCGCGATACCGACACTCCTTGCCGTTTCCATCATCGCCTTCGTCATCATCCAACTCCCGCCCGGTGATTATCTCACGACTCTGATGGCCGACTGGGCAAGCCAGGGTGGGGCGGTCGAAGAGGGCACGGTTGCCGCCATGCGTGAGCGCTACGGTCTCGATCAACCGATGTATTTCCAATATTACAAATGGATGGCCGGGATCCTCATGCATGGCGATTTCGGGATTTCATTCGAGCTCGGCAAGCCGGTCACCGAATTGATCTGGGGCCGCCTTGGCTTCTCTCTCCTCCTGTCCTTGCTGACGCTCTGCTTCGTATGGGCGATCGCCATTCCGATCGGCATCCTGTCGGCCGTGCGCCAGTATTCGATCTCCGACTATTCCGCGACCTTCCTTGCCTTCTTCTTTCTGGCCGTGCCTGACTTCCTGATGGCGCTTTCGGCGATGTACGTCATGTCGGCCTATTTCGGCCAAAGTGTCGGCGGCCTGTTTTCGCCCGCTTTCGTCGACGCGGCCTGGAGTTTTGCCAAGCTTGGCGATTTTGCCAAACACGTCTGGCTGCCTGTGCTCGTCATCGGCCTCGGCTCGCTTGCAGCACTCGTTCGCATCATGCGCGCCAACCTGCTCGACGAATTGTCCAAGCCCTACGTGACGACGGCCCGCGCCAAGGGCATGTCCGAATTCGAGCTTCTCATTCGCTACCCGGTGCGCCTTGCACTCAATCCGCTGATCTCGACGCTCGGCTGGATCCTGCCCGCCGTTATTTCGGGTGAGATCATTGTCTCGGTTGTCATGAGCTTGCCGACGACGGGACCGCTGCTGCTGCGCGCCTTGCTTGCACAAGACATGTATCTCGCTGGCTCGCTCATCCTGTTGATTTCGGTGCTTACCATCATCGGCACGCTGATTTCCGACATCCTGCTCGCCATCACTGACCCGCGGATCCGGTTCCAATGACAGACATCACTCAGCTCCCGCCGGAGACCGGCACATCGATCGACCTTCACCGCAGTGATATTGCCGTTGCCGGCCAATGGCGGCTCTTCTGGCTGAAATTCAAGAAGCACAAGATCGCTCTGGCAAGCCTTGTCGTCATCGTGTTCATGTATCTCGTCGCTGCCTTCGCGGATTTCATCGCACCGTTCGATCCCAACGCGACCAATGCGCGTTTCACCTACGCCCCTCCACAGGGTATATCGCTTCTGCTGGACGGCTCCTTGCGCCCACACGTCAATCAGCTGAAGATGACGTTGAACACAGAATCCATGCGGCGTGAGTTCACCCCGGATCCTGCCAAGCCGATCCCGGTCGGCTTTTTCGTACCTGCGGCGCAACCATACACTCTCCTCGGCTTCATCCCTATGAGGACCAAGCTCTTTGGCCTCACCAACCCGATGCCGGGAGACAGCATGTACATCTTTGGCGCAGATCGCCTCGGACGAGACATCTTCTCGCGCGTGGTCCATGGTGCACAGATCTCCCTCTCGATCGGCCTTGTCGGCGTCTTCATGAGCCTGATCCTTGGCGTCACGATCGGCGGCATATCCGGATTTTTCGGGGGCTGGGCCGATATCGCCATCCAGCGTTTCATCGAGCTGTTGCGCTCGATCCCAACGATCCCGCTATGGATGGGGCTGGCGGCAGCAATCCCCGTTGGCTGGCCACCGCTCAGGACGTATTTCGTCATCACCCTGATCGTTTCGCTGATTGGCTGGACGAGCCTGGCGCGGGAGGTGCGTGGCAAGTTTCTCTCTCTGCGCAATGAGGACTTCGTGATTGCCGCACGTCTCGACGGCATGAGCGAGCTCGGCATCATCTTCCACCATCTGGTGCCGTCCTTCATGAGCCACATCATCGCCACGCTGACGCTGGCGATCCCCTCGATGATCCTGGCTGAAACCGCACTCTCGTTCCTCGGCGTCGGTCTACAGCCGCCGATCATTTCCTGGGGCGTGCTCCTTCAGGAGGCGCAGAACATCCGTGCGGTCGCTCAAGCGCCCTGGCTCCTGTTCACGCCGGCTGCCGCAATTGTCATCTCGGTGCTTTCCCTCAACTTCCTCGGCGACGGCCTCCGCGATGCCGCAGATCCCTACGAGTCGGTGTCATGACCATGAACAACGATACACTCCTCAAGGTCGACAACCTGAAAACCTACTTCCCGACGCGCACGGGTCTGTTCAAGGCGGTCGACGACGTGTCCTTCGAGCTGAAACGCGGAAAGACACTCTGTGTTGTCGGCGAATCCGGATCCGGGAAGTCGGTTACGGCGCGCTCCATCCTGCAGATCGTCGATAAACCCGGTCGTATCGAGGATGGTTCGATCGTATTGACGCGGGGAGACGGCACATCGGTGGATCTCGCCAAGCTCGACCCGCGCGGCAAGGAAATTCGCGGCGTTCGCGGCAAGGAGATCGCCATGATTTTCCAGGAGCCGATGAGTTCACTGTCGCCCGTCCATCGTATCGGCGCGCAGATCGGCGAAGCGCTGCGCATACATTTCGGCGTTCGCGGCAAGGCGCAGCGCGACCGCGTTCTCGAGCTGCTGCGCCAGGTCGAAATACCGCGCCCTGAAACCGCAATCGACCGCTACACTTTCGAATTCTCAGGAGGCATGCGCCAGCGGGTCATGATCGCCATGGCGCTCGCCTGCAATCCCCAGGTTCTGATCGCCGATGAGCCGACGACAGCACTCGACGTCACCACCCAGGCCGAAATTCTCGATCTGATCAAACGACTGCAGCACAGCCACGGCATGGCCGTGCTCTTCATTACCCACGACATGGGTGTCGTTGCCGAAATCGCCGACGAAGTCTTGGTGATGTATCGGGGCAAGGTGATGGAGCGTGGCTCCGTGGAGCAGATTTTCCACGCACCAAAGGACGACTACACGCGCCGCCTGATCGGTTCGGTCGTCAAGTTGGAGAAGAAGGCGGAAGTTCGGCTGACACGATCCGAAATCCCCGTTGGCGCGCCGCCGCTACTCGCGGTCAAGAACCTCTCGCTGACTTTCCCATCCGGCCTGAAGGCAGTGGACGACGTGTCGCTGATCGTTCGTGCCGGTGAAACCCTCGGCATCGTCGGTGAATCCGGCTCGGGCAAGACGACAATGGGACGTTGCTTGCTGCGCATTTACGATCCGCAAGCCGGCGCTATGAATTACCGCCGCGCTGACGGCAGCACGGTCGATCTTTGCTCGGCCGACAAAACGACATTGAAGGATGTTCGCCACGATATCCGGATGATCTTCCAGGACCCGGTCGGATCGCTCAGCCCACGCAAGACGGTCGGCCAGATCATTGCCGAGCCGCTGAAGCTCGCTGGCGTGAAGGGCAGATCCCTCGATGATCGGGTCTCGGAACTTATGCAGCAGGTCGGCCTCGAACCGGCCTGGCGTGAACGCTACCCGCATGCTTTTTCCGGCGGTCAGCGACAGCGTATCGGTATTGCGCGGGCGATTGCGCTCAAGCCGCGGCTGATTGTTGCCGATGAAGCAACCTCGGCACTCGATGTGTCGTTGCGCTCACAGATGCTTGACCTCATGATGAAGTTGCAGGACGAGCTCGGTCTCTCCTACGTCTTCATCTCGCACGATATGTCGGTTATCCGCTACATGTGCGACCGCGTTGCTGTGATGTATCGCGGCAAGATCGTCGAGGCGGGCGACACCGATCAGGTCGTCAACAATCCGGCGCATGACTATACCCGCGCGCTGCTCTCCGCCATTCCTCATCCCGACCCGCGCAACCGGCGCATCCACAACCGGTTCCGCTACGACCCCGCACGTACAGTTTCAGCCAACGGATAAGTCATGAAAATTACCGACGTCAAAATCATTGTCTGCTCGCCCGGACGCAATTTCGTCACCGTCAAGATCTTCACCGACGAGGGGCTGACAGGGGTCGGCGACGCCACTCTGAACGGTCGTGAAAAGGCCGTCGTAGCCTATCTTCAGGATCATCTTGCACCATTGCTCATCGGCCGCGATCCAAGCCGCATCGAGGATATCTGGCAGTATTTCTATAAGGGAGCCTATTGGCGCCGCGGTCCTGTGACGATGGCGGCGATCGCCGGTATCGATACCGCACTTTGGGACATCAAGGCGAAAGCCGCCAACATGCCGCTTTACCAGCTGCTGGGCGGCGCCAGCCGCGAGAAGGTGCTGTGCTACACACACGCGCAGGGCACTGATATTGCCGAAGCGGTCGAAGCGGTCGGCAAGCGGATAGAGCAGGGCTACAAGGCGATCCGTGTTCAGGTCGGCATTCCCGGCCTGCCCGACGTCTATGGCACCGGCAAGAAGTCGGTCACCAACAACGCTGCAGACGATGCCATTCCCCACGAAGAAACATGGTCGACGTCGAAATATCTGCGCTATGTTCCCGAACTCTTCAAGGCGGTCCGCGAGGCGCATGGCTGGGACATTGAGCTCCTGCATGACAGCCACCATCGCCTCACGCCGATCGAAGCGGCGCGGTTGGGTAAAGACCTCGAATTTGCACGGCTCTTCTGGTTGGAAGACACGGTGGCGGCCGAGTATCAGGAGGGCTTCCGTCTGATCCGCAAACACACCACGACACCGCTTGCCGTGGGTGAAGTCTTCAACACCATCTGGGACGCGCGGTTATTGATGGAAGAGCAGCTGATCGACTACATCAGGACGACCACGGTACATGCCGGCGGTGTGACCGCCCAAAGGCGCATCATGGATTTCGCCAGCGTCTACAATGTCCGCACTGCCTGCCACGGCGCAATGGACATGTCGCCGATCTGCCTCGGCGCCAACCTGCATCTCGACCTCTGGGTGCCGAATTTCGGCATCCAGGAATATTCGGGCTACCTGCCGGAAATCCTTGAGGTGTTCCCGAGTGCCTGGAGCCTGGATGACGGTTATCTCCATCCGGGCGATGCGGTCGGCCACGGTGTCGATATCGATGAAAAGCTTGCCGAGAAATATCCATATCAGCGCGCCTATCTGCCTGTGAACCGTCTCGAAGACGGCACGCTCTGGCACTGGTAACCGGAGAACGGACATGAAGATCACAGCAATCAAGAGCTACGCCGTCAAGGTTGGCATTCGCAACCAGCTTCTGGTGAAGGTCGAGACCGATGACGGGATTTTCGGCTGGGGCGAAAGTGGACTCTCCGGCCGCGAGAAGGCGGTCGTCGGTGCGCTGGAACATTATGCGGAATTCTTGCGTGGCCGCGACCCGTTCAAGATCGGAGCGCTCTGGCAGGAGATGTATCGCAGCCAGTATTTCGAGGGCGGTCGCGTATTGCAGGCTGCGATCTCGGCGATCGACATCGCGCTCCACGACATCAAGGGCAAAGCGCTTGGCGTGCCCGTCTACGAGTTGCTCGGCGGCAAGCAGCGCGACCGGATACCAACCTTTGCGACGACCTTCGCGGAGCCGGGGCCAGCGATGATCGAGCAGGCACAGATGCTGGTCGAGCATGGATGGAGGGCCATGCGACTTTCGCCCTCGGGTCACGAGCACAAGGAGATTTACGAGCCCCGCGAACATATCGCGATGACAGCGAAATGGTGCGTCAAAGCTCGGGAAACACTGGGCGAGGAAATCGTGCTAGGCATCGACTATCACCACCGCCTGACGGTCGCTGAAGCTGCAAGCTTCTGCCAGAAGATGCCGAAGGGCACACTGGACTTCCTCGAGGAGCCAATCCGCGACGAAACACCGGGCGCCTACGAGGCGCTGCGTCGAATGACCGATGTTCCGTTTGCGATCGGCGAGGAGTTCTCGTCGAAGTGGCAGTTCCTGCCCTTCATCGAGCGCGACATTCACCAGTTCAATCGCCTTGATGTCTGTAATGTCGGCGGTCTGACTGAATCGATGAAGGTCGCCGGCTGGAGCGAGGCTCACTATGTCGACATGATGCCTCACAATCCACTCGGCCCGGTATGCACGGCTGCCACGATCCACTTCTGCGCCGCGGTTGCGAATTTTGCCTGGTTGGAAACGCGGGCGAGCCCCGCGGAGACGCATCTGGGTTTTGACAATTCTGACTTCTTTCCGGTCCAGCCACGGCTTGAGGCTGCCTGCTATCCAGTTTCCGATGCGCCCGGCCTGGGGGTCGAAGTGAACGAGGAGTTGATTGCCAGGCAGAGCTTTGAATTCTGGGAGGCGCCTCATCTGAAACGCCGGGATGGCTCGGTGACGAATTGGTGAGAAAGGGAAGCGAGCCGACTTGAACGGGCGAGAAAATTGCGCGCCGGGTTCATCGTACCTCGCACATGGCGCAAGCGCACTTTTCACCGACCCTTTCGCGGTCCAGGCAGAGAACGACCGCAGGGTACTTGGCTCGATTTTGAGATTGAGGTCGCCCGCGTTGGGCCCAGAAAGACCGGCGGACCAACGTCACTTCGTCGCACGTTGCGATGATCGTCTTCTGTGGCAAGGCGCTAGATCCTGGATGCCGAAAATTTGCCTGCAACTGCCGTCGCTTTGGTCAATTTGCTAGGCGTCGACGCGCTATTGCTGCATGAAATCGCATGCCATGGACAAGGCCGTTGTCATTGAAGTCATAATTCGGATTGTGGAGCGGAGCCGATGTCTCGCCATTGCCGAGGAAGACGAAGCACCCAGGCACCCGGCTGAGGAACTGCGCGAAATCTTCTGATCCCGTCATCGGTTTTGATGCGACCCTTGCGTTCGACGCGCCATATAATTCCACCGCCACGGCCATGGCTTCGGCAGCCAAGGCGGTGTCGTTCATAAGTGGAACGAATTCACGCGTGTAACGGACATCGGCCTCGACATTATAGGCAAGCGCAGTGCCTTGCGCGATAATCCGCATCTGCTGCTCGATGCGCTCGCTGATCTCCCTGCGGAAGCTGCGGGCATCACCGAGAATGCGTGCCATGCCGGGCAGGGCATTCCTGGTGCCGTCGGTGATGAGCTCAGTGACGGATACGACGCCGATGTCGGCCGGGTCGATGCGCCGCGCGACGATCGTCTGCAGATTGGTAACGATGGCGCAGGCGGCGACCAGGACTTCGCTGCCCCAGTGCGGTCGGGCGGCGTGTCCCCCGACGCCCTTGAGCGTGATCTCGAAATTGTCCTCCGCCGACATGAATTCTTCGGGTTTTGTCTCGAAATAGCCAACAGGAAGACCCGGCATATTGTGGATGCCATAGATTTCATCAAACGGATATTTCTCGAAAAGACCATCGGACATCATCGCGAGTGCGCCTTTGCCCCATTCCTCGGCCGGCTGGAAAATGAAGCGGACCGTCCCGTCGAAACCGCCTTCTGCGGCAAGCATCTTCGCGGCTCCGAGGAGCATAGCGGTGTGACCGTCGTGACCACAGGCGTGCATGAGCCCGCAGTTGCGGGATTTATGTTGCATGTCACCCTGCTCGGTAATGCGCAGGGCGTCCATGTCGGCTCGCAAGGCGATGGCGCGGTTGCCGGTCCCTCGCTTGAGGGTTCCGACAACCCCGGTACCACCGACGCCTTCGGCGACCTCATCGAGGCCAAATGCTCTAAGTTTGTCGGCGACAAACGCAGCCGTGGCTTGCTCCGCAAAACCGAATTCTGGATTGGCATGGAGGTGTCGCCGCCACTCGCTCATTTCGGCATGGAGCGTCTCAATGTCGGTCATGAGATCAGTTCTCCGGTGCGGTGAGATTGCGGACCACGTCAAGCAACACATTGGCTCCTGCGACCAGATCGGTGTTGGGCGTGAATTCCTTGGGGTTATGGCTGATGCCGCCGATACTGGGTACGAAAATCATCCCCGAGGGTGCGATCCTGGCGATCATCTGAGCATCGTGCCCTGCACCTGAGGTCATCCTTTTCGATTTCAATCCGCGGGCCGTCGCAGCCTCCACGACCGCCGCCACAATGCCGCTGTCGAAAGTCACCGGCTGAAATCTTGCCAGACATTTCGTGGTGATTGTGACCTGCTCATCGTCCGCAACCGTATCGAGGTATGTTGCCAAGGCAGCTTCTTCCGCCAACAGTTTCTCCTCATCGGGATCGCGCAGGTCAACCGTGAAAGTCGCTTTCGAGGGGATCACGTTGATTGCGTTCGGCTCGAACTCCATGCACCCGACTGTGGCGACCGTAGGGGTGTTAGAGGCCTTCGCCCGGTCGCGCAGAAAGGTGATGATGCGCGCTGCTGCCAAGCCGGCATCGCGGCGCAGCGAAATGGGCGTCGTGCCTGCATGGTTGGCATCTCCCTCGATGGTTACTCGCTGCCAGGAAATGCCCTGCAGGTTCTCGACGGCCCCAACCGTGGTCTCCTCGCGCTCGAGGATCGGCCCTTGTTCAATGTGGAGTTCGATATAGGCGTGCGGTTGCAGGAAGCCGGGCTGATGTGGTCCGGCATAGCCAATCCTGGCAAGCTCCTCACCAAGGACAGAGCCATCGGTGCCTACGGTGGCAAGCGCTTCATCGACATCAAGTCCGCCGACATGGACCAGCGACCCCATCATGTCAGGCGCATAACGCACGCCTTCTTCGTTGGTAAATGCAGCAATCGCGATAGGTCGGTTTGGATTGAAGCCCTCCGATTTCAGAGTTTCTACGACTTCCAGTCCCGAAAGGACACCGTAACAGCCGTCAAACACCCCTGCATTGATCACAGTATCGATATGAGACCCCAGCATCAGCGGTTTTGCTTTATCGTCGGCCTGTATCGGCGCCCAGATGCCGAAGATGTTGCCGATGCGATCGACTGCGACATCGAGCCCGGCTTCCTGCATCCAGGCGATCAAGCGATCCCGGCCGTGCTTGTCCGCGTCGGACGCCGCGAGCCTGACAAGGCGGCAATCCATGTCTCTGCCAATGGAGCCGAGTTCACGCAGACGTCCGAGCAAGCGTTCCTCATTTACCGATGATCCAGTCATGCCGCCGCCCCTGCGTTTCTCGACAAAACAGATCCGGGTGTTTCCCCGACGATCGCCTCATACTTGAGCGGATCGGTCGCTCCTTCGGTGTTGATCACAAGGACACGCGATTGATCTCCAAGCCGCAAATGAGCCTTGATCTGCCGATCACCGATGGCCCTGATCAATCCGGCCAGGCCAACGCCACCGCTTTCGCCCGCCACGACGGCGGGGTCTCCCCCGACCGGGTGGGCCAGCCTCTTCATGACGGTGACTGCGTCGTGTTCGTCTACGGTCATGAACGCGTCGGCCACACGCGAAAGGATGCGCCAGGCTACCAGGGACGGCTGGTAGCATTCGAGCATGGCCATGATTGTCGGCTCACCGTGGTCAACCGTCACTGGATGCCCGGCCCTGGCGCTCTCGACGATGCATGCTGCACGTTCGGGATCAACAACTGTGAAGATCGGGCGTGTGTCCCCCATGACAAGCGCGAGATAGCCGGCTGCCGCAGCAGCGATGCCGCCAACCCCTGACTGAACGAAAACATGGGTCGGCGGGTCCTGCAACTCCCGGAGTGCCTCGCGGAATATCGCGGTGTAGCCCTGCATTACAAGGCTTGGAATGCGCTCATAGCCAGGCCAGGACGTATCCGACACGATTGTCCAGCCACGCTCGATCGCAACCTTGGACGCTTCCTTGACAGAGTCGTCGTAGGTTCCCTCGACGCGGCACACGTCGGCGCCAAATCCTGCGATGGCCGCCACCCGTTGGTCGCTGACGCCCGAGTGAACGAAAATCACGGCACGTGCGCCGACGGTCTGCGCCCCCTGGGCCACGGAACGTCCGTGGTTGCCGTCGGTGGCACAGGCAACCGTCATGGTTTTTGCCACGGCCAGGACCTCCGGTGAACCAAGTTCAGTTACATCGACTTGCCTGGAAAGGCGTTTGCTTGCCTCCTCGAGCACAAGACGCATCACCGCGTAGGCACCGCCAAGCGCCTTGAAGCTGCCAAGGCCGAACCGGAAGCCTTCGTCCTTCATATGGATGCTCGAAACCCCGAGTTTGCGGGCAAGGCCGCCGAGGGACACCAAGGGCGTCTTCGCGTTTTTTTGGCGGTGCGACAGGAACCTCTCGACCTCCGCGGCAGCCACCGGTCCAAGAGCTTCCGCGTCCCGTGGGTCAAGTGGAGACTTGTAGGCGCTATTCGAATTTATGAGAAACATGGGGGCCTCGCTCGGGTTCGAGGGGAAAATATATTGCATTGCCTCCGCATCGTGCGCTGAATATTGGGGACTGATTTGCAAGGTTGTTTCGTCAAGGGAGCGAAAAAGTATGGGTGCGCTGGCGCAGAAGATCATTTTGGATGACTTCGACCGCAAAATCCTCGCCCTCCTCCAGAGGGACAACCTCACGCCGCAGAGAATGATCGGCGAAGCCGTCAATCTGTCGGCTCCAGCGGTTCAGCGCCGGATCAAGAAGATGACGGAAGCCCGTGTGATCAAGGCAAATGTCGCGATCGTCGATCCCGCAGCGCTGGGGCATCCGATCACAATCTTCGTTGAAGTGGAGGTGATCAGCGAGACCGCAGAACAAATCGAAAGCGCCAAGCGGGAATTCGCGGCGACCCCCGAAATCCAGCAGTGCTACTATGTCACGGGCGAAGCGGATTTTGTCCTCGTCGTCGTCGTACCATCCATGAAGGCATATGAATCCCTGACCCGGCGGCTCTTTTTCGGAAACAACAACGTCAAACGTTTCCGGACGTTTGTCGCGATGGACCGCATCAAGAGTGGACTGGAAGTCCCGGTTCCGTGAATTCGGCGAAACTCGTGCAGCGCGGATCAGGACCAGGAGGCAGCGGGAGGTCATTTCGCCCTTGGCCGTGCGCGGTCAACGGCGACCGCAGCTTCTTGGAGGTGACCGCCCCCTTGTGGCGAAACCCTTGCGACCAGGGCGGACGATGCAGCGCCAGCTCCCTAAAGGCTAATACATCGCTACAGTTGCAAAAGCTTGCGATCAAGTATTAAATTATTTTAATACATTACTTATTGGCAATGAAATTGTAATATACTTTTAATTTGAAAACATAATTGGCTGGCTTCATATCCTCGCCAAGCGTTGAGCTTCACTGAGAGGCTTTACGCAGTGAAGCAATTTAATAGGACTGAAATCGTGACAAGCATTGTCAATCGCCGCAGATCTGCGGCTCTTCTGGGCGTAGCCATTATGATCGGCGCGGCCTCCATCTCCCTCGAAACGTCATCTGCATTTGCCGCATCCGCCATTCAGGCCGATCAGGCAAAGGTGGTTGTCGCAAATTCTCAGAACGCCGGTTCCGTCGACCACGGCTACCTCGGTGTCCAGATCCAGCCGGTGACGCAGGAAGTTGCCGACGCGATCGATCTGGCAAATCCGGCTGGTGCGCTTGTTGCAAACGTCTCGAAAGACTCGCCCGCCGCTCGCGCCGGTATCAAGCAGGGCGATGCCATTACGGCGGTTGGCGAAAAGCCGGTGTCGACACCGAAGGACCTGTCGCAGCTCGTGGCGGATCTTACCCCTGGTGACAAGAAAACCGTTACGGTTTGGCGTTTTGGTAAGAGCGTCGACCTCACGGTCGAGATCGGCAGCAGCGACGACGGAATGGCTCAGCTTGCTGCTCCCAAAGGCTCCGAACAGGCGATCCCAGCCGGTCCGCGGATTGGTGTCGCACTTGTCGACCTGACGCCGGAAGTTCGTGAGCGGCTGGACCTCTCCCAGGACGTCCAAGGTGCCGTCGTTGCCAACGTATCGCCTGACAAACCGGCAGCCTCGGCGGGGCTGAAAGCCGGTGACGTCATTCTGTCAGTCAACGACAAGACAATCCAGAATGCCAGTGGAGCCAAGAACGCAGTTGCGGATGTTGCGAAGGCCAAGAAGAAGTCAGTGCTGCTGCTGATACAGCGCGGCAATAACACGACCTTCGTAGCCGTGCCGTTCACGACGGCTTAACCGGCAGACTGGGGCCGACGCGAAAGACGCGTCGGCCTTTTTGCTTTGGCCGACCGCGCAGCCATTCGCAAACCGCGACCCGCCAATCAATCTCGCGAAGAGGCGCGCATCCCTATGAGGCGGCAGCAATAGGCGAGGAAACCTGGTTCTGGCCTTCCACGACGGTAAAGGCCCGCAAGCGCGGAGAACTTTCGAAGGTAGCTTCTACGACCGCCCGCCTCGTCGGAAAGCCTCCTTTTTTTCTTTTGGATTTCGTTTGCCTTCTCGACCGGGCATCCAGTGCCAGCCTATGGTGGATGCGCGATGATGGAGGATTTTTCGTGCAGGGTTTGCAGGAGCTGATCGACTGGATCATCGGGGAGGGCCTATCCAGCCGGAGCGTCGAGCAGATCATGGAGGGACTTGGGCCAAGATTGGTCGCTTTAGGTTATCCGATTGTCCGCGCCTCGATTGCAATGCCATCCATCGACCCGATGCAGAAGGGATTTTCGGTCGCGTGGTCGCCACACTCGGTCATGTCCGTTGACATCCAAGGGCACGATGACGCGGGACAGGAGATGTTCGAGCGCTCACCGATCTTCCATCTGCTGTCGAATAACCTTCTCTACGGCCGGTGGAGCCTGCCGGCGAACGAAACCAATAGCTTTCCGTTGTTTGACGAATTGGCACAGCTCGGCGCGACTGAGTACTTGATCAAGCTTGCGGAGTTTCCTGGAGAGACTGCCCTTGGTGGCGTGGGCTTCTCGATAGCAGTCGATGGACCCGGCGGATTTTCAGAACAGCAAATTGCAGACGTCGAACGCTTGATGCCCGCGTTGGCACTGACTTGCTGCCGAGTTGCAACCACCCGCGTTGCGACCGACATGCTTGCCGTCTACACCGGGACGCGAACCAGTGGCCGCATTCTCAGCGGACAGACCCGTCGTGGAGATGGCGCCTCGATATACGCAGCAATCCTGCTTGCCGATCTAAAAGACTTCACGTCCTTGAACGAGCGGTGGCCACCGGAGAGGATCGTCGGCTGGCTGAACGAACACTTCGAGGCGATCGCCGGGCCGGTGGAGGAGAATGGTGGCGAGATCCTCAAATTTATGGGTGATAGCCTGCTGGCGATTTTCCCTGCTGACATCGACGATCCCTCCGAGGCTTGTGGCCGTGCTTTGTCGTCGGCTCGGATGGCCATGAAAGCCAATCAATTGCTGAATGCAAGGCGCAACGATGAAGAGGAGCCGCAGCTGTTGGTCGATATCGCTCTGCACGTTGGCGAGGTTTTCTACGGCAACATAGGTGCCTCCCGCCGCCTCGATTTCACGGCGATCGGCCGCGCAGTCAACGAAGCGGCCCGGATCGAAAAAGTTGCAGATACGGTCGGCTACAGCCTTCTGGCATCAAGGCCATTCGCAGCACAGGTACCGAAAGGGTTTAGGAATGTTGGTTCATTCGTGCTTAAGGGTGTGGCAGAGCCAGCGGACGTATACGCCTGGACGGGCTGATAGGCCTGACAGTTTATCGCCCATCTTCCGGGGTATGACGATTGGCTTCCAAGTGAGAGCCACCCTTTTAGATTGGCGGATGGATGACGTTCACACCAGGCCTGCCTTTAGGCCCGTTCAGTCGGCTGTCTGCTTGGGGGTCGCCCTCCATTGGTCTGCTGAAGCACGAGTATCGCCTCACCGAAAACCTCCCGGCGCCGGAGTGTTCGAGCGTTTGCCGCGCGTGTCCTTTCCACCTCTGACATTGTGGTTGCGTCGGCTAGCGAAGCCTCGTTTTCCACCATGTCGATCAGAAGGTTGCGCATCACTCCGTTCTCTTCCCGCAGGCGGTGCAGCTCGGCGCTTATCGGGGATGTCGACAGCTTGCGCTCAATCGTTTCCTCAATTGCCTTTTCGACCAACCGGGTCTTTGCGGCGTACAAACGTCCGACGAAGTATGTGCTGGTTAAAATGCAAAAGCTGAGGGCGAGAGTTAGGTATAGCATCCGTCAGGCTCCAATCATCACTTTGAGATTGTGATTTTGAACGCCGTTTTCAATAAGGCGTGGCAATCGCGGGGAGGCAAGCGGTGCTCTGACCTGGCGTTATGGGTGGTCTCCGGTCATCACGAAAGTTGCCCCGGAAACGACCATGTCTCACACGCTTCTTGAGGCTTTGGTCAACAGGCAAGCGGGTCCATCATGTCATGGTTATCGATGGTCCTTCGATCAAGTTGTGGTTAAACAATCCAGCCATATCGGAAAATGCCGCCATCGAGCCACAGCACCTCTCGGGGGCGTCATCCTGGCGCCATGCTGCCAACGGACACGGAAAATCAAGGCTGGAAATTCAACACTTGAAGGACCTCGCTGTGCATAGCGTCGACCGCCGCAGAGCGCTTAGAGTCTTTGCTGCGAACCAAGGCTACCTCCATTTTAGGCAGCTCCGGCAGACCATGGCGAGTATCCAGTAACTTGAAATGGCTGGGAACGCTGGATCGTGCGAGCACGGCAACGGCCAAACCTGCCTCTACTACCGCCAACTGTCCCGTTAGGTTATGTGAGCTATAGACTACACGGTAGTCCCGCCCAAGTGCCGCGATGCCTGCCAAAACTTCGCCACGGAAGCGGTTTCCCAGTTCGTGCAAAGCCAAGGGCAGCGGGTTTTTCCGCCATGCCTCATGTTGGTCTGACGCAACCCACACCAAGGGTTCGTAGAAAAGGAATATGCCGCGATTTGGCTCCCCTCGGGTCGCCATATCGCGTGTCACGAGTGCCAAATCCAAATCACCACGGTCGATCCTTGGCAATAGCGAACTCGATGGCTCGCAAACGACTGATATTTCTACTTCGGCAAAACGGTTGGCGAAGGTCCGCAAAATTGGCGCGAAGTAACTCGCGACGTAGTCGTCAGGGACACCGACGGCGACCTTCCCAGAAACCGTTGATCCGCGCATCGCGATCTGGGCGCGGCCGTGCAATTCGATCAGTTGTCGGGCGTAAGCGAGTAAATCGAAGCCGGGAGGGGTCAGAGACAGGTGGCGTGGCCCCCGGTTTAGCAAGGAACTCCCTACGCATTCCTCGAGCTTCTTGAGTTGCATACTGACTGCCGACTGGGAGCGGGAAACCTGACGGGATGCTGCCGTGATGGAGCCCGTGTCGACAACTGCCACGAAGGTTCTAAGCCAATCAATCTGGAGATCGTTCATCTCACCGTCCATTCGATTATCGAATGATACTTGTAACAGATATTCGCTTTTCTGGATATCGATCCAGCGCCATTATTTTCCGATGGACACACGGGGTCTCACATCACTTGCAACATCTGCCGGTTTGGCCGTCCCGGGTGACTCACGGGAACGCCAGGGCACGATCCTTATTGTGCTTGGCGGGCTGATCCTTGGGACGGTGGGCATCTTCGTGCTCCAGGCGAACCAAGACCCGCTCACTACGGTAGCATTTCGATGCTTTTTTGGGTTTCTTGCTCTGCTTTCGTGGGGCGCGTTGAGTGGGCGGTTGGCTGAAACCAGGCTGCAGGCACGGGACCTACTCGGCGCTGTCGCGACGGGCGTTCTGATGATTATTAGCTGGGCGCTCCATTTCGCCGCGATTCCACGTACGTCAATCGGCGTTTCCACTGTCGTATTCCATATCCAGCCATTCTGGACGATGGCGCTCGGTGTGTGGCTTCTTCGGGAAAAGGTGTCCCGAAAGCAGGTGGGCGCGGCGCTCTTGGCATTCGCTGGATTGGTGCTGACGACCGACGTGATGGGTACGGGCACGCGGCATCAAGAGTATTTCTATGGTTTGCTGATGAGCCTGTCGGGCTCGTTTGTCTACGCCTGGGTTCCATTGCTGACGAAAGTGATGAGATCCGTAAGTTCATTCGCCCTCGCTTGGTGGCAGTGTCTAGACGACCGATTCCATGAAAGCGGCGTTTGATGGAACCTGACGTGCGCTGGTGGATTCCTGGTTTGAGATTATTCAAATGAGGAGTTTCATCATGGCACCAAGGCGGCGAGTCATTGAGCTGGCGATGAGCGAGCAAGAGATCGAAACGCTGACAGCTCTTTCGCGGTCTCGAACCGAGCCGGCGAGCCGGGTATCGCGGGCAGCCATGCTGCTGGCCTACCGCGAGAACCCGTCGTTCTTTGCGGTGGGACGACGACTTGGCGTGCATCATCAGACGGT